>NZ_JBIRXS010000004.1:0-516927 GCF_044389235.1 Rhodococcus sp. NPDC019647 | reverse complement strand
ACAAGCCAGAACGCTACTGGGACAACGGCGTGCGCCCTCACCCGCACCGAACCCACCCACGATCACAGCAGTAGAGCCCAAAAAGGCGCACGAGCGGCGAAGCCGCCTACTGGTGCACGATCACGCCGCGGATGTTCTTGCCGTCCCGCAGGTCCTGATACCCCTCGTTGACCTGCTCGAGGTTGTACTTGGTGGTGATCAGCTCGTCGAGCTTCAGCTGTCCGGCGTCGTAGAGGCGCAGCAGCCGGACGATGTCATACTGCGGGTTCGCCGAGCCGAAGAGGGTTCCCTTGATCGTCTTCTGGTTCAGCGTCAGGTCGGTGCCGGACACGTGCACCGTCAACTTGGTGGGATCCGCGAGCCCGGTGATGACGACGGTGCCGCCCTTGCCGATGACGGCGGTCGCGTTCTGCACTACCTCTTCGTCGACGGTTCCGACGAGGATCAGCGCCTGATCCGCGCCCTGTCCCCACGTCAACTCGTTCACCTTGGTGGCGGCCTCCGCGGCATCGGCGAATGCGTGTGTAGCGCCGAACTTCAGCGCCGTCTCACGTTTAAGGGCCACCGGGTCGACGACCACGACGTATTTGGCTCCCGCGCTGACCGCTCCCTGCACGGCGTTGATGCCGAGCCCGCCGATGCCGTAGATGACGACGGTGTCGCCGGCCCGGACGCCACCCGCGTACACCGCAGTTCCCCAGCCCGACGGGACGCCGCAGCCCACGAGGACCGCGGTCTCGAGCGGCAGCCACTCGTCGATCTTCACCACCGAGTGCTGCGAGATGGTGGCACGCTCCGCGAAGGTGCCGAGCATACACATGGCACCGAAATCGTCTTTGCCGGAATGGAATCGGAACGATCCGTCCGGCATCGACCCTTCGAGGATGGTCGCGCCCATGTCGCAGAGGCTCTGACGCCCGGTGGCGCAGTAGCGACACGTTCCGCAGTTCGGGATGAAGCTGCAGACGACGTGGTCGCCGGGCTTGACCTTCGTGACCCCGGGCCCGACTTCTTCGATGATGCCGGAGCCTTCGTGCCCACCGACGATCGGGTAACGCGGCGGCAGGTCACCGTCGGTCAGGTGCAGGTCCGAATGGCACAGACCGGCGGCGGTGTACTTGATGAGAACCTCGCCCGGCCCCGGACCGTCCAGCTCGAGTTCCATGATCTCGAAGGGCTTGCCCGGTCCGAGTAGGACGGCTGCTTGTGTCTTCATGTCTTCTCCTCGACGAGTGACGATCAGAGTGCGATGTTGACGGCTTTGGTCTGGGTGTAGAGGTCGATGGCGGTGGCACCGAGCTCACGACCCCAGCCCGACTGCTTGTACCCGCCGAACGGCATTGCCGTGTCGAAACCGTTGTACTGGTTGATCCATACCGAACCGGCCTTGAGCTGACGGGCCGTGAGGTGCGCCTTGGACATGTCCTTGGTCCAGATGCCGGCGGCGAGACCATAGATGCTGCTGTTGGCGGCCTTGGCCACACCTTCCTGCGCGTTGAACGGCAAAGCGGCTACGACCGGGCCGAAAATCTCTTCCTCGACGATGCTGAATTCGGGTTTCACGTCGACGAATACGGTCGGTTCGACGTAGAACCCGCTCTCGCCCCAGCGCTTTCCGCCGGTGAGGGCGCGTGCGCCGTCGGCGAGTCCCGCAGCCAGGTAACCGGTCACCTTGTCGAACTGTTCCTGCGACACCAGCGGTCCGAGCTGAGTGGTGGGATCGAGACCGGGGCCGATCTTGACCTGCGACGCCGCCTCGGCCACCGCAGCGGTGAAGTCGTCGAAGATGCTGTCCTCGACGAACATCCGGGTGCCTGCGACGCAGCACTGGCCGTGGTTGAACAGCCAGGCGTTGAGCGAACCGGTCACGGCGGCGTCGAAGTCGGCGTCCGCGAACACGACGTTGGCGCTCTTGCCCCCGAGTTCGAGGGACACCTTCTTGAGGTTGCCCTTGGCGGCGTCGACGATCTTCTTGCCCACCTCCGTGGAGCCGGTGAACGCGATCTTGTCGACGTCGTCGTGGGCGGATAATGCCGCGCCGGCGTCGCCGTACCCGGTGACGATGTTGACCACACCGGGCGGGAAGCCTGCCTCCTCGAACACTTCACCGAGCAGCAGGGCGGTCAGTGGTGTCTGCTCGGCGGGTTTGAGGATTACCGTGTTGCCGGCCGCCAGTGCGGGCGCCAGCTTGAAAGCGGCCATCAGCAGCGGGAAGTTCCAGGGCACGATGAGGCCGCAGACACCGACGGGCTCACGCAAGGTGTAGGCGTGGAACTGCCCGCCCGGGACGAAAGGCATGCTCACGTTGACCGTGCTGCCCTCGATCTTGGTGGCCCAGCCGGCGAAGTACCGGAAGATGTCCGCGGACCAGGCGACGTCGACGGCGGAAGCGATGCCCGCCGACTTGCCGTTGTCGAGCGACTCGAGTTGGCCGAACTCGTCGGCGCGTTCGGAGAGGATGTCACCGACCCGCCAGATGAGACGTTCCCGCTCGTTCGGCTTCATGGTCGGCCAGGGACCTTCGTCGAATGCTTTGCGGGCGGCACGAACTGCGCGATCGATGTCCTCGGCTCCGCCGCGGGCTACCGTGGTCAGGACCTGACCGTCCGCCGGGTCGATGGTCTCGAAAGTCTCACCGGTCACCGATTCCACCCACTGCCCGCCTACGAGGAATTTCTTGGTACCGGACAGGAAGTTCCGTACTGCCGGCAAGAGTTCTGCCTGGCTCGGCTCGATCGTCGCTGTCATCAAAACCTCCGAAGTCGTGAATGTGACGTAGCCCATAGTGCACGGATGGCAATGTCACTAACTGTCCTGACTCCGGACACTTCGCCGTTCGACGACGGTATGCGCGAAGCGCTGTCAGACAGTGATATCCAGCGCACGCATACGGGTGTACAGCGTGCTGCGGCTGATACCGAGCGCGTTCGCGGCGTGCACTTTGTTGCCCCCGCATTCCTGCAGCGCGTCGATGATGGCCTGCCGCTCCGCGCGCTCACGCCCGGCGAGACGGGTCACTCGCTGCGGCGTCCGATACGACTCCGGCAGATCGGAGACAGCGATGTTCGCGCTGGTGCGTCGCCGCGCCGCAGTCCGCAGGACGACGGACAGCTCGGCGAGATTCCCGGGCCACTCGCGGGCCACGAGCGCTTCGATCGTGCTTGCCGTGAGGCGCAATCCGGGTTCCAGCGAGTCGAGAATCGCCTGCGCGATGTCCGCGAACTCGCGGCTGCGTTGCCGCAACGGCGGGAGCACTACCTGTCCGGAACACCGACCGATCAACCCGGCAACGCTCGGTGGGACACTGTCCAGAGGTGTACTCGTCAGGACGATGCGCGGCCCTGCTTCCGAATCGAGCATCTTCGCGAGAAGCGGTTGCATCGACTCGGGAAGCAGCTGCACCTCTTCGATCCCGAGAACGTCCACCGAACCGGATGCCAGCGTCACGAGCCTGTCGAGCCATCGCTGCGTGCCGTCGAGCGCGATGCCCGCAGCGTGCATACATACGAGCGACTTGTCACCGGCGAGGTCGCGAATCGCGGTGGTTCTGCCGGTGCCCGGCTCACCGCTGATGACCACCGGTTCCCTGGTGTCCCGCAGCCGTGCGAGTTCCGACCTACTGCGCTGCAGCACCGAACTGGACGCCAACCTCCCGCGGCGAATCGGCGTGCTGGTCCGATGTTCCGGGCGGACGACGAACACCGCCCCGCCCTCCGTGCCCTCGACGTAGTCGGCCTGCACCAGTGCTGCTTCGCCGGACGACAGTCGAATACGAGCCGTCTTCGACTGATCGGGACGCAGATCTGCGACCATGCTGCGGAGCGTCGCATGGTCGGCCACCTGGAGAAGGTCCAGCGCGACCCGATTACTGAGATGGATGTCCTCGCCGATCGCGGTGACAGCGAGCTGATTCTGGGGCGAGATGCGCTGGAACGCGTCGACCAGGCGCTGTTGTGACACCCGAGACCCCTCGAGCAGGCGTCGTTCGATGTCACTCGCCGCGCGCGCGAGGAACGGGGCGAAGAGCGGGTTCGCCCGGGCGGCGGTCCCCGTCATGTCGAGGATGCCTTCCACCCGGCGAGTCGCTGGATGGACGATGGGGTGGCCGTAACAACTGAAGTCCTTGAACCGTTCGAGGTAGTGCTCGTCGCGGTGAATGACGACGCCACGGCGGATCTCGAGCGGCGTGCCCAGCGCTGTCGTGCCGACACAGTCCTCACCGAATCGTGTGCCCAGCACAGCGCCGGCGGCGTCGATCATCCGTTCGACCTTGGCCCCGTCGAAGAGCCTGGCCACTATGCGGCAGTCGCGGTCAGCGAGGAGAACGCAAAAGCCGGTGCCCTGGATCTGGGAATCCATTTCGGCGAGGATGGGCCGCGCGGCCTGCAGTAACCGGCTGGATCCGTCGAGGTCGCTGCAGGGGTCGGCGTCCGGTGTCGAACTCGGTTCGAGGCCGCTGAGCGCCGACCGCTTCCACGACAATGCGATTTCGGGCCGCATTGCCGCAGACCCGGTCGAGCCGCCGAATTCCACCCTCGCCTCCTTGGCCTGTTCGGGCCGTGCACACGACGCGCGACCCCTCCTGAACGTACTGACAGTCTGTGACCCACGCCATAGTGCCGCACGTCCGGGGGCGCAAGTGTCCGAGATCTGCACACATGCCGCTACCCGGCGAAGAGGTCTCTCACGAACGGGATGGTGTCCGCCTGCGACTCGATCAACGTGCCGCTGTGATCGGTGGGATAGGTCTTGAACGTCACCGGCTCACCGTTCGCAGTGAGTGCCGCCACCAGGGAGAACGCCGAAGGAGCAGGAACGTCGATGTCCGTGAGTCCTTGCCCGATGAACAGCGGGCGGTCGTAACCACTCGTGGGCACACCCATGTAGTCCACCAACAACGGGTAGAAGTTCGGGATCTCGTTCAGCGGCTTGCTGAAGAGGTTACCGACGATCACCCCCTCCGCGGCCTCGTGCATCTCGTGGACGCACAACTGCTCGGCGGCGTCGACATACTGCGCACCGAGTGGGGTGAGGTAAGCGTCGAGGCCGATCTCGGGATGAGCAGAGCGCAGGCCGGCCAGGATGTAGAACAGATACGACGTGAGCCCTGCCGGAATGGCGGTCGGGGGAACTCCGGGACCGAGCGGCAGCAATGCCAACTCGATGTTCGCGGGAACGCCGGTACCGACGGCGCCGCGGTAGTCGAGCGACTTCCCGCCGTACTCCGTCGCATAGCGCCCGGTGATGACAGCGGCGCCGCCGCCCTGAGACTGGCCGACCACCACCCACTTGTTCGACAGCGATTCGTCGACGGCGCGCGCAGCCTTCACGGAGTCGACGACGCTGTGCGCCTCTACCTTGCCGTCGAGATAGGGCATCACTCCCGGCGTGCCCAGCCCGACATAGTCGGTGGAGACGATGGCATATCCCTGCTCGAGCCAGCGCCCGAGATACGGATAATCCCGCTCGGGCAGGCCCGGCCCGACGAGAGAGGGAGCGCAGTGATCGGCCAGACCCGAAGTGCCGTGCGCCCACGCGACCACCGGCCAGCCACCGTCGGGCGCCTCGCCGGGGGGCACGTACATCGCCCCGGTGCTGAGTGCAGGATCGCCGTCCGGGCCGATCGACCAGTAGGTGATGCGCTGCGCGTCGGCGACACCGGGAATCCATAGAGCGGATGGGAGCGGAGCCACTTCCACGACATCACCGGGTACCCCGGCGGCATCGTCTGCGAACGCGGAAGGGGCGGCGAGGCACGCGCCGACCATCGTCAGGGAGGCTACGGTCACACTCGCGGCCGCCCGTGACATACGTATGAGGGGTCTCTTCACCGACTCACCGTAGAAGGGGTTATACCGTCGACACCAGCACTTCCATCGACCATCGGAGGACGACGCCGTGACGCTCGACTCGTCTGCTCCCGACTACCGCGCCCGGATTTTGGCCGAACAGGCCGATGCGGAGCGCCGGCTCGCGTCGCTGAGCAGGCGCTTCACCGCCATCGTCGAAGGATCGGAATTCACCACGGACGACGACGAGCACGATCCGGAAGGGTCGACCATCGCGTTCGAACGGGCCCAGGTCTCGGCCCTGCTCACCGACGCACGCCGGGACGTGGAGGAGCTGACGGCCGCGCTGGCGCGACTCGATGCCGGAACCTACGGCACGTGCATCCGGTGTGGGAGGCCCATCGCCGACGTCCGGCTCGACGCACTTCCCGCCGTCCGCACCTGCATCGAGTGCTCGGGCTGACGCGTGCCGTAGCCCCGTTCAGCGCAGGATCGGGGTAAGTGCAGGATCGGGGTCAGTGGAGGATCGAGGCCCACGCCCGGCCTGCCACCTCGCGTGCTCGGCGATGACCGTCGGGCGGATCTACGCCCTCCGCAAGATCGGCAAGTGCTTCCGCCAGGTCTCCGATATCCACCTGATGTCGCATCGAGGTGTCGAGCAGTTCGTCGAATGCTTGGTCCGGGCTGTACGAGTCCCCTCGCGCGTCGGTCAGGATGTCTATCGCTGCATCCAACGCGGAAAGGTGGCGCGTTTCGCGGGTGTCGCGGTGAGCTTCAATTGTCAATCTTTCGCCCCTGAGTTGTCGCTGCTCGGCGTTTTCCGATCATGTGTGGGCACATCACATCACGATCGGTGCCGATTCGTCGCCCATTTCCCCGCAACAGCCAAAGTTGTTTCCGGACAGTGACATCCGTCCGCTCTGAAACTACTTGTAACCGCCGTTCTTACCGCGGGGTTCTACTCGGCGGTATTCCCCGCACGCGTGCTGGAGGAAGTTCTGAACAACTCCAGAACAGCGGATCTGAACCGTACAGACCGTCCACTCCGGAATACTGACAGCCGGCGGCTTTTTCGCCGGTTTCGAACGGGCGGCCGTGCGCCGCGCTGTCCTTGTGGACGCCTCGGCAACAGAACTGTTCAGGATCGGGTGATGGACGTGAAACTCGTCGTCGACCTCAATCGGTGTCAGGGATACGCACAGGGCGTTTTTCTCGCACCGCGTGTCTTCACGCTGCACGGCGAGGAGTCCCTTCTCTACGACGCCGGACCGGACGACGGCGAACGCGAGCGGGTCGCGCAGGCCGCGGCCGCCTGCCCGGTGCAGGCCATCACCACCGACATTCGGCCGCAGTCGCATGGGCAGTGACATGCGGGTCGTTATCGTCGGTGCATCGCTCGCCGGCTTGCGCGCAGCGGACGAGTTACGACGACTGGGGTTCGACGGCCCACTGACCATGATCGGTGACGAACCCTACGAACCGTACGATCGGCCGCCACTGTCGAAAGCGGTGTTGCTCGGGATCATGCCGCCCGAACATGCGACGCTGCCCGCTCGAACCGACCTCGACGCGAAGTGGCGACTCGGTGTCCCGGCAATCGCGCTGGACCTCGAGGACAACCGGGTCGTGCTCGGCGACGGCGACAGCGTCCCCTTCGACAAGGTTCTGCTCACGACCGGAGTGCGGGCACGCCCCTGGCCGAAACCGGAGGAAAGCGACCTCGACGGTGTCTTCACGGTTCGCACCCTGGACGACTCGCGGCGCCTCGACGAACGGCTGTCTGCAGGTCCCGGTCATGTGCTGATCATCGGTGCCGGATTCACCGGTTCGGAGATTGCATCGGTGTGCCGCGAGCGCGGGTTGTCGGTCACGGTCACCGAACGTGGACCGGCACCCCTGGTGGGCGCCCTCGGCGGGGTCGTCGCGGCGGTCGCGGCTGACATGCAGCGCGACCACGGTGTCGACCTACGCTGCGGCATCACCGTTGCGCGATTGGAAGGTGACGGGCAGGGCCGACTGCGCCGGGCACACCTGTCGGACGGAACAGCCCTCGACGTCGATGTGGCCGTCGTCGCTCAGGGCAGCATCCGGAACACCGAATGGTTGGCCAGGTCCGGTCTCGCCGCGGGACCACGGGGAGTGGCCTGCGACGCTGGTTGCCGCGCGTTCGACCTCAACGGGCTCGTCACCGACAACGTTTTCGTGGCCGGTGACATTGCCCGGCAACCACATCCGCTCTACGACTACCAACTGATCGCGCTCGAGCATTGGGGCAATGCCATCGGGCAAGCGGAAGTGGCTGCTCACAACATGATCCACGAGGGGTTGCACCGCCGCCCTCATCTCGACATTCCGGCGTTCTGGTCCAGCCAGTTCGGGGTCAACATCAAATCGGTCGGTATCCCCACCTATTCCGATCAGGTGGTCGTCACCCAGGGTTCGGTCGAGGAACGTCGATTCGTCGCAGCCTACGGTTTCCGTGGACGCCTCACCGCGGCAGTCGCGTTCAACCACGGCAGGTGGCTGGACTTCTACCGCGATCTCATCGAATCGGCGGCCGCCTTTCCGCCCGACTTCGCCGTGATGGACCGGACGGATCCCTGGGAGGTGCGGTCGTCGGAGTTGCCCGACCCCGCCATTCTGAGCCATGGCCCGACCGTGTCTGTGACCGGACACCTGCCCACCGAGCGCCACGTCGAGTTCGTCTCGGCGCCGAAGTAACCGAAGCAACAGGGAGACTCGTCATGTCGCGTGCGCAGCTGCTCGAACGCATCACCGACCAGTCGAATCGAGCGAACCCGTATCCCTTGTACGAGGAACTTCGTGAGACACCGGCGGCGCTGCAGGACAACGGTTCCTACCTCGTCGGACGGTATTACGACGTCGCCGCGTTGCTGCACGATCCGCGTATCAGTTCCGACTTGCACAACCGCCGTGCAGGAATGCCGGGCGCCGATCGGGCCGACAACGGTGGGCCCGCATTCATCCGTTTGGATCCGCCCGAGCACGACCGGCTTCGGCGGTTGACGACGCGGCAGTTCGGACCGCCACACATGCCCGGCAGGGTCGACTCCATGCGCGGAGAACTCGCGGACCTCGTGTCCACCCTTGTCGACAATCTCGAGGGAAAGGACCGCATCGATCTCGTCGACGACTTCGCGTACCCCTTCCCGGTGTCCGTGATCTGCCGACTGCTGGGTGTTCCCCGCGAGGAGGAACCGCGCTTTCACGTGTGGGCGGATGCACTGGTGGCCTCCATCGAACCGACCCGCGATTCGGACAGCGACGCGAAGATGAAGGCAGCTCAACAAGCGCAGATGGAAATGGGCATGTTCATGGCCGGGCTGATCGAGGAACGCCGAAAGAATCCGGGTGACGACATGTTGTCCGGGTTGGCGGCCGATCACCATGAGGGCGGTCTCGACACCCTCGAGCTGGTCACCAATTCGATCATGTTGTTCATCGCCGGCCATGAGACGACCGTCAATCTCATCACCAATGGCATGCTCACCCTGCTCCGTAATCCAGGCGAGCTGGACCGCCTGAAGCGCCATCCGGAGCTGATGCCTCTGGCGGTCGAGGAGTTGCTGCGGTTCGAACCGCCCGTCCATTTGGTTCCCCAGCGAACCCCTATCGTCGACATCGAGGTCGGTGGCGTGACCGTGCCGAAGGGTTCACCGATCGTCCTGGCTTTGGCCTCCGCCAACCGGGATCCGGTGCGGTTCACTGACCCCGATCGGTTCGTTCCCGATCGCGCCGACAACCAGCACCTCGGCTTGGGCAGCGGCATACACAGCTGTTTCGGCGCACCACTCGCCCGGCTCGAAGGTCAGATGGCGCTCAATGAACTGATCCGCCGACTCCCGAACCCGCGCCTCGTGGAGGACCCGCCGCCGTACCGACCCAACCCGGTGCTGCGCGGCCCTCGGCATCTCATGGTGGACTGCGGGTAATTCCTGCTGCATCATCCTGCACCTCGCTCCGTTCGGTGAAGACTCCGGCCTCGCGCATGCTCGATCAACTCACCGGGGTGGTGCCGGTGATTGATTCGCGGAGCTCGTGTGGGATCGATCTGCGGTGGTGGGATCCATTCGGTCCTGCCCGGAAATTCTGAATCAGGCCGGGTTGTCGTGGTGTTCCAGCCGGCTGAGCCATCGTTGACCTGTGCGTGGCACGCATCGCATGCGAGGGTGAGGTTGTCGATGTCGGTCCCGCCGCCTTTCTGCCAGTCGGTGACGTGGTGGACCGCGCAGAGACTGGCCGGCGCGGCGCATCCCGGGCGGGTGCATCCACCGTCGGCAGCGATCAGTGCAAGCCGCTGATCGGCATTGGCGAGCCGGCGACGTCTGCCGAGGCGCAGAGGACGACCGGAATGGTCGAACAGTACGAGAACTGGATGAGCATGCTCGGCGAGCTTCAATGCGTCCTCGAGGGGTAGGAGGCCACCGCTCGCTGTCGTCGCGAGACCGCCTGCGGCCTTTTCGAGTTGATCCAGCGTCATCGTGATGATCGCGGTGACGGGCAGGCCACGATGTCTGCCGAGTACCCCCGTTTCGAGCAGTGCCCGGAATACGGCACTGAACGCGTCGTGGTTGCGCTGGGCAGCCGAGCGGGTGTCGCGCGCCGCCGCCGCTGTGAGCAATGCGCGATCGAGTGTGGGGTCTTCGCTGTCACCCGTCGGTGATCCCGGATCGTCGGGGTTGTTCATTCCGGGGCGGGCCCATTTGGCGAGGATCGGGTCGAGCAACGCCCGCGCCGTGGGGTCGAGTTCACCGGAGATTCTCGACATCAGTTCGGAATCCTGCCGCGCGAGCGAGATGCCGCGTCTGCGCTTGCGGTCACGGTCGTCACCGAGGTTTCCGTCTGGGTTGAGGTACGCGAGGATCCGGTGCCCGGCCTGCTCGACGTCCTCGGGTGTCCCGGTTCGCGCAAGCTGGGCCAGGATCGATTCAGCGTGGGAGACGCCGTCGTTGTCGACAGCGTGCGGGATCTTCCGCATCACCTTGGCCACTGCGCGCGCATGTCCGGGACCGATGTCCCCGTCACGTTGCGCTGCAGCAGTTTCCGGTAGTGATGGGGCTATCGAATCACCGGACAATGTATGCCACACGCCGAGGTTCCGCGCTGCCGTGACGCGGGCGGATGCGTCCACCGCAGACACACGGAGAACGTCTACGAGCAACTTGTTCGGCGAGTTGTATCCGAGCGCGGCCGGTATCGAGCGTTCGACACTCTCGACGACCAACCGATGCGATACCGCGTCGGCGCGGCGCAGCGACCGCTCCAATCGCCGCATGGCCTCGAGCACGTCGGCGTCGCGCAGTGTCGTCAAGTCGCTTTCGAGGAGCACGTCAATAGACGCGGACAACGACGACAGCTGCTCTGCCACCGGACTATCCAACACTGAGCTATCTAACACCGCGCTAATCACCGACCCCCCAGTCGAACTGATGAGTGCAACACTACCCCAGGGGTCCGACACATTCCGCCAATCAATCACGATGAGCAGGCTGAACCACGTAACCCTCAGGACTCCCCGCCCCGCAGGGTGTCGGACGGCGCCACCCCGTACTTGCGCCGGTAGGCGGCCGCGAATCTGCCGGTGTGCATGACGCCCCAGCGCGAAGCGACGTCGGAAACCGTTGTCGGGGAGACACTTGCGGTCAGGTCTGCGTGGACGCGCTCGAGCCGGACGTCGCTGAGATATTCCATCGGCGTCATGCCCACGTATTCGCGGAATCCCTGCTGCATGCGGCGGACGCTGACGTCGACGAGTTCGGCCATCTCGCCCGCGGTCCAGGGGCGGGCGGGGTCTTGTTGGATCGCGTCGACTACCCGTTTGACGATGCGCGGTCGGATACCCGATGCGCCGGCGTCGTCATCCGGCATCGCGGCGAGTACCAGCGCGGTCGTCAGAGCACCACAGAGCTGCCGCGACACCTGCTCGCTCTGCAGGAGGATGCTGTTGTGCAACGCCTGGTCGGCGACGGATCGGACGAATCCCAGCCATTCGGCGCCCGCACCGGACCGCAGATCGAGTTGCCGCGGCAACTGCCGGCCCGGCCTTGCGAGTACGCGATCCATCTCCCGCTGCAAATAGTCGCGCTCCACCTTGAAACCGATGATCTCGCAGGAGCTACTCCAGTCGGTGATCACGGTGCGGGTGTCCGGTGGGCAGATGGTCGCGAATCCTGGCGTCGAGGTCACTTCCCTGGCACCGGTGACGGACACGATGTGGCCGGCCAGCGGGATGTTGATGCCGTATGCGCCCGGGTGGTCGGATTCGATCGACACGGCCGCGCCGAACCCGATTCGCGCGAGCCGGGAGGGGCCGAGTTCGGTGGACTCGAGCGACGACCTTGCCGCGTCGTCCCGGGACAGCGGCCGCAGGTCGTGAGGGAAGTACGCGTCGGCCACCACTTCGTGGACTTCGTCCCAGTCCGTGAAACCCGAACCTACCAGCTGTTCTCGCATGCCTGCTTCCAGACCTCTCACCTCGCGCTACGGCCGCGCACGGGCAATTCCCGACCTTAGCATCGCCTGTGACGTCCGTCACTACAAGGGCGTGGGCGCCGACCCCCGCAACTCTCTTTCGCGATCCGGATCGAGCCTTCGCAATGCGGATCGACGGGCTGTGACGGCCGTCATATGTTGTGTGCATGCCCTGGAAATGCAGGGGCGTTCGCACGAATCGTGCAGAAAGGCGGTCTCGAAATGGATCAACGCACTCTGCGTAACATCTTCGGCCAGTTCGCCAGCGGCGTCACCGTGATCACGTGCACCAACGCAGACGGCACGCCGCACGGAGCCACTGTCACGGCCTTCACCGCCATCTCGATCGAGCCTCGGCTGTGCCAGGTGACGCTGACCCGGAAGTCGAAGGCGTGCGGCTACTTGACCGACGCACCGTTCGCGGTGAACATCCTCGCCGCCGATCAACTCGACACGGCCATGCACTTCGCTGGGAAGCCGCAACGGACGGAACCGGTGTGGGACTCTTCGGGTATCGCTCCCGCACTGTCGGGCAACGCAGCAACGCTGATCTGCTCGCCCTGGGCCTCCTATGACGGCGGTGACCACATCATCTTCATCGGTGAGATCGTCGACGCGTCCGTCGACTCGACTAAAGATCCGCTGCTGTTCTACCGCAGCACTTTTCATGATCTGGGAGCCACTTCGGGTACCACGGCGTGGAACGGCTGCCTCGACGACCCCCACAGCGGATGGTTCGACGCCGCCGCCTCGTTCACTCCGCTCCATCTGCAACTCGCCCAGGCTGCCTCGTAATTCTGATCGAAGGGAACACCATGACCACCACCGAATCCGCCCCCGAGACCGCCGTCGACCGCACCAAGGTCAACGTGGCCGCCGACAGCGAGGCCAACCGCACGAAGAACTTCGCGTCGCGGCCGATGACCGGCGACGAGTACATCGAATCGTTGCGTGATGACCGAGAGATCTGGTTGCACGGGGATCGCGTCAAGGACGTGACCACTCACCCCGCGTTCCGCAACCCGATCCGCATGACTGCGCGACTTTACGACGCGATGCATACCGGCGAGCACGTCGACACGTTGACGACACCCACCGACACCGGAAACGGCGGCGTCACCATGCCGTTCTTCCGGGCGTCGAAGACTTCGGACGACCTGCTGAAGGACCGCGACGCGATCGCCACCTGGGCACGGATGACGTACGGCTGGATGGGCCGGTCTCCCGACTACAAAGCCTCCTTCCTCGGAACCCTGCACGCCAACAAGGAGCTGTACTCGCCGTTCCAGGACAACGCCGAACGCTGGTACAAGGAGTCACAGGAAAAGGTCCTTTATTGGAACCACGCCATTATCAACCCGCCGGTCGACCGACAGCTGCCTCCGGACGAGGTCGGCGACGTGTTCATGAAGGTGGAAAAGGAAACCGACGCGGGCATCGTCGTCTCCGGCGCCAAGGTGGTCGCGACCGGTTCGGCTATCACCAATTACAACTTCATCGCCCATTACGGTCTGCCGATCAAGAAGAAGGAATTCGCGCTCATCTGCACGGTGCCGATGGACGCCCCTGGCGTGAAGCTGATCTGCCGCACGTCCTACACGCAACAGGCGGCGGTGATGGGAAGTCCGTTCGACTACCCCCTGTCGAGCCGGATGGACGAGAACGACACCATCTTCGTCTTCGACAAGGTCCTCGTGCCGTGGGAGAACGTTTTCATGTACGGCGACGTGGAGAAGATCAACGCTTTCTTCCCGCAGTCCGGTTTTCTGCCGCGCTTCACCCTGCAGGGGTGCACGCGACTCGCCGTGAAGCTCGACTTCATCGCCGGACTTCTGATGAAGGCGCTCGACGCCACCGGAGCGGGCGGTTTCCGAGGGGTACAAACCCGCGTCGGTGAAGTGATCGGCTGGCGCAACCTGTTCTGGTCCCTCACCGAATCGATGGTCCGCGACCCGGAGCCGTGGGTGGGCGACACGGTCATCCCCAAGCTCGAGTACGGCCTCACCTACCGCATGTTCATGCAGCAGGGTTACCCCCGCATCAAGGAAATCATCGAGCAGGATGTGGCCTCCGGGCTGATCTATCTGCCGTCGTCGGCCGCCGACTTCAAGAGTCCCGACGTGCGGCCGTACCTCGACAAGTACGTCCGCGGGTCGGAGGGCATGACCGCGGTCGATCGCGTCAAGATCATGAAGGCGCTGTGGGATTCGATCGGCAGCGAGTTCGGTGGCCGCCACGAACTGTACGAACGCAACTATGCCGGCAACCACGAGGGCGTCAAGGCGGAACTGCTCATGTTCGCGGAGAACCGGGGAACCGTCAGCTCCATGAAGGGTCTGGCCGAGCAGTGCCTGGCCGAGTACGACCTCGACGGCTGGACAGTGCCGGACCTGATCGGCAACGACGACGTGTCCTACTTCGGCCGCAGCTAGCCCCTCAGACCAGGAGTGAATATGACCACCACCGAAAGCCCCACCGCGGTCGGCTCCGGCAACGCCGCGACGGACAAATTCAAGGGCGCCAGATTCACGGCCGATACCTCGCCGGAGCGTCTGTCCGCCATCGCTACCGAGGCGCTCGCCGGATTGAGCGCGCTGATCAAGAAACATGCCGTCACCTATCCGGAGTACCGCGTCCTCAAGCAGTGGCTCATCGATGTGGGCGAGGGCGGTGAGTGGCCGCTACTTCTCGACGTGTTCGTCGAGCACGACATCGAAGCGGTGAACTCGCGGAACTTCAAGGGCACCAAAGGAAGCATCGAGGGTCCGTACTACGTTCCCGAAGCCCCACAGCTCCCGGCCCGGTGCACGCTTCCGATGCGTGACGAAGATCGGGCGCACCCGGCGCTGGTCCTCCGGGGTGAGGTGACCGACCTGGACGGCGCAGGACTCAGCGGGGCAACCATCGAGTTGTGGCATGCCGACGACGAAGGCTATTACTCCCAGTTCGCCCCGCACCTCCCCGAGTGGAATCTGCGCGGAACCATCGTGACCGACTCGGAGGGAAGATACGAGATCACGACGATCCAGCCTGCGCCGTACCAAATCCCGACCGACGGACCCACCGGCCAGTTCATCGAGGCTGCCGGGTGGCACCCGTGGCGTCCGGCGCACCTCCACCTACGGGTGACCTCTCCCGGCAAGCAGCCGATCATCACGCAGCTGTACTTTGCCGGTGGGGACTGGGTCGACGACGATGTCGCCACCGCGACCAAACCCGAACTGCTGCTCGATCCAGTGATCGACGATGCGGGACGTAAGGTGGTCGACTACGACTTCGCGCTCGATCCCGCCACGGACTGATACCCACCCACCATTTCCCCGGGTGAGACGATTCGCATCGCCTCACCCGGGGCATTGCTGTATAGGACAGGAAGCATGATGACAGGCAGAACGACCGAGTTCGTGCACACGAGCGACGCGGTGATCGAGGTCGTCGTCGAGGGTGACGGTCCGTCGGTAATTCTGTTGCCCTCACTGGGCCGCGAATCGTACGACTATGGCGACGTCGCAGAGGGTTTGGCGCGGAACGGGTACCGTGTCTCCCGCCCGCAGCCCCGCGGAATCGGCCGGAGCGAAGGGCCGCTCGACAACATCACCTTGCATGACCTCGCCGCCGACGTGGCGGCAGTGATCGAGGCGCAGGACAACGGCGCGGCAGTGGTGGTCGGCCATGCCTTCGGGCATTACGTCGCCCGGATGCTGGCCGCCGACCGGCCCGAGCTGGTGCGCGGCGTCGTGGTCGCGGCCGGTGGGGCGCGGCACTATCCTGCCGAGTTGACCACGCTGGCGGTGCAGTGCGCCGACGCGTACCTGCCCCAATCCGAGCGGATCCGCCATCTGCAGACCGGGTTCTTCGCACCCGGCAACGACCCCGCCGAGTGGCTCACCGGCTGGTACCCGGACGTGTCGAAGCGGCAGCTCGCAGCCTCGGCCGCTACACCCAAAGACGAGTGGTGGGCCGTGGCGCATCAGCCGATCCTCGACCTTCAGGCAGCTCTGGACCCGTTTCGACCCCGCGAGACGGCGAACGAACTGCGGGACCAGTTGGGCGAAGTGGTCACCGTGTCCGTCATCCCGAACGCCAGTCACGCACTACTGCCGGAAGCGCCCGCACAGGTTGTGCGGGCGCTCACCGACTGGATCCGGACTCTCGACAGCTGAGTGGCTACACCCGCTCGAAGATGGCCGTCAAACCCTGGCCGCCGCCGATGCACATCGTTTCGAGTCCGTAGCGGGCGCCGCGACGGTCCATCTCGCGCAACAGGGTGGCGAGGATCCGCACTCCCGTCGCACCGACGGGATGACCGAGCGAGATCCCCGACCCGTTGACGTTGGTGCGGTCGAAATCCTGGGTACCGAACTCCCATTCCCGCGTGACGGCCAGCGCCTGTGCCGCAAATGCCTCGTTCAGTTCGATCAGGTCGATGTCTGCGAGCGTCAGCCCCGCGCGCTTCAGTGCCCGCTCGGTGGACGGCACCGGTCCGATACCCATTTCGGACGGCTCGACCCCGGCCACCGCCCAGGTGACCAGTCGTGCGAGTGGCCGAAGGCCGAGACGCTCCGCATGGGCACGCGTGGTGACGAGACAGGCTGCGGCGCCGTCGTTTTGCCCACTTGCGTTGCCTGCGGTGACGGTCGCATCGGGGTCGCTGTGACCCATGATCGGGCGCAACCGGGCGAGTGACTCGACCGTCGTGTCCGCCCGGGGGTGCTCGTCCCGATCGACACGCTGCGGGTCACCCTTGCGGCGGGGAACCTCCACCGGAACGATCTCCTCGCCGAACTTCCCCGACTCGATCGCTGCGACTGCCCTCTGATGGGATTTCACCGCAAGTTCGTCCTGCTCGCTGCGGCTGATGGCGTACTTGCGACGCAGGTTCTCTGCCGTCTCGAGCATGCCGCCGGGAACCGGGTAGTTTCGGCCGCCCGCGGTCACCCGCCCGCGAGCCAGACGGTCGTGGAGTGCTGCCGGCGCACCGCCCGCTCCCCAGCGCATCGACTCGGTGTAATACTCGGCACGACTCATCGACTCCACGCCGCCGGCGATGACCAACTCGGCCACCCCCGTCTGCACCCGCATCGCTGCGTCGAGCACTGCTTGCAGGCCCGACCCGCAGCGGCGATCGAGTTGCTGTCCGGGAACGGTCACCGGCAGGCCGGCGTCCAGTGCCACCACCCTGCCGATGGCAGGTGCTTCCCCGTTGGGGTAGCACTGCCCGAAGATGACGTCGTCGACGCCGTCCGGTTCGATCTTCGTGCGGGCCAGTAGCTCGGACACCACGCGGGCACCGAGGTCCGCGGCCGGAACGTCCTTGAACTGCCCGCCATAACGTCCGACCGGGGTACGCAGGGGCTCACAGACGACGACATCGTTCGCCTGGGCATTCGAGTTTTCAGGCACTGCGGAAATCCCTTTCGTGATCGGTCCACTGCTGCGCCCATTCGCGCAGCTCGACCGCTCGGATCTTGGTTCCGTTTCCACCCACCGTGGTGGGCATTCGTTCGATGATGTGCACTGCGCTCGGAACCTTGAACGCTGCCAACGACTCTGCGCACCAGGCCTTCAGTTCGGCAGCGCCGATTTCTGCCCCCTCGGTGGGGACGACGAAGGCGATTGCCTGGGTGTATCCGCCGTCGCCGGTGATCCCGACGACCTTCGCCAGGTGCACGGACTCGTGTTCGGCCAACCGGTGCTCGATCTCCGCCGGATCCACCAGGAATCCGCGCAACCGCAGTACGTCACCCATCCGGCAGACGTACGTATAACCCCCGTCGCCCGTTGCGACGGCAAGATCGCCGCTGCGAAACCACCCGTCCGCTGTGAATGCTCGCGCCACTGCATCCGGATTACCGAGATACGCGTCGACGACGTTCGGTCCGCGGACCTGAAGTTCACCCTGCTGACCGTCCGGTAGTACGGTGTCGTCCAGAGGGTCGGCTATCCGAACCTCGATCTCCGGCGACACCGGGCGTCCACCACCGTTCCACCGCAACGACTCCGGGTCGTCATCCGTCCAGAGCAGCATCAGGGCGAACACCTCGGACGACCCGAAGACACCAGTGGTGACGGCACCGAATTTTTCGCGCACCCACGCTGCCACCTCATGAGATCGGCCGAGGAAATCGGCGATGCCGATCCTCTTCAGCGAGGACAGGTCGGCGCGTTCCCCGCCGTGCCAGGTGTCGTACAGGCGGGTGAAGAGGTCGTCGCCGCCCACGACGTGCGTGACCTTCTCCGACTGCATACGACGCAAGGTCGCGGAGGCGTCGAACACCGGTTCCATCAGCAGCGCACCACCGCCCGCGAGCGTGGCCATCGCGGTGCTGAATCCGAAGACGCCGGACACCGGTAGCACACACAGGGTCACATCACCGGGCTCGATGCCGAGAAGGCGGGCGTCCGCGCGTGCGTGGCGAACGACTGCACATTCCCGATGTGCGGCCAGTTTAGGTACCCCGGTGGATCCCGAAGTCGTAAATGCCACTGCAAGAGGGTCGGCGGCGTCCGCGTGGGCACCGGTCACGGTCGTGGTCGCCATGTCGGGCGTCTGCGGAACCCGCACAGAACCGTCGATCCCGCGACCCACGTTCCAGGCGCCACTGCCGAGGTCGAACGCGGCGCGCTCGAGCTCGGACGCGCCCTCTTCCGGCCCTCGCACGACGGCGATCACCGGAGCCGGGGTGTCGAGGGACTGCTGCGCATCCCGTAGGCGTCCGTACAGATCGAGTCCGTGGAACCGGGCGGCCACCGCGACTACCGCCGGCCTGGCCGAGGTGAGAATGTGGGCGATCTCCTGGGTGTTGTAGCGGGTGTTCACGCCGATGACGTGCGCCCCGACCGCCGACGCCGCCCATTGCCAGAGCACCGCATCCGACCAGTTCGGCAGCAGCACAGCCACACACTGGCCACGCCGAATACCGGCCTGTCGCAGTTCCGACGCCACACCGGAGGCGCGTGCAGCGAACTCCGCGCGGCTTATGGGTACCCGCCTGTCACCCACGACGTCGATCGTCATGACGGCATCCGGGTCGGCCGTCACCAGTTCGTCGAGCAGCGAAGCGAGCGTGTCATGGCGGGTGGCCGTGTCGTGTGCCGTCACGAGAGCACCTCCGCCGAACGTAGCTCGGTCAGCCACTGGTCCGCCAACGACGCGAAGTCGTCGACCTCCTCCATGGGGTAGTGGCCGATTCCGTCGAGCTTGGTGTAGCGCGCGTAGCCCGGTCGCGCCGAATTGATCAGCGCTGCCACCTTCTCGACCGCACCGGTCTGGATCCAGGGGTCCTGCTCTCCGGCGACGACGTGGAGCGGGCACGTGGTGTGGGCCAGACGGTTTCGGACGTCATGCATTCCCCAGGCGATGAGATCCGACGACGAAATCTCCGGGTCTTCACGCTTGTGCATCGTGGCGATCAGCTGGGCTGCCTCCGCGGGCACGGAGTGACCTACCGAGGCCAGGGTGCCGAGGTAGGTGCGGTCACCGCGACTCGGACCGGCGACATCCTCGAGTTCGCGCCGCAGTCCGCCGACGTTGACCCGGCCGGGGCCTGCCTCGGCTGCCATCGCGATTGCACCGGCCAATGGGCGCTCGGGGCGCGTCGCCAACTCGAGAGTCAGCTTCCCGCCGATCGAGCAGCCTATGACATAAGGCCGCTCGACTCCGAGCAGGTCGAGCACTTTCCACAGCCAGTTCCCATAGACGACGAGATCGGTGACGGGTCCGCCGACCGCAGGCTCGGAACGGCCGTGACCGGGAAGGTCGGGCACGATCACCCGATAACCCCTCCTCGCCAGTGCCGATGCCACGTGCCGCCATTGCACCCCGCTCTGTCCCGCGGTGTGCAGGCACAGCACCGTGGGTGTGCCGTCCGTGGACGTGTCGGGTGTGACGATCTCGACGAACCCGAGAGCGCCATCGATGTTCAGATAGCGGGCCTCGATCATGAGCGGGCCTCCCTTCCCCCGGTGAGTGGCGAAATGTCGTTCTGCGCGCGTCGTCGGTCATTCGCGGCGGCCCGGGCGTGGGTGACGAGGATGTCGAGTGGTTTGGTGAGACGCAGGTATTCGTAACCGTCTCCCGCTGAGGAGAATTCACCTCGGATTGCACGCCGCATGAAGTCGTGATGTTCACCGAACACCAAGTCCACCCATGTGGACGCCGGCGCGCGAAGCGTGAACGTCGCACCCCCGGGAACACGCCGACTGATGTCGATGATGCGTCCACGGTAGATTCTCAGATGCACCTCACGGCTGTGCCCCGAACCGTCGAGGCAGCACAGGCCAATCGTCCCGTCCCAGGTGGCCAACGACGAGGTGAAGTTCCGGTCGTCGGCAAGTGGTTCGCGGAGCAGCTCCGCCCACGCGACGGTGCAAAAGTCCGTGGCCGGATCGGTTCCGACGGCAGACCCCTCAGGCAGCCGCCAGGTTTCGATTCCTTGCTCCCGGACGTTTCCGTTCTCGTCGATCAACCGCAGATGCCGGTCGACCTCCACCGTGTCCTCGGACCGCTGAACACGGGTGATCACCGACTCGGCCAGAACGACGTCGTCGGCCTCTACCGCCGACACGGTGTTCCATTGCAGACCCGTTCGGGCTGCGCCGTCCAGGTTCGATTCGTCGAGCGCTCCGGCGACCACGACCCCTGTGAGTGACGCACCCGATCCGGGGAACGTAGCGCCCGACGCGGCAATGACGTCGGACACCCGACGCTCGGCGCTGACGGCCCGATCGCCGACAGCCAGGCGCTGCTGTTGCGTGAGGACACTCATACCGACACTCTTCCCAGCAACTCGTCCGAGATGATCCGCATCTGAATTTCACTCGTACCTTCGAAAATCTTCGTCAATCGTGCGTCGCGCCAATGTCTTTCCACTTGGAAGTCGGTGGTGTAGCCCGCGCCCCCATGGATTTGCACGGCCTCACTGGTGACGCGTTCGGCCATCTCGGTCGCGACGAGTTTGCACATCGACGCTTCGAGAGAGCACCGGCGTCCGGTGTCGATATCGGTGGCCACCGAGTACATGAGCTGGCGGGCAGCTTCGATGTCGGCCGCCATCGTCGCGACCTTGAAGCGCAGATGCTGAAAATCTGCCAGTTCGTGACCGAACTGCCGACGGGTGTGGAGGTAGGCGATCGAGTCCTCGAGCGCGGCCCGGGCGAGGCCGATGGCCCGCGCAGCAGTGTGCGCACGACCCACCTCCAGACCACTCACTGCCAGGTAGAAGCCCTTGCCTTCCTCACCCAGCATCGCGCTGGCCGGCACCCGGTAGTTGTCGAACGACAACTCCCACGTGTTCCAGCCGAAATAGCCGATCTTGCGAATCTTGGTACCACTGATGCCCTGCGGGAACTCGCCGCGCTCCTTCTCGATGAGGAAGGCGCTGATGCCGCGATGCGGCTTGGCCGGATCCTTCTGCGGGTCCGTCCGGGCGAAGAGAACGAGGTAGTCGGCCTCGTCGGCATAGGTGCACCACATCTTGGTGCCGCTCACCACCCAGTCGCCGCCGTCCCGGACCGCGCGGCACGAGATGTTGGCGACGTCGGAACCGGCCTCCGCCTCGGACAACGCGTAGGCACCCAGGTACTCACCCCGCGCCACCTTGGGCAGCAGATCGGCTTCCTGCTCCGGCGTGAAGCCGCCCCCCATCCCGTTGCCACGCGCCAGGAGTCCCGACACGCTCATCCACGCACGGGAGAGTTCCTCGGCCACAAGGCAGTACTCGAATACACCGAGACCGAGACCACCGTGCTCCTCGGGGATCATGATGCCGAAGAACCCGACGTCCGCCATGGCCTTCTTGAGGGTGTCAGGGATGGTCCCCTGGACCGGATCGAGTTCGTTGGCGACGGGCAGCACCTGGCTCATCGCGAAGTCGCGTGCCAGGTCACGGATCGCCAGTCGGTCCTCGGTGAGATATCGCGGCGAATCGGTTCGCGGCTGTGACGGCCGGTGAGTCATGGACACTCCTCATCCATTCGAGATTCGGGGCGCGAGACGGGGGAACTCAGGTTCCACACCCGAATCACATTAACGCTTGTTCACCCAGTACAGCACGGGTGCGCCGCCGGCGTCAACGGTGACCTCGGACAGCGCCGACTCAGGGTGCGCGGTATCCCACGAGGTTGAGCGCATAGACGCCGTACGAATCGGCAACCGCTTGCGCCGAGAGAGGGCCCTCGGTCCGGTACCAGAGAGCGATGCCGGCGCACATGGTCAAGACCGCGGTGACAGCCTGGTGAACGTGGGGAACAGCGAAGTCTCCGCTGGTCACACCCTCTTCCGCAATGGTGACGAAGAGATGTTCCTGCGCGTCCCGGGACCCCACCACCCGCTTGCGATCGACTTCTTCGAGGTACCGCAGCTCCGTGTTGGCGACCAGGCAGGCGCGCTGGTGTCGCGCGGTGTACAGCGAGTGCGCCACCACGGCAGCACGCCACCGGTCCGCCGGCGCAGGGCCCGCTTTCCGCAGGGCGTTCCGGGTAGCGGTGAACTGCTCGTCACTGGCGGAACGCAGAATGTCGACGAGCAGCTCGGCCTTGTTCTCGAAGTGGTTGTACACGTTCGCCGCACTACAACCGGCATTTTTCGCGATGTTCCGCATCGTCGCCGCGTGAAATCCCGAGAAGTAGAACTCGTCGAGCGCAGTGTCCAGAATGCGCTGCCGAACGGTCGGCTGAGCGGCGACGATTGACCGAGTGTTCATCCCTCGGAGGGTAGAGCGACCAGGACGGATGGGCAACAACCGTCGTCTTGACTACCCTCCCACCCTCGATTATGGTCCCCATCACATGAACGGCCGTTAATGACCGTGTCTTCTCACCCGCTCTGCACCGTGGAGGTACGCCGCCTTGAGCACCCTCGAAGAACGAATCCGCCGACTGGAAGACCTCGAGTCCATCCGGACACTCGACGCGCAGTACTGCCGTCTACTCGACGACGGCGACTGGGACGCTCTGATGGACTTGTTCACCGACGACGGAGAGTTCGACGGCTTGTCGAACCCCCGCGGTAAGGCCGAGATGAAGGAGTTTTTCTCCGGGCTCGCCGCCGGTGGCCTCACGGCGTTCTGGCACTTCATCACCAACCTCGAGATCGACCTCGACGGTGACCGCGCGACCGTGCGCTCGTTTCTGTGGCAACCGTGCGTGTCGGGTGGCACGTCGTCGATCGCGGCGGGCCGATACACCGACGAGGTGGTCCGTGTCGGCGACCGCTGGCTGTACCGTCGCAAGCAGGTCCGCTTCCACTACTTCGGGCCGCTGACCGACGGCTGGGACGAGAACCGGTTCGCGCTCGACTCCGCGCGCCGTGCGGCGGTGCACGCATGACCACCCACGCCTCCCTGGCCGAATCCGACAGCGCGATCTGGTCACCGATCCTCGCGTTGCCGGAGTTCGTCGAACTGCGACGACGCCGCCGCGCCGTGACGGCAAGCCTCGGCGTCGTCGCGGTCGGATTGTTCACCAGCTTCCTCGTCGGGTTCGCCTTCTTCCCCGAAGTGCTCGGCGGGACTGCACTATTGGGCATACCGCTCTCACTGTGGGTGGTGTTCTCCCAGTTCGCCGGCACCTGGCTTCTGGTGTACGCCTACTTCCGGCTATCCCGGACCTACATTCAGCCGGCCGCCGATGCGGCCGTACTGGCCATCGAACTACGCCAACAGGAGCGTGCCGCATGACGGGCGAAGCCGATTACCTTGCCATTGCCATTTGCTCTGCGGTCATCTCCCTGACCCTCTGGGTCACCTTTGCCGCGTCCCGGCGCAGTCGCAGCGCCACCGGCTTCTTTGCGGCCGGTCGCTCGATCACCGGCTGGCAGAACGGTTTCGCGATTGCCGGCGAGTTCATCTCCGCGGGTAGCTTCCTGGGTACCACCGGACTGATCTTCTACAAGGGCGTCGACGGGGCGGTGATTTTGTGTACCTCCGTCGTCTCCTTCCTGCCGGTGCTGTTCCTCCTCGCCGAGAAGATGCGCAACGTCGGAAAGTACACTCTTGCTGACGTTCTCGTGTTCCGGACAGGTGCCCGGCAGGTCCGGGTGGTGGTCGCGCTCAGCACGATCGTCACCGGCACATTCGTGCTGCTGGCCCAGCTCGTCGCGGCGGGCGTCCTGCTCGAGTCGGTGTCGGGCATTCCCTTCGGGCTGTCCGTCGTCGTCGCCGGAAGTTTGATGGGCATTTATGTGTTTGTCGGCGGCATGCTTGCCACCACCTGGGTTCAGGTGATCAAGTCGTCCATCTTGTCCGTCCTGGCCATCATCGTCTGCTTGGGAATTCTGGCGAAGTTCGGGTTCAGTCTCCCGTCCGTCTTGTCCGACGCCACCGACAACGCCGCCGCAGGAGACGCGATCCTGACGCCCGGACTCATCTTCGGACAGACCGGCGCAATCAATCTCATCTCCTACTCACTGGCCTTCGCCCTCGGCACCGCGGGCATGGCGCACATCCTCATTCGCTTCTTCACGGTCCCGGAGGCCGCGACGGCACGGAAGTCTCTCGGCTGGACTGTCGCGCTGTGCAGCGCCTTCTACCTGATCGTCATCGTGATGGGATTCGGCACCGCTGCACTCCTCGGACCCGACGGAGCAGATCGCGTCGGTGCCGGCGGCAACCTTGCGGCACCCACCCTGGTCACCGAACTCGGCGGTGGCGTCGGCACCGTAGGCGGATCGATCGCCTTGGCCATGGTGGCGGCCGTGGCATTCGCCAGCATCGTCGCCGTGGTCGCCGGTGTGGTGATCTCGGCGGCGGGCACTTTCGCGCACGATGTCTGGCCCACCGTCACCCGCACGAAAGCCGCCGACACGGAATCCACGGACATCCGCGAAGCAAAGATCGCGCGGTACGCCGCGGTTGCGTTCAGCATCATCGCCATCGGGCTGACCATGGCAATTGGCGACAGCACGAATATCACCTACTTCATGGGAATGGCGTTCATGGTGGCGGGAAGCGCTCACCTGCCCAGCCTGCTCCTCAGTCTCAACTGGCGACGGTTCAACAGCACAGGAGCCGTGTGGGGAATCTCGGTGGGGCTGGCGTCGACCGTGATCAGCCTGATGTTCACAGAGGCGCTCTGGTTGGGTAGCGGACCGGCACCACTCACCATCCAATTGCCCGTCATCATCACAATGCCTCTGGGTTTGGCTGCAGCAGTGATCGGCTCGCTCGTCGCGGAACGGCGGAACGGCATCAAGTCCGACCGAGACGAGAAGTTCGCCGAAATGCTGGTGCGCGCCGAGACCGGCATCGGAGCGGAGCTCGCCGAGGCGCACTGACGGCTCCGCCCGTGAGGGCTTCGCCCCTGTGAGGACTTCTTAACCACCCGATGTTAATAAGTACTCACGGGGCGCGGAGCGCACAACCCGCGACCGGTGATGAGCGGCAGATCCAGTGCGGTGACGAGTCCGGGTTCGGCCTCGACGACGGCATGCACCGAGTTCACCAATCGCATCGCGGTGACGATCATGCCCGACACGTTGTGGTCACCGTTTTCGCCGTTGTGGTTGAACTCGACGGACATCATCGGCTCACCCGTGATGTCGATGCGATAGCAGCCGTCACCGCGGTTCGGCTTCGGCCACTCGGGCATTTGGTCCGGATGCGTCCGGGTGATGTGCTCGAGTGCCACGCGCGGTACGCCGTCGACGGTGCCGATGACCTCGAACCGCACGGCAGCCGTCGTGCCTGCGGGGATGAGACAGGACACGACGTCGAGGTCGCGGTCTGCCGGAATCCGTGCGACCTTCTCCACCAGCGGCTCGTCGAGTGTGATGTCGAGGCCTGCCGCGATCTGGCGGACGACGCTTCCCCACGCCAGCGACAGCACTCCGGGCTGAAACAGCATAGGCGTCTCGTCGAGAGGTTTCCCGAATCCGAAGATGTCCCGCATCACCACGGGCTGGTAGTACGTGGAGTAGTCGGCGATCTCGTAACAGCGGACCTCGTCGATGCGCTGCGACAAACTTGTCATGGCCAGCGGCAGAACGTCATTGGCGAACCCTGGGTCGATGCCGTTGACGTGCAGACTGGCGCCACCCTGCTCGCCGGCACGGCGGATGCGGTCGACGAGTTCGGCCGGGACGACGCCGATCGGATATTGCAGCAGCACCGGACCCGAGGACACGACGTTGACGCCCGCTTCGAGAAAGGAGATCAGCTCCTCGACGGCCTCGAAGATGCGGTCGTCCGTCATCGCGGTATGCACGATGCAATCCGGTTTCAACGCGAGCAGGGCCGCCTTGTCGTCGGTGGCCCTCACCCCGAGTTCACGGTCGAGGCCGGCCAGTTCACCGGCGTCCTTCCCGACCTTGTCCGGATTCGACACCCAGACGCCGACCAGTTCGAGGTCGTCGCGGGCATCGATCCCTGCGATGGCATGTCGCCCGACTGTGCCGGTGGACCATTCGACGACGCGGTAGCTCATGGCTTCTCTCCGAGTTTCAGATCAGGAAGGCCGAGGTCGAGGTTCGGCTGGTCGAGGCCTCCGTCGACCTCGAGTACCTTGCCGGTGATGTACGAACCCGCCTTCGAGGACAGGTAGAGCACGGCCGCCGCGATGTCTTCGGGGTCGCCGATCCGGCCGAGCGGGGTGACACTTTCCATCGACGCTTTCACTGCCTCGTCGGAGGCGACGAATTCGAGTGCGGACGTCAACACCGACCCCACGGCGATCGCATTGACGCGGATGTTCGGGCTCAGATCGCGCGCTGCCAGCCGGGTGTAGTGCGCCAGTGCGGCTTTCGCGGTTCCGTAGGCCAGATAGCCGCGGCCGGACAGCCTGCCCATCACCGACGAAATGTTCACCACCGACCCGCCGTCGTGCGCGAGCATGTGCGGTACCGCTGCCCGCACCAGTGCATGTGCGGTGCTCACATTGAAATGGAATGCCTCCTCGAGATAGTCCGAGTCGGTGTCGAGAAGGCCGTTGGGGATGGTGCCGCCGACGTTGTTGACGACGATGTCGAGCCTTCCGAACTCTTCCTGCGCGGCGTCCGCGAGCGCGGCGACGGCGTGCAGATCCATGAGATCGGCGGGCACGACCAACGCGCGTCGCCCGGCCTCCTCGACCTGCGCCGCCACCTTCTGCAGCTGATCGGCATGGCGGGCGGAGATGACGACGTGAGCGCCCGCCTCCGCAAGCCCCACCGCGGTGGCCGCGCCGATGCCGCGGCCCGCGCCCGTGACGACGGCGACCCGGCCGTCCACTCTGAACCGATCGAGGATCATGGCGGCTCCTGTTGTCGTTCTCCCTCCGGCGAATGTAACAGGTTCTAGTTTGTGAGTGCAGTCGTTTCCCGCCAGAAGCGGCTCCGCCGCCTGTGAGTACTTATCAACCGCCCGCGGTTAATAAGTACTCACAGCTCGAGCGGGGTACCCACATAGTTCTCGGCGATGAGGGTGCGTCCGGCGACGGATCGGGTGACCATGTCGAGTTCGGCGATCTGCCGCTTGTGGCCGAATCCGGTGTCGTCGGGGAGCCGGTGCAGCATCGAGGACATCCACCAGGAGAAGTGCTGGGTGCGCCAGACGCGCGGCATTACCGTGTCGGTGTAGCTGTCGAGCCCGGCCCGACTGCGGGTGGTGAAGTATTCGGACATCGCCTTGGACAGGAAGTAGACGTCGGCGATCGCGAGGTTCATGCCCTTCGCGCCGGTGGGCGGCACGGTGTGGGCGGCGTCGCCGGCCAGGAAGAGGTTGCCGTGCTGCATGGGTTCGCACACGAAGCTGCGGAACTGCAGGATCGATTTCTGAAAGATCTTGCCGTCTTTGATTTCTGCGCCCTCGCCGTCGACGCGGGCGTGCAGTTCGGACCAGATACGGTCGTCGGACCAGTTGTCCACCGAATCGTCGGGGTCGACCTGCAGGTAGTGCCGCTGCACCTGCGGGGTGCGGGTGCTGATCAGCGCGAAGCCGCGCGGGTGGTTGGCGTAGATGAGCTCTTCCGACGACGGCGGGGCCTCGGCGAGGATGCCGAACCAGGCGAACGGGTACTGACGGAAGTGGTCCGTCCGCACGGTGGTCGCCGGGATCAGGGCGCGGGTGCTGGTCCGCGACCCGTCGCATCCGCCGACGAGGGCGCACGTGAGGGTCTGTTCGTTGCCGTCGGCATCGCGATAGGTGATTTTGGGGGATTCGGACGTGTGGTCGTGCACGTGCACGTCCGATACGCCGAAGCGGAGGTCACCGCCGTCCGCGAGCCTGCGGGCGATGAGGTCCTTCAGCACCTCGTGCTGCGGGTACACCGTGACCGCGCGGCCGCCGGTGAGTTCGTCGAACGCGATGCGGTGCCCCTTGCCGCCGAACCGCAGTTCGATGCCCTGATGGGTGTGCCCCTCACGCTTGATGCGGTCGCCGAGCCCGGTGTCGACCATCAGATCCACCGTGTTCTGCTCGAGCACACCGGCGCGGATCGTGCCCTCGACCTCCTCGCGGGTGCGGGTTTCGAGTACCACCGACTCGATGCCCTGCAGGTGCAGAAGGTGGGACAGCATCAGTCCTGCGGGGCCTCCGCCGACGATCCCGACCTGTGTGTTCATGCGCAGACTCCTCGCGTAGTTCGTGACACCAGTCACTGTTGCGCCCGAACCGCACTACCGACACCCCCACTTTCACTGAGTGAAAGACGATTAGGCGACGCCGCGGGAGATGCCCCGTGCCGCCGCCCGCACGGCGGGAATCAGCGGTGCCGGATCCTTCTCCGCAGGCACCACGACCGACACGGCGGCCACGACCTCGCCCGTCGACCGCGACACCGGCGCTGCCACGGCCAGTGTCCCGACATTGAGATGTTCACGGCAGGTGACCCATCCGGTTCGGCGAATGTCGTCGAGGGTGCTCCGAAGCCGGTGTTCGGTGATGATGGTCGCCGGGGTGAAGCGCTCGAGACCGGCTGCGAGCACGGCGTCGAGCAACTCGCCGCCGCCGAACGCCAGCAGAACCAGACCACCACTCGACGCGTGCAGCGGCAGCCGTCCCCCGGCACGCCCGACCACGGTCACGGCACCCCGCGCGGACAGTCGCTCGATGTACAGCGCTTCGAGTCCCTCCCGGACCACCAGCTGGACGTTTTCGCGGGTGGCCTCGTAGAGGTCCTCGAGATACGGCAGCGCCACCTGCCGCAGTCCGTGGGCGCGCGGCGCGAGAGCCCCCAATTCCCACAGCTGGACCCCGATTTCGTAGGTTCCGTCGTCGGCCCGCTCGAGCGCGCCGTGTTCCACCAACTGCCGGCACAGCCGATGCACGGTGGGCAGGGGTAGACCGGTACGCCTGCTCAACTCCGACTGGGACAGACGCGGCCGTTCCGACGTGAACGCACCGAGAACGAGAAATGCCCGGCCCAACATGCTGCGTTCGTCGGCTCCGGCCATGCCGCCAGTATTCCGCGTGTGGTGCGGCGCACCGACGCCGTTTGACACGGATATATGACTCACCCCACAATCGGTGCGCAATATGAACTTGTGTTCAACTAACGAACACTGCTGAAGCCGAGGATCTGATGACCACTTCCGAAAGGAGCGCGATGCGCTCCTCCACTGCCCTCTGGGTCGCACCTCTCTGCTGGGTGGCGGTGTTACTCGACGGGTTCGATCTCGTGGTGCTCGGCGCCGTGATCCCCTCGCTGCGGGACGACGCCGACTGGAGTCTGTCTACAGGCACGATCACGTTCATCTCGACGTTCGGCCTGGTAGGCATGACGATCGGGGCGCTCGTCATCGGCACACTCACCGACGTGATCGGCCGCAGGCGCGCGCTGCTGTACGCGGTCGCGGCCTTCTCGCTCTTGACGCTGCTGTGCGCGGTAGCGCCCAACCCGTTCTTCTTCGGACTGTTCCGGTTCCTCGCCGGCGTGGGCCTCGGTGGCGCACTCCCGACGGCGCTTGCTCTGGTCAACGAATTCTCGAAGAAGCAAGGCGGCGGTTCGGCATCGACCCTGCTGATGACCGGGTATCACGTGGGTGCGGTCGCGACGGCCGCGCTGGCCATCGTGCTGATCGAGCCGTTCGGCTGGCGGTCGATGTTCGTTGCAGGTGCGCTGCCCGCGATCGTGCTGATTCCCCTGATGTTGCGTTACCTCCCCGAATCGCCGTCGTACCTCCTCGCGCAGGGCAAGCGTTCCGAGGCCGAGGCCATCGCGAAGCAGTACGGACTGGAACTGGAACCCGCGCCGGCCGCTGACGCACCCGTCGCGTCCGCCACCAATCCGGTGCGCGCCCTGTTCTCACCTCCCTTCCTGCGCAACAGCATCGCTATCTGGGTCACGTCCTTCATGGGACTTCTGCTTGTCTACGGACTCAACACCTGGTTGCCGACCATCATGCGGGAAGCCGGATACAACCTCGGGGCCTCGCTCACCTTCCTGCTCATCCTCAATGCCGGCGCGGTGGTCGGACTTCTGATCGCGGGCGGCGTGGCCAACAGAATCGGCCCGCGTCCTGCGGCGATCATCTGGTTCGCCGGCGCCGCGGTGTTCCTGGCGTTGCTCAGCGTCAAGGTGTCCTTCGGGATTTACGTGCTGGTGTTTCTCGCCGGGTGCTTCGTGTTCAGTGCGCAGGTGCTGGTCTACGCATTCACGTCGGCCAACCATCCGCCGCAGATCCGTGCGACCGCGCTGGGCTGGTCTGCAGGCGTGGGCCGCGTCGGCGCGATCTGCGGCCCCATTCTCGGTGGGGTGATGCTCGGAGCCGGTTACGCCGTCCCGTGGGGCTTCTATGCGTTTGCCCTGGTGGGGCTGCTCGGTGCGATTGCTGTGGCTACCACTCGGACGGTCCGCTGAGATTCGTGGCCGCCGGGCGATGAGTTTCGGGCATGTGCGTGGTCCATATCGGTGAGGATTGATCGAGAACACCCGAGAGGACTACGCCATGAAACCCATCACCCCTTGCCTCTGGTTCGACGACCGCGGTGAAGAGGCAGCAAAGTTCTACACCTCCCTCTTCCCGGACTCACGAATCACCGACGTGACCTATTACGCGCCCGGCACACCCGGCCCCGAGGGCAAGGTGATGACGGTGTCCTTCGACATCAACGGGCAGCCGTTCACCGCACTCAACGGCGGCCCGCAATTCACGTTCAGCGAAGCCATCTCGTTCGAAGTGCGGTGTAAGGATCAGGACGAGGTAGACCGATACTGGGCGGCTTTCACGTCAGACGGTGGCGAGGAAAGCCAGTGCGGGTGGGTGAAGGACCGCTTCGGAGTCTCCTGGCAGGTGGTCCCCGAACGCCTGTACGAGCTGATGAGCGACCCCGACACCGCCGCGGCCCAGCGCGCAGTTCAGGCGATGCTCCAGATGCGCAAGTTGGACATCGCCGCACTCGAGAAGGCGTTCGCGCAGCCGTGAACTCGGGCGAGGAGGGGTGATGAGAAGGGGATGACACCGTGACCGCACAGCGCAAGACACACATCACCGGGGTGCATACGGTGGCCGTGCCTGTCACCGATCAGGACAGGGCCCTCGAATTCTACGTCAGCACACTCGGTTTCGAACGCCGCATGGATGCCGAGTTCGGCGAGGGGCAGCGCTGGGTCGAGGTGGCACCCCCGGGATCAGTCACGTCCATTGCCCTGGTTCCGGAACGTGAGGGCGCACCGGCCGGCGTCGAGACGGGCATTCGGCTGTCCACTGCGGACGCCGACGCCGATCATGCGACTCTCGCGGCGCACGGTGTCGATGTGGACGCGGAGGTCATGCGCCTCGGCGACTACGTACCGCCCATGTTCTATTTCCGAGATCCCGACGGCAACCGGCTCGTACTCGTCGAACTGCCACGCGAGCACTAACCGAACACTCGCCTCCCAGACGTTCGTCGGCGCCTACGATGAGGTAGTGACCGACGACGTCCGGGAAGAGTTACTGATCAAGGCCTTCGTGGACCTGGGCGGACATCTGGTCGCCAGCGACTTCGATCTGTTCGAATCGCTGAATTCTCTGATAGAGCACAGCGTTGCGCTGTGCAGCATGGCAGCTGCCGGTCTCGTTCTCGTCGACGGCGCCGGTGATCTGAAAGTCATGGCGTCCAGCGATGAGAACGTTCGATTCCTGGAATTACTCCAGCTACGGACGGGCCACGGGCCGTGCCTCGATACAGTGCGTTCCGGTGAGCCGTGCTCGAGCGTTGACCTGTCTGCCGAAACGGGCCGCTGGCCGGAGTTCGTCGAACATGCCGAGTCGCTGGGCTATCACGCCGTGTACGCGGTTCCCTTACGGTGGCGCGCCGAGACGATCGGTGCGTTCAACCTACTCCACATCGAGCGCCGAGAGCTCCCCGCCCGCGATGCGAGAGTGGCGCGTGCGCTGGCCGATCTCGCAGCCATCGCGATCGTCCAAGATCGGGAGATTCGGGCCACTACGGAACTGAACCACCACCTTCAGAATGCACTCGACACACGCGTGGTCATCGAACAGGCGAAAGGTGCATTGGCGGAGCGCGGTGACCTGGAATTGAGCGAGGCGTTTCACCTTTTGCGTGCCTACTCCAGAAGACGCAGGCTTCGGTTGACCGATGTCGCTGCGGGCGTGACCGACCGCAGCATCCCGTGCGAGCACATTCTGCAGACACACCGCCGGTAGCCGCCTCCACTCATCCGCTTGCCACGCCGCCCGGCTCGCCGATACACTCGGGCCCATCACCGCCCTGGACCCCGCCGGTGCCATGAAGAATGCATTCCGGCGGCGTGAGGGGTTGAAGTGATGAAAAGCCATCCGGCAAGTGCGCGAAGCAGTCGTCCTTCTGAACGTCGGTAACAGAAGGATTCATCGCATGCTGCTGCCGATGTCACCGGTGGACTCACTGTTTCTACTCGGCGAATCTCGCGGGAATCCCATGCACGTGGGCTGTCTTCAGCTCTTCGAGCCCCCCGACGGCGCCGACGCGATGGACGTGCGATCCCTGTTCGATCGCACCCTCGCCGACACCGAGGTGTCGCCGAAACTTCGCGAGCGAGCGCGTCGTTCGTGGAGCACACTCGGCCAATGGGGTTGGGAGGAGGACGAGAACTTCGATCTAGGGCATCACATCCGCCACGATGCACTTGCACGGCCCGGCGGAATGGCCGAACTCTTCGCCCTCTGTTCCCGCCTGCACGGAACACTTCTCGACCGCCATCGTCCGCTCTGGGAAGTACACCTGATCGAGGGTTTGGCCGACGGTCGCTACGGCGTCTATACGAAGCTGCATCATGCCGTCGCCGACGGCGTCTCGGGCATGAAAATGCTGCACGGTGCGCTGAGCAAAGACCCGGGTGATCGGAATATGCCCCCTCCGTGGGTGAAGGCCGGTCGGCCTACCCATCTGCGCGTGGTGAGGCGCGACGAAACCCCGTCGCCCAGTTCCGCCGCACGAGTTCTGGCCGCAGCAGGGTCGGTGGTGCGTGACACTGCGAGCATCGTTCCCGCCCTTGCGTCCGCCACCGAGAAGGCGCTGCGTGCTCAGAGTGGGCACCTCGCATTCACGGCCCCGAAGACGATGTTCAACGTTCCTATCGCCGCCGCACGCGAATTCGCTGCGCGGTCATGGGCGATCGAGCGTCTCGAGCGAATCGCGGACGTGGTCGACTACACAGTCAATGACGTGGTCCTCGCGATGTGCGCGGGCGCTTTGCGCACGTATATGCAATCGTTGGCTGCACTGCCCGATCGGGCTCTGATCGCCATGGTCCCGGTGTCGTTGCGCAACGAGGCACGGGAGAGCCGCACCGGCAACGACGTTGGACTGCTGATGTGCAATCTCGCCACCGACCTCGCGGATCCGGCGCGGCGCCTCGCGGCGATACGGTCGTCCATGCTCGAAGGCAAATCGGCTCTGCGCGCAATGAACACCGCGCAGGTTCTTGCATTGAGCGCTATCAGCGCCGCGCCTCAGGCGTTGACGATGCTGCTCGGGCGATCGATGGGTATGCCGCCGCCATTCAACGTAGTGATCTCCAACGTGGCGGGGCCCCGCACGCCGCGGTACTGGAATGGCGCACGGTTGGATGCGTTGTACCCGTTGTCGATTCCGGTCGACGGTCAGGCCCTCAACATTACCTGCACCTCCCGAGCGGGAGACATCTCCTTCGGCTTGACGGGCTGCAGACGGACCGTCCCGCGTCTACTGCCGATGCTCGACTACCTCGACGACGAACTGCGTGCGTTGGAGGAGGCCGTCGGCACCTGAAGAGACCCGGCCGTCAACGTCAGCGTGCGACCGGCGCGCTCGGCATCGAGCAGTTCGTGGGTGGCCACGACGACGATGGCACCTCGTGCGGCTTCTTCGTCGATCACGTCGTTGATCACGGCGCGGGCCTGCGCATCGAGTCCGGTGGTCGGCTCGTCGAGGAGCAGTAGGTCACCGCGTTGCACGAGCGCCTGAGCGAGCAACGCGCGTTGCCGTTGACCGCCCGACAGCGTACCTACTTGCCGCGCAGCGATATCCGTGATGCCGAGCCTCGTCAACGCGGCCTCCACAGCTTGGCGGTCGTCGGGGGTGAGGCGGCGAAACAGTCCGCGGCGCTGCCACGCGCCCATGCCGACGAGCTCGCGCACCGTGAGGGGCAGGTTGTCCCCGACCGCCGTGCGTTGTGGCACGTAGGCGACGCGCCGCCCGCGGAGGCCGTCGATGCTTCCGGCCGTAGGGCGCAGGATGCCGGCCAGTGCGTGGAGCAGCGTCGACTTGCCGGACCCGTTGTGCCCCATGAGCGCGGTAACCGTCCGCTCGGTGAACGATGCGCTGACACCGCTCAGCGCCACGGCGGTCCCGTACCGCACGGTGAGTTCGCTTACGACAATCATTATCGCTTAGGTTAGCACCATGCAGTGGCTACTCGATCCGTTCATGGTGTCTTTCGTTCGCCGGGCGTTGTTCGCCGGAATGCTGGTCTCCGTTCTGTGCGGGTTGGTGGGCACCTGGGTGGTGGTACGCGGAATGGCGTTCATGAGTGAGGCCATCTCCCACGGGATGTTGCCCGGCGTGGCGGTCGCGTACCTCGCGAGCGCCAACCTCGTCCTCGGCGCAGCCGCGAGCGCGGTGGTGATGATTCTCGGCGTGTCGTGGGTGTCGAAAAATTCCCGGCTGTCCGAGGACACGGGCATCGGTCTGCTGTTCGTCGGAATGCTCGCACTCGGTGTGGTCATCGTCTCGCGGGCACGATCGTTCGCGGTCGATCTCACGGCATTCCTGTTCGGGGATGTGCTGTCGGCAACGTGGAACGATCTGATCTGGCTCACCGCAGCCGTTGTCGTCGCAGCCCTGATCTCCGTGGCGGCCTATCGGCCGTTCGTTGCTCTGGTCTTCGACGAACGCAAAGCACACACACTGGGACTGCGCCCGCGGTTGGCGCACCTGGCGCTGCTCGCCCTGGTAGTCCTCGCCGTCGTAGCGTCGTTCCGCATCGTCGGAACATTGCTCGTCTTCGGACTCCTGGTTGCACCGTCCGCCACCGCGGCACTCTTCGGCCGCTCGCTTGTCGCAACCATGAGCCTGGCCGTGTTGCTCGGATGGTCGGCCACAGCCCTCGGACTGATCGTGTCATGGAACGCCGACACCGCCGCGGGCTCCACCATTGCCGGACTGGCCGTGCTGCAATTCTTCGTCGCCATACTCATCCGAACTGCAGTGATGCGCCTTCGTGCACCGAGTTCGCCCGCGCCTGTGCCGATTGGCTAGCCTATCGGCAATGATTATCATTAATAATAGATGGAGTGCATAGTGCAGAACACGACACTGGTGCGCGCGGCGATCGCCACGTCGATCGCCGCGCTGATATCGACCGGGTGCGGCTCGGACGCGACGGGCGAGACCGCGCCCACCGGCCAGACCAGGCCGGGCAGCGATCTCGCGGCCGAAGCAGGAGCCACCGAGGTAGAGGGACCCGAGCCTCGACTGGTCGTCGCAGACGCGCTGTCCGGCCGTGTCGACGTCCTCGATCTCACGACCGCCGATAAGGTCCATTCCTTCCAATTCGACCATCCGACGGTCCTCACCACAGTCAAGGACCGCTACGCGTTCGCAGTCGATGCATCGGGCGGCACCGTGCATGTGGTCGACGCCGGATCATGGACCATCGACCACGGCGACCACAACCACTCCTACACCAAGGCGCCCATGGAGATCGGCAAGCTGACCGGCGAACAGCCGGGAGCCGTCGTGATCGGTGACGACAAGGTCGCCACATTTTTCGATGCCGACGGCCGCGCCGACGTGATCGACTTCGCGCAGCTGCGCAAGGACAGCGCCGAGGTCGGCGAGGTCGTGCCGTCCGCATCTGCGCACACCGGAATGGTGATACCTGTCGCCGATCGCTACCTCGTATCCCGATCGGGCACCGGCGCAGGGGCTTTCGTACCGGCTTCGTTCGAGCTCCGCAACGCGGACGGCCGGGTGGAGACGGCATTCGACGTCGCGTGCCCTGCAGCGAACGGACACGCCGTCTTCGACTCCTACGCGCTCGCGGCGTGTGACGACGGAGTCTTCCTCGCACGCGTCACCGGCGGACAGTGGACGGCGGAGAAGATTCCGTACCCGGAAGGCATCGGACCGAGCAACCGCCCCACCGCGTTCCGGGGGACCGACGGAACGCCCCTCCTGGCCGCGACAGCGGGATCACCTACCGCCAATGACGGTGTGCTGCTGCTCGATCCGTTGACCCGCCACTGGACCCACGTTCGGACGCCCGCCGCGGCGCTCGACGTAAACCTGTCCGGCGACGGACGCTCGCTCTTCGCCGTCCTCGCCGACGGCACCTTTCGGGTGTTCGACGCAGCGTCCGGGGCGGAGACGGCATCCGCCCCGGCCTTGACCGGCGACGAGCTGCACGAGTCCGCAGCGATCACCGTCGGCGGCAATCGCGCCTACGTCACCGACCCGGAAGCGAAAGCCGTGATAGAGATCGACTATCGAGACAACGCACGAATAGCGCGCAGGCTCGATGTCGGAATTTCCGCCTCCTCGGTCAGCGTCGTGGGTTCATGACCGCGACGTTGCGGCGCCTGGTGCCGCTCGGTCTTCTGCTCGCGCTCACCGCCTCGGCCGTCACCGCGTGTACCTCCTCCGCCTCCGATGGCCCGTTGGTGGTGGTGACGACGAACATTCTGGGCGACGTGGTGGAGAACGTCGTCGGGGATCAGGCCGACGTCATGGTGCTGATGCCGAGGAATGCCGACCCGCACTCGTTCGAGATCTCGGCGCCGGAAGCCGCACGGGTGGAGAGCGCCGATCTCGTCGTATCAAACGGACTCGGACTCGAAGAGGGACTGGGAAGCACCGTCGAAGCTGCACGGGCCGAGTCGATCCCGATTCTCGAGGTCGGTGAGCGTGTGCGGCCCATCGAATACGGCACCGGGCAGTCCTCGGGCTTACTGGACCCACATATCTGGACCGATCCGGACCGCATGCGCGAAGCTGTCGCCCTTGTTCGCGACGCGGTCATCGAGCACGTGACCGGTGTGGACGCACAGGTGATTCGAGATCGATCCGATGACTACTCGGGTCAACTCGAGGAGCTGACCGAGCGGATGACGTCTCGGTTCGCAGGCATTCCGGAAGAGCGCCGCACACTGGTCACCAACCATCATGTATTCGGCTATCTCGCAGAGCGATTCGATTTCGAGGTGGTCGGCGCGGTCATTCCGAGTGGGACCACGCTGGCGTCACCCAGCGCTTCCGACCTGTCGCAACTCGCCGCCACCATCACTTCCGCGAAGGCGCCGGCAATCTTCGTGGATTCGTCACAACCGAATCGGCTCGCCGAAGTGCTGGCTTGGGAGGCGAGGTTGCCCGTCGCCGTCGTTTCCCTGTTCACCGAGTCACTCGGGGACGTGGGGTCGGACGCCGGGACCTACATACAGATGATGGACTCCAATTCCCTCACGATCAGCCGGAGCCTGGCGTCGTGACACATCGCCACATGCACATTCATGGCTTTGACAATCATTTGCGATAAGGAGTACTTCTCATGGGTGACCCTTTTGCGTAGATCTCCCCTGCCCGCGGCCGTTGTTGCTCTAGGACTCTCGGCTGCGCTTTTGACTTCCTGCTCTTCCGACTCGGCAGACGCTGCCACCGACAACGCAACGCGCACCGATTCGGCGACGCCCCGACTCGCGTTGAGCTACGACGGAGGTGTTCTCGTGCTCGACGCGAAGACACTCGATGTCGTCGGAACCGCCGAGATGGACGGGTTCAACCGCCTCAACCCGGCGGGTGACGGCCGGCATGTACTCATCAGCACGGGCAGCAGTTTCACCGCGCTCGACACCGGAACCTGGACAGACGGCGACAGCCATTTCGTCAGTGATCCGGCTGTCACGGACATCTCGTTCGACGCGACGACGCCTGGGCACGTGGTCCGGCACGACGGCAAAACGGTGCTGTTCGACGACGGCACCGGCCTGGTGCGCGTCTTCGACCCGGCAAAGCTCGCCGATGGTCTGCCCGAGACCACCGACTACACGACACCGGAAGCGCACCATGGTGTGGCGGTGGAACTGTCGGACGGCAGCATGCTCACCACGGTGGGCAACGAAGACGAGCGGACCGGCATCGTCGTACTCGACCGCGACCGCAAGGAGATCGCGCGCAACGAGGAGTGCCCCGGTGTACACGGCGAAGCCGTGGCGGCGGACGAAACCGTGGTTGTCGGTTGCCAGAACGGCCTGCTGATCTACCGTGACGGCGTCATCACCAAGGTGACCAGTCCCGATCCGTACGGACGCATCGGCAACCAGGCCGGGGACGAGAATTCCCCGATCATCCTCGGCGACTACAAGACCGACCCGGACGCCGAGCTCGAGCGTCCTCAGCGGATCAGCCTGACCGACACCACCATCGGACAGCTGACGCTCGTCGACCTCGGCACCAGCTACACGTTCCGTTCCCTCGGCCGCGGTGTGCACGGTGAAGCGCTCGTCCTGGGTACCGACGGCGCACTGCACGTGATCGATCCCGCGTCCAAGACGGTGACCCGTACGGTGCCGCTGATCGACCCCTGGACCGAGCCGGAGCAGTGGCAGTCGCCCCGGCCCGCCCTGTTCGTGCAGGACGGCACGGCCTACGTGACCGATCCGGCGAAGAACAGGATCCACGCGGTCGACCTCGAGTCCTGGACCGTGTCCGATTCGGCCGATCTTCCGCAGACGCCGAACGAGATCACCGGCGTCACCGGCTGATGCAGTGAAGGCGTATCGGATTCGGACCCGCAGGGGTGGGTCCGAATCCGATACCGTCACGACGCGTCGGTTGTGCCCGCGAGCGGACCGAGTTCCTCGTCGAGGGCTTCCTGCACCACAGCCATCGCCGACAATCCGGCGGGGGCACCGCAGTAGGCGCTGGCGTGAATGACCGCCTCCACGATCTCCGTGCGGCTCAGACCGTTTCGAAGCGCTCCGCGCACATGCCCTTTCAGCTCACCGTGCGCCCGCAGTGCAATCAGCATCCCGAGGTTGAGCAGGCTACGGCTGCGCCGATCCAACCCGGGCCGGTTCCATACAGCACCCCAGACGTGTTCGCTGACGAATTCCTGCAGAGCTTCACTGTCGGTACCGGCAGTGCGGGTGAGTGCCCGCTCGACGAAATCGGCGCCCATCACCTCGCGGCGCACTGCCAGCCCCGCCTCGACTGCGGGACTTCGACCACCACCGGCCGGTTCTGCTTCGGTCATCGGTTCACTCCTGTTCCGGTGCCTCGATCGTCACCACCGTCACTCTACGAACTCCCAGCTGCCGTGCTCCCAACACCCGAGCCATGTCGGTGCGGCCGGATATAACGGAACCCGACAACACGAGGAAGTGTGGGAGCTGTGATGCCGACCGAGCACGAGGTGCGCACGATGATGCTGGCTCTGCCAGAGGCACACGAGGTGGTGGTTGCCAACTGGGGTGACCAGCCGACCTTCCGGGTGCGCAACAAGATGTTCGGTCTGGTCGGGTACGGCGCGCCCACGGTGTGTCTGAAAGCCACCCTCGAAACCCAGACCGCCCTTGTCCAGGAAGATCCCGAAGTGTTTCTGGTGGCGCCGTTCTTCGGGCGCTGGGGGTGGATCGACGTGGTTCTGGAGGCGGTGACGTCGACCGAACTGGCGGAGCTGGTCGAGGAGGCGTGGCGCCTCACCGCCCCCAAACGCGTCGTCGCCGCGTACGACAAGGAACGGGGTGCTACTCCCCTGTCGTGAATCGCCCGAGCTGATGCCGCAGGGCACTTTCGAGATCGGGGCGCCGGAACCGGTGCTCGCGCGAGAGAAGCCGTCCCGGGACAACTCGCTGATTCGCGAGGGCCAGTTCTCGGGCCCCTTGCTCACCCAGGAGTAGTTTGGGTCCGAAGTCGGGCACCGGTAGGAACGCCGGCCGGTGCAGCACCGACGCAAGTACCGCCGTGTACTCCTCGTTGCGCACGGGGTTCGGCGCGACGGCATTCACGGGACCAGTCAAGCGCGTGTCGACGACGGCCCGATGGTAGATGTCCACCAGGTCGTCGAGGTCGATCCACGACAACCATTGCGTACCTGCACCGAGCCGGCCACCGAGTCCCACCTCGAAGAGTGGCCTCTGCAGCCGCAGGACACCACCTTTCGGCGATTGAACGATACCGGTCCGCACGGTCACCACCCGCACGCCCGCATCGGAGGCGGAAGCGGTCGCACCTTCCCACTCTGCCACCGTGTCGGCGAGGAAGCCGTCACCACGCTCGTCGTCTTCGTGCAGGAGCTCGTCGCCGCGGTCCGGACCGTAGTAGCCGATCGCCGACGCAGTGACGAAGACCTTGGGTCCGTCGGGAGTGGAAGCGATCAGCTCGGCCAGCCGCCGAGTCGGTTCGATGCGGCTGTCCCGAACGGCACGGCGGTGGCTGTCGGTGAAGCGGCCCGCAATGGACGCGCCGGCGAGGTGGATCACCGCGTCGACACCCGCGAGGAGATCGGCGGCCGGAGCGGCCGGGTTCCAACGCCGCTCGTCCGGGATCTGCGGCGTGCGGCGCACCAACCGGACGACCCGGTGCCCTCCCGTGGCGAGAAACGCGGTGAGAGCCGAACCCACCAAGCCCGAACTACCGGTCACCGCGATCGTGCGGGAACCCGGCGCCAGGGTCGATGCCCACTGGTGGCGGGCCATGTCGTCGGCGACCTGGCGATGCCGGTAGAGGAACGTCGAGGTCAGGAAGCGGCCCGGGACGGCGGTGTCGACGCGGTCGGTCATCCGGGTCTCGTCTTCGGATACGACCTCGAACGTATGCGTGTGCCGCCACGGCACCAGCAGCCGCATCGGGAGCGCCGCCGAATAGTCGACGAACTGCCGCGGCGGGTCGTACCCCGCTGGGTCGTGTCGGGCTGTCCACCGCAGGCCGCCCGGCAAGCGCAACACCGCCCGCCCCGCCTTCAGGGAATCCGCTTCCTCGTCGAGCGACAGCGGCTGCCACGGCGGCGACAGCCGAGTGAAGGCCCCGGGTCTCGTATGCCACGCGAACAGCTCGTCCCGCGCGGATCGGATCACGCTCGAATGCACGATGCCCATCACTCGACCCTAGCGTTGATCGAGCGAGGCGGCACCCATGACGGGTAGCGTATGGGAATGACACAGTTACGCGTACTGGTCACGGGTGCTACGGGATACATCGGTGGACGCCTCGCACCCCGACTGCTGGAAGCCGGGTATCACGTGCGGGTGTTGGCACGTTCCCCCGAGAAGCTGACCGATGTCCCTTGGGCGTCGGACGTCGACATTGCTCGCGGCGACCTGAGCGATCCCGAATCCCTTTCTGCCGCTTTCGCGGACGTGGACGTCGTCTACTACCTCGTCCATTCCATGGGCGGCCCGGACGAGTTCGAGGAGGCCGAACGTGTCAGCGCGGAGAACGTCGCTCGAGCCGCCCACACCGCCGGGGTAGGACGCATCGTCTATCTGGGCGGGCTCCACCCCGAATCCGCGGACCTGTCTCCGCACCTCCGTTCTCGGACGGAAGTCGGGAAGATCCTCACCGAGTCCGGCGTGCCCACAATGGTTCTGCAGGCCGGGGTCGTCATCGGATCCGGTTCGGCCTCTTTCGAAATGATCCGTCACCTCACCAACAGACTCCCCGTGATGACGACGCCGCGGTGGGTGAACAACAAGATCCAGCCCATCGCCGTCCGCGACGTCCTGCACTACCTCGTCGCGGCAGCGGAGGCCCCGTTACCGCGAAGCCGCGCCTACGACATCGGCGGCCCCGACGTGATCCGGTACGGCGAGATGATGCAAATCTATGCGGAGATCGCCGGACTGCGGCAACGCAGAATTCTCGTCCTGCCCGTGCTCACACCGAAACTCGCCGGTTTGTGGATAGGACTGGTCACCCCCATACCGCGTTCGCTGGGCCGGGCACTGATCGAATCCCTGCACAACGATGCCGTCGTCGGCGAGCACGACATCAACGACGTGATTCCACCACCGGCAGCAGGGCTGACGTCGTACCGTGACGCCGTTCGATTGGCGTTGCGGCGCATCGACAACGGTGAGGTCGAGACCACCTGGGCAAGTGCGTCCCCCGTGGGTGCCCCGTCCGATCCGCTCCCCTCCGACCCCGACTGGGCCGGTGAGGTGGTCTACACCGACGAGCGCAGCAAGGAGTGCGCTGCCGATGCGCACACCCTGTGGAGCGTCGTCGAAAGTATCGGCGGGGAAAACGGATGGTACTCGTTTCCGCTGGCATGGTCCGTGCGTGGCTGGCTCGATCGGATCGCCGGTGGTGTCGGGCTCACTCGCGGTCGTAGAAATCCGAAGCAGCTCAATACCGGTGATCCACTGGATTTCTGGCGTGTCGAGCATATCGAGCGCGGTTCACTGCTGCGGCTGCGCGCGGAGATGCGGGCTCCCGGCGGAGCTTGGCTCGAATGGCGTGTCCGCCCCGTCGATCAGAACTCGTCGCGGTTGGAACAACGCGCCATCTTTTTCCCGAAAGGAGTGGCGGGCCGGCTGTATTGGTACTCCATCCTTCCGTTCCACGGAATCATCTTCAGGGGGATGATGGAGAACATCACCGGCGCCGCCGCCCGCCTGGGTCACACGGTGCAGAGGGGTTGAATGTTGTCTCGACCTCCGGTGGTCGGTGAGGTCAGCAGCAGGCAAGAGTTGTAACCCCGCGATTCCACCACCTGGCGGATCTGCGTCCAGCCGGAATCGTCGACCGCAGAAGTCCGCGACAGGACGAAACCCGACGTGCGCGCCGGATCGCCGACCAGTGCCCACGAATAGTCGTCGGCGATGTAGGTCACCACATAGTTGGTGGGACCCTCGGGTCCGCTCTGAAACGGTACCGAGGGAAAACTCACGTGCAACTGTGCGTTGGTGACGGGATCGTTGACGCGCGCGTTCCCTTCGATGCCGCTCATTCCTCCCGCCCACGTCGTGCAGGAGTTGGACACACTCACATTCGCGGAATCGCGCACTCCGTAGGTGGCTCTCGTGTCGCGCGCGCAATCGAGGTTGAACGGTTGCGGTACCGCGGCCAGTTGGTACCAGGTACCGGCATACCGCTCCACGTCGAGGCCGGCGACAGGGGCCAGCGCCCCAGGGAACTCCGCCTGCCCCATCGGTTCTGCCTGCGCCGGACCCGCTGCAAGCAACACAGCGGCGGCAGCGGTCGCAAGTCCGACGGCACATCCACGCATTGTCGAAACGCCCATGTCGAGCCCTCTTCCGGTGATCGAGTTCGCGGTGACACGCACACCCCGAAGAGAGGGCTGCGCGGCACCCTTGCGGAAGGAATTCGACGCCGCCTCGCCACCGGATGGGTTGGATACCGAAATAAAAAGCGGACCCATCCGCTTGGCGAACCGCTCCGAATGGCTGTCGATGGTGCGCAACCGCACCCACATCGGAGAGAGGCAATTTCCATGAACATCACCACACGGGTACTGGCAGTCGCAGCGAGCACGTCCTTGGTGTTGCTGGGTGCAGCATGCTCCTCGGACGACAGTGACTCGTCGAGCACTGCCGGCGCCGCAGACACCATGACTTCCGAGTCGAACTCCGGCTCCGGAGCCACTACTTCTTCCGCGATGGCCGACCCGGCCGCCAACCTGGTGGGTCCCGGTTGCGCCGAGTACGCCAAGACCGTGCCCGAGGGCGCAGGGTCGGTCAACGGAATGGCGCAGGATCCGGTGGCCACCGCCGCTTCGAACAATCCCATGCTCACCACGCTCACCGCGGCGGTCTCGGGACAGCTCAATCCGCAGGTCAACCTGGTGGACACCCTCAACAGTGGACAGTTCACCGTCTTCGCGCCTGTGGATGCCGCATTCGCCAAAGTTGATCCCGCCACCATCGAAACGCTGAAGACCGATTCTGCTCTGCTCACCAAGGTGCTCACCTACCACGTGGTGCCCGGGCAGATCGCACCGGACGACATCGATGGTGAGCACGCCACCGTCGAGGGCGGCTCCGTCACCGTCACCGGTTCGGGTGACGACCTGAAGGTCAATGACGCCGGCGTGATCTGCGGTGGGGTGCAGACCGCCAACGCGACGGTGTACCTGATCGACTCCGTCCTGATGCCGCAGTAATTTCCGGCTCACCCATCACACACAGATACCGGTGGTACCGAATCTCGGTACCGCCGGGTTTGTGCGTTGAAGGAAGGGGCAGAGGACCGGCCCCAACGATGTATTCCTGTGGGCCCGAGTCGATCCGGCAATCCACCGCCACTTCAGCTTCGAATCACTGATATGGAATTCGGTTTCGCCACAACGACGAGGCACGTGCGCAAGCGCTCATCCGCGTGCCCACCGTCAGCGGCAATCCGATGAACGATTCGGCCACCGACGTCCGGGCGTTCGACGCGGCAACCCGATTGCTGGAGACGTCGATGTCCCCGACCTGGTCGCACCGGCCGCAGGCTGGGATTAGGCTGAAGTTCGATGAACGGACAAGGCCGATGACCGGCGTCGACAGGGCCACGGAGAACGTGACGCTGACTGCTTTGCTCGCGCAGATTGCCGCGGGCGAAACCGAAGCGTTCACCGTCTTCTACGAACGCACGAGCGCGCGCGTGTACGGCATGGTGTTGCGCGTTCTCCGCGACCCCGGCTACAGCGAGGAAACCACCCAAGAGGTGTACCTGCAGGTCTGGAAGTCCGCAGCAAGCTTCGACCCCCGCCAGGGCTCACCGCTGTCGTGGCTGATCACCTTGGCGCACCGGCGTGCGGTCGATCGGGTGCGCTCCGAGCAGTCGGGCACCGACCGGGAATCGACCTACGGCGCGGCGAGCTACTACGGCCCGTTCGACGCCGTGTCCGAGGAGGTCGCCCGCCGTGGCGACAAGAATGACGTCATCGACTGCCTGGGCACCCTCACCGAAATCCAGCAGGAGACCGTCGTCCTGGCCTATTACGGCGGACTCACCTACCGCGAAGTGGCAGAGCGGTTGTCCGTGGCCCTGCCCACCGTGAAATCGCGGATCCGAGACGGATTGAGAAGGCTCGGGCAGTGTTTGGGGGTGCAGGTCGATGGATGAGTCCACCAACCCTCTGCTCGATCTCGCCCCGGTATACGCCCTCGACGCAGTCGACGACGTGCAACGGCGCCAGATCGACGCCGCGGTGCGGGACGCTACGCCCCAGGTTCGCGTCGAGTTCGCCGACGCGGTACGAGGTGTCCGGGAAACGATGGCCGCACAGTCCGCGTCTACCGCAGTGGAACCACCCGCCCATCTGATCGGCCGCATCCTCGGGTCGCTGCCGGCCGCGACCACCCCGGTGTCGCTCGACGGCGCGCGCAGTCGACGCCGCAACCGGCTGATCGCCGCGCTGACAGCGGCGGCCGCGGTGGTCGTTCTCGCGGTCGGCGGCGTGACCGTGGTGCAGCAGTTCCGCGATGATTCCACCGAGCCCGTTCCCGCCCAGATTCTGGCGGCCGACGACGTCCGCACGGCGGTAGCGCCCATTGCCGGTGGTGGTTCGGCCACGGTCGTCTTCTCCAAGGACGTCGACGCGGGTGTCCTGGTGATGAATGATGTCGCTCCACCGGCTCCGGGCTCGGTGTACCAGATGTGGCTCCTCGGTCCCTCCCACGAACCGGTGTCGGCGGGGATCATGGACGCCGGCGCCGTGTCGCCGTCCACGACGGCCGTCGTCACGGGCATCGACGAGTCGACGGCCCTCGGGTTCAGTGTGGAGCCGCCCGGCGGTTCGCCTCGGCCGACCACAATCTTCGCGACGATCAACCTCGCCTGAGGTGACAGAAAGGCGCCCGATGATGCTGACCCGTGGATGGCGCGACATGCGGTCGATGAAACGGCTGTTCGCCGAGACCGAAGCCGAAACCGACCGGCTCGGTGACCGGGAGCCCGGTGCGGAACATCTCTTGCTGGCGTCGTTTTCGTTGCCGGACGGCACTGCTCGTCGAGTGTTCGAGCGTCTGGGATCCAGCCGGGACGCTCTGCGCGAGGCCATTACCCGGGTGCACCGTGACGCACTCGCTGCAGCAGGCATCGGTGACACCACCTCCGTCGACACGGCACTGCGCCGGCCCCGTTCCGGCCCCCTGCATCTGTCGGCACCGGCGCGCGAGGCCTTCCGCGAGGCGACAGCGGTGGCGAAGGCGGGGCGTCGACCGTTCACCGGGGCGGACATCGTCCGCGCGGTAGCGGGAGTCGAACACGGCACGGCGGCCCGCGCCCTGGAGATTCTGGGTCTCGAGCGGTCCGACGTCATCGATGCCGCCCGGGCCGAGGCTCGGGGCTGACCAGCACCGCGCGATACCCTCGTAAGGTGGTTCTCTCCAGCTCGACCTCGGTGTCACCTGCGGATCTCCTCGGCTCGATGCGCGACGTCATCGACGGCTCGCTCCCCGACATCGCCGTCCGGTTCTCGAAATTTCTCGCCGACATCTGGCCACACACCGCACTCGTGATCTTCACCCGTGAATGCACGGGACGCCCCCGGAAGGTCAGCGGAGATCCGTCGATCGTCGAGCGGGTCACCATCACCGAACTCGATGCACTGCGCACCCAGCTGGCCGTGGACGAGGTCTTCGACGATCACGCCGTGATCGCCGGCTCGAAGCGGAAGGTCTGGGCACTGCTGGACGCCACCGGCACCTTGCTGCTCGTCGTACCGAAAACCCGTCAGCGCATCCGCGACGTCGACCTCGTCGGGGCCGCATTCGGTGTCGTGGCCGTGTCCATTCGACTGCAGGTAGCGCAGGCCAGTCCGGCCTATCTGGCGGAGTCGCGGGCGGCGTCGAGCGAGAGGGCCAGGACCATCGTCGAATTGACGGATCTGCATGCCGCCACCCTCGAGTCGATCCTCGCCACCCTCCGGTCCAAGGATCTCGACGATCATCGGTCGCGCATCACGGCGAGTGAGACCGCGTCCACGGCCCTCGTGGCGCTGCGCTCGGCCGGTGAGTCCGACCGTCTCCTCACGGAGGAAGCCGTCACCACCGCATTCGCCCGACTACAGGGTGAACTCCGGCCCCTTCTGCAGCACCGGCCACTCGTCGTCGATTACGTCGATCCGCCCGCGGACGGACGGGCCCTTCCCGGTGAAGTCGCGCATGCCGCACGCGCAGTGGTGCGCAGCGCTGTTCTCGCCTTCGCCGCACAGGCGACGCTCGAACGGATTCGCATCGCCTGGGACTGCGACGGATCCAATCTTCTGGTCGAAGTCCGCGACGACGGCGCCGGCGGCCTGGACACCGACGCACTCGTTCGGCAACTGTCGGGCCGCGTCCACACCATGGGTGGGCGGATCGCCGTCGAGTCCGTCGACGGGTGGGGCTCCCGCGTGGCCGTCGCCATTCCGCTCGATCCTCCGGCGGTGAGGCCCGACGAACAACAGCTCGGCGACCTAAACCCCCGCGAACTCGAGGTGCTGGGCCATCTCGCCACGGGCAAGCGGAACAAGGCGATCGCCGACAGCCTCGGCATCAGCGAGAGCACCGTCAAGTTCCATGTTGCCGGGGTGTTGAAGAAGCTCGGGGTGGGGTCGCGCGGAGAAGCAGGGGCGATCGCGCTCGAGGCAGGGATCCGCGCCGACAGCCTCAGGTGATGCGGTCGGGGTGGGTGTAGATGTTCATCGTGGTGCCGCGGAGGAATCCGATGAGGGTCAGTCCGGTGTCGTGGGCGAGGTCGATCGCCAGCGAGGAGGGGGCGGACACGGCGGCAAGGACCGGGATCCCGGCCATCACCGCTTTCTGGGCGAGTTCGAACGACGCCCGCCCCGACACCAGCAGGATGCTGCCCCGCAGCGGGATGCGGCCCTGTTCGGTGGCCCAACCGATCAGCTTGTCGACCGCGTTGTGCCGGCCGACGTCCTCCTTGACCGTCAGCAGGTCCCCGGTGGCGGTGAACAACCCGGCCGCGTGCAACCCACCGGTGCTGTCGAACACCTTCTGCGCCGCCCGCAGCCGGTCCGGCAGCTCCGCGATCGTCGCGGACGGCACCCGCACCGGGTCGGTGGCCGGGGAATGCTTCGTGCGTTGCCGGATCGCGTCGAGGGACGCCTTCCCACACACCCCGCAGGAGGAGGTGGTGTAGAAGTTCCGTTCGATGCCGGTGTCGGGCAGAAAGATCCCCGGGGCGAGGTCGACATCGAGCACGTTGTAGGTATTCACCCCGTGCTCGTCGACACTGTTGCAGTACCGGATCGACGCAATATCCGCCCGGTCGGCGATGATCCCCTCGGTCAGCAGGAACCCCTGCGCCAGTTCCACATCCGAACCCGGGGTCCGCATCGTCACCGCCAGCGGGGTCCCGTTCACCCGGATCTCGAGCGGCTCCTCGACCACCACGGTGTCCGGGCGGGTCGACTGCCGGGTGTCGGTGATCCGGGTGACCGGGGTCCGGAGCGTCACCCTCCCCATCAGGGCCGCCTCTCGAGCCGGATCAGCACGGCCTTCGACACCGGAGTATTCGACACCGCCGCCACGTGATCGAGCGGAATCAGCGGATTCGTCTCCGGATAGTAGGCGGCCACATTCCCGACGGGCGTCGGATACGGCACCAGCCGGAAATCGCCGGCCCGCCGTTCCTGCACGGTGCCGTCCGGGGTGGTCCACTCCGACACCAGGTCCACCCGATCCCCATCGGTGAAGCCCAGTGCGGCAAGGTCGTCGGTGTTGATGAACAACACCCGCCGGCCGCCCTTGACGCCGCGGTAACGGTCGTCGAGCCCGTAGATGGTGGTGTTGTACTGATCATGCGACCGCATGGTCTGCAGGATCAGCTTCCCCGCCGGCACCGGCAGCCAGGACAGTGCGTTGACGGTGAAGTTCGCCTTCCCCGTGCTGGTGTCGAATCGGCGCTCATCCCGGGGTGGGTGCGGCAGGGCGAACCCGTCCGGCGCACGCACCTTGCGGTTGAAGTCCGCGAACCCGGGAACCACCCGGGCAATGGAATCGCGGATCCGGTCGTAGTCGGCGGCGAACTCCTGCCAGGGCACCGGGTGATCGGGCCCGAACAACGCCTGGGCGATCCCGCACACGATCGCGACCTCACTGCGTAGATGCTCACTGGCCGGGGGCAGACTGCCGCGGGACAGATGCACCACCGACATCGAGTCCTCCACCGACACCTGCTGCTTGCGCCCGGACTGCACATCCTTGTCGGTGCGGCCCAACGAAGGCAGGATCAGCCCGGTTCGCCCGGTCACCAGATGGGAACGGTTCAGTTTCGTCGACACCTGTACCGTCAACGCACAGTTACGCAGGGCGGCCTCGGTGGTGTCGGTGTCCGGGGTGGCGGAGACGAAGTTGCCACCCATCCCGACGAACACCGACGCCTTCCCGTCCCGCATCGCCCGAATCGAGTCGACCGCATCCCACCCATGTGTGCGCGGTGACCGGATCCCGAACTCGGTGTCCAACGCGGTCAGGAAGGACTCGGGCATCTTCTCCCAGATCCCCATCGTCCGATCGCCCTGGACGTTGGAGTGCCCGCGGACCGGGCACACCCCGGCCCCGGGTTTGCCGATCATCCCCTGCAACAGCAGCAGGTTCACCGCGTCCTGAATGGTCGCGACCCCGTGGGTGTGCTGGGTCAACCCCATCGCCCAGCAGATGATCGTCTTCTTCGAGGCGATCAGTGCCTGCGCCGTCTGCTGGATCTGTTCGAGGGTCAGGCCAGTAGCTTGGACCACGGTGTCCAGATCGACCCGCCCGATGGCGGCGGCATAGTCGTCGAATCCGGCGGTGTGCCGGTCGATAAAGTCGCGGTCGATCACCGTCCCCGGGTTGCGGTCCTCTTCCTCGAGCAGGAGCCGGCCCAATCCTTGGAACAGGGCCTGGTCGCCGCCGATCCGGATCTGTAGGAACTCATCCGCGATCTGCACCCCGTTCCCGACCACCCCGTGCACTTTCTGGGGGTCCTTGAACCGCAGCAGTCCCGCCTCCGGCAACGGGTTGATCGCGATTACTTTCGCGCCGTTGCCTTTGGCTTTTTCCAAAGTGGAGAGCATACGGGGGTGGTTGGTGCCCGGGTTCTGGCCGGCGATCAGGATCAGGTCGGCGTTCTCGATATCCGGGACGGTCACCGAGCCCTTCCCGATCCCGATCGTCTCCACCAGAGCCGACCCGGACGATTCGTGGCACATGTTCGAACAGTCCGGCAGGTTGTTCGTGCCGAACGCCCGAATCATCAACTGGTACACGAACGCCGCCTCATTACTGGTGCGCCCGGACGTGTAGAACACCGCCTCGTCCGGCGATCCCAGCGCGCGGAGTTCCCCGGCGATCATCGCGAACGCGGCGTCCCAGCCGATCGGCTCGTAATGCGTTCCCCCGGGCAGCAGCACCATCGGATGCGTCAGCCGGCCCTGCTGCCCCAACCAGAACTCGGTCTTGCCGAGCAGCTCCGCCACCGAATGCTCGGCGAAGAAGGGCGGCCCTATCTTCCGGGTGGTGGCCTCCTCCGCGACCGCCTTCGCCCCGTTCTCGCAGAACTCGGCGTGTTTGCGGTGCCCCGGTGTTTCCGGCCACGCACACCCCGGGCAGTCGAACCCGTCCCGCTGATTCAGCTTGAACAACGTGCGGGCCGTGCGCACCGGACCCATCTGCTCCAACCCGCGGCGCAACGACACCAACACCGCAGGAACACCCGCCGCATAGGACTTCTCGTGCGTGACGACGACATCATCCTCGTCGAAGGTGTACCTGTCGGTGGTGTCGGTCATGAACTCAGTTCCCTCGTGCAATCCACTCGGCGAGGTGCGGGGCCTCGGTGCCGATCGTCGTTCCGTCTCCGTGCCCGGTGTGCACCGTCGTCTCCTCGGGGAGGGCGAACAGCCGATCGCGGATCGATCCGATGATCGTCGGGAAATCGGAGTACGACCGGCCCGTCGCCCCGGGGCCACCGGAGAACAGGGTGTCACCGGAGAACAGAGCACCCACCTCGGGCAGGTACAGGCACGACGAACCCGGCGAGTGCCCCGGAGTATGGATCACCTGAATGTCGGTGCCGGCGATAGCGATACGTTGTTCGTCCTCGAGCCGCCAGTACTTCGCGTCGGGGTGCGTCATCTTCCAGAGGATGTCGTCACCCGGATGCAACAGCACCGGAGCGTGCAAGCGCTCCGCGAGCTCCGGTGCGACGGTGACGTGGTCGTTGTGACCGTGCGTGCAGATCACGGCGTTCACGTGCCTGCCGTCGACCGCGTCGATGATGGGCTGCGCCTGATGGGCAGCGTCGACGATCACCACGTCGGTGTCGTCACCGATCAGCCAGATGTTGTTGTCGACGTTCCACTCTCCGCCGTCGAGAGCGAACGTGCCCTCGGTGACGACCCGCTCGATCCGCAGCGTCCCACTCACAGGACCACCACCGAACGGAGCACCTCACCGGCATGCATGGTGTGGAAGGCCTGTTCGACCTCGTCGATCTTGATGCGCTCGCTGACGAACTTCTCGAGGGGAAGCCGGCCCTGCTGGTACAGATCGACGAGCATCGGGAAGTCACGCTCGGGCAGGCAGTCGCCGTACCACGACGACTTCAACGAACCACCGCGGGAGAAGAAGTCGATCAGCGGCATCTCGAGCTTCATATCCGGGGTCGGCACACCGACCAGGACGACGGTGCCTGCGAGGTCGCGGGCGTAGAAGGCCTGCTTCCAGGTCTCGGGTCGGCCGACCGCGTCGATCACCACGTCGGCACCGAAACCGCCGGTGAGCTCCTGCACGGCCTCCACCGCATCCACGTTCGAACCGTTGATCGTGTGGGTGGCACCGAGCTCCTTCGCCCACTCGAGCTTCTTGTCGTCCCGATCGATCGCGATGATCTTCGATGCGCCGGCAAGCCGGGCCCCCATGATCGCCGCATCACCGACGCCGCCGCAGCCGATGACGGCAACCGAATCGCCACGGCTGACGTTGCCGGTGTTCACCGCGGCACCCAGACCGGCCATCACACCGCAGCCGAGCAGGCCGACGACAGCAGGGTCAGCCGACGGGTCCACCTTGGTGCACTGACCGGCGTGCACCAGAGTCTTGTCGGCGAACGCCCCGATACCCAGCGCAGGCGTGAGTTCGGTGCCGTCCTCGAGAGTCATCTTCTGCGTCGCGTTGAACGTGTCGAAGCAGTACTGCGGACGGCCACGCTTACATGCGCGACACTGACCGCACACAGCACGCCAGTTCAGGACCACGAAGTCGCCGACCTCGACCGAATCGACACCCTCGCCGACGCTTTCCACGATGCCTGCGGCCTCGTGACCCAACAGGAACGGGAACTCGTCGTTGATCCCACCCTCACGGTAGGTGAGGTCGGTGTGGCAGACCCCGCACGCCGCGATGTCGACGACTACTTCTCCGGGTCCGGGGTCGGGAATGGTGATGGTCGCGATCTCAACGGGGGCACCCTTCGAGCGGGCGATGACACCTCGTACCTGCTGCGGCATGGGACTCGTTCCTTCGGTCGATCAGTGTGGCGGATCGATGCATCGCAATATATGCACCTCTTCCCGGAACACTACGGACTGCAGCACCGAGGGGGGACTGATCAAAGGGACAGGCCGACCTGGTCGGATTGCCAGCTCGGCCAGGTCGTAGCCTGTCGGCCGCTCGTGTTGGAATCCGCGCTCAGCCCACCGCCGCGAAAGCGGCAGATACGTATTGGGCACTCCGGTCCGAGCCGAGGAGCCCCGGACCCATCTTGTTCATCACGTAGGTCACCGTCATTCGCCGCTCGGTGTCGATGACGACCTGGGATCCACCCCAGCCACCCCAGAAGCAGATCCGCCCCTCGGGCACGAAGGGAACTGACACCGGCGTCGGCAGTCCGTAGCCGATTCCGAACCGGATGGGCTGTCCGAGAGCAAGATCCACGCCGTTCGACTGCTCTTCGAAGATAAGCGCGATGGTGTCGGGCGAGAGCAGACGGACACCCTCGATCTCGCCACCGCACGCCACCACCGATTGGATGCGGGCAAGGGATCGCGCATTACCGTGCCCGCCCGCCGCACCGTTCTCGGCCTGTCGCCACTCCGGGGTCCATGCCGCAGAGGCGTCGGGGCCCGGCCCGGTGAACGTCTTGACGATGACACTCTCGGGGTCGAGTGAAGCCAAATCGATCGGCAGCGGCGGCGGTGGAACGACATTCGACACGCGTCCGAACTCCGAAGGATTCAACCCGATGTGGAAGTCGGCACCGAGCGGTCCGGCGATCTCCTCGGCGACGAACCGCCCGAGGGTGCGTCCGTCGACCCGGCGGATCACCTCACCGATCAGATGACCGTAGTTGAGGGCGTGATACCCGGACATGGTGCCCGGCTTCCACCACGGAGCCTGGGCTGCAAGCTGTTTGGTCGACTCCGCGAGGTCGAACATATCCTCGACCGTGAACGGCTTGTCCCAGCCGGAGACGCCGGAGGTGTGCGAGAGCAGGTGCCGGACCTCGACGTCGCCCTTGCCGTTCGCAGCGAACTCCGGCCAGTACCGGGCGACAGGCGCGTACACGTCGAGCAGCCCGCGATCGACGAGCACGAGCGCGGCCAGCGCGGTCACGGTCTTGGTGCACGACCACACGTTGGTGATCGTGTCCCGACCCCAATCTGTGGTGTGCGTGGCGTCGGACCATCCGCCCCAGATGTCGACCACCGGGGCACCGTCGAGGGTGACGACGATGGATGCGCCGAGATCCTCCCCGGAGTCGAGGTTGTCTTTCAACGCTTCCTGCAACGCGGAGAAGCGGCTGTCGCACACACCACCGATTTTGGTCACGCGGGTTCCTTTCACGGACGGCTACATTCTGATCTTGACTTCGGATTCAAGTCGATGGTCAGTCTGGTACCGGTCCGCTGTGATGTCAATCACCCGACCGCCGTGGAATCCCTCAGCCGACCTCGGCGTCGCGACGCGGAAGCTTCCACCCCGGCCGCACGAAGTGGCAGGTGTATCCGTCCGGCAACCGCTGCAGGTAGTCCTGGTGTTCGGGCTCCGCCTCCCAGAAGTCGCCTGCCGCGGTCACCTCGGTGACCACCTTGCCGGGCCAGAGTCCGGAGGCATCCACGTCGGCGATCGTGTCCTCGGCGACGCGTCTCTGCTCGTCGCTCGTATAGAAGATGGCCGAGCGGTAGCTGGCTCCGATGTCGTTACCCTGCCGGTTCTTCGTCGACGGGTCGTGGATCTGGAAGAAGAACTCGAGAAGGTCGCGGTACGACGTCTTCGACGGATCGAACACGATCTCGATCGCTTCCGCGTGCGAGCCGTGGTTTCGGTACGTCGCGTTCGGTACGTCCCCACCGGTGTATCCCACGCGTGTGGAGATCACGCCCGGCTGCTTACGCACGAGTTCCTGCACACCCCAGAAGCAGCCTCCGGCCAGGACGGCGGTCTCGGTAACGTTCGACATTGTCCGTTCCCTTCATCGGGGCGCGAGTACACCCCGGGTCGTTTCTCCCCCTCCACAACACCGGCCGTCCGCATCTATTCCGCAACGAGGTGCAGCCTGCTACCGTCCGGCGCCCTCCACAGCGCTTTCCAGCTCGTCCAGGAAAGCCACCTGCGCGGCGATCAGTCTGGTCCGCGCCACTGCGACGGAACACCACTCGACCCGGTCGATCTCGGGGAACGATTTCTGCCGGCCCGACCTCGGAGGCCACTCCATCTCGAATTCGTTGCTCACGGCGTCGGTGACATCGAGGTCGCCTCGCACAGCGAACGCGCTGACCACCTTTCCCGCCCGTTGCCGGACCGGAGCAAGAGGAACTACCGCACCCTGCGGCGGATCGAGACCGACCTCCTCCCGAAATTCCCGCTGCGCCGCAGCCCACGGGTCTTCGTCGACGGCATACTCCCCCTTCACGATCGACCACGCTCCTGCGTCCCGACGCGCCCACAACGGACCACCCGGATGGCAGATCAACACCTCGAGCACACCGTCCCGGATGCGGTACGGAAGCAACCCCGCACTCTGCTTCGCCACCACACCAGCATGTCACGGACGTGTGACGGCGCTGCGAACGTTCGGCCACACCCACGAGCTTCTTCTACCGTTCCGCCGTAGCCGGCAGCCGGGGTGGGGTACGTATTGGGAGAACAGTGGGCCTGGCGATCGAGGAGGAGTTACAGATGAGCGATCAGGAAACCGGTGCGGTGACGGGAACGAAAGACAAGGACTACAACTTGATCTGGTTCGTCGAAGCGTCGCTGAGTAACGCTCTGCGCCTGGACGGCTACATCCGGGACGCCGAACGCGCCGGAGATACCGAGCTCATCGACTTCTTTCAGCGAGCGAAGGCCGTGAGCCTCAAAGGTGGCGAACTCGGAAAAGGACTCCTCGCTGCCCGGCTCGCTCCTCCCAAGGACAGCTGACTCCGGCCTCGGAGACGGACAGCGTCGCCGGTTCGGGATGAGAAGTCGGTTCGAGGAAGGTGCGACCCAAGACGTACAGGACTCCCGCACCCAGTGACCGGGGTCACCGCGTGCGAGCGCCCGTCGGCGTTGTGAGAGTCTGTCACTCGTCGTACCGGATAACCGACCGAGCTTCCGTCTCCGCGGGGTTCTGTCCTGGAAAGGTCGCACAATGAGTGTGAACGCCGAAATTACCGAGGGGCCGCTGTCGGGACCGATTCTTCCGGAACCGGTCGGGCGAAGCCGGCCGATCTTGCCGGGGGACGACCCCTTCTACGTCGCACCCGCCGGTTTCGCCGCCGCGGCGCCGGGTGCCGTGCTCCGCAGTCGCGAAGTCGAACTGGCCCTCCTCGGCGTCATCCCGCAGAAAGTGTCGGCCTGGCAGTTGCTGTACCGCAGCTGCGACCTGCACCAGGCTCCCGAGGTGGCGGTCACGACCGTGCTGCTGCCGTTCGGCGCCGACCCGGACGAGGAGCGGCCGCTACTGGCGTACCAGTGTGCGATCGACGCCATCGCCGACAAGTGCTTCCCGTCGTATGCACTGCAGCGGGGTGCGTTCTCGCCCGGCAGCCTCCCGCCCCTCGAGATGCTGATCATCGCCAATGCGCTCGAGCGGGGCTGGGCCGTGACGCTGGCCGACCACGAGGGCATGGGCGGCTACTTCGGCGCACCCCGCGAACCCGGCTACCGGGTCCTCGACGGGATCCGTGCGGCGCTCAATTTTCCGCCCCTCGGACTCGACGCCACGACCCGAGTCGGCGTGTGGGGATATTCCGGTGGCGGCATGGCCTCGTCCTGGGTAGCCGAAATGGCCCCCGAATACGCACCCGAAATCGACATCGTCGGCGCAGCGCTCGGCGCCCCGGTCGGTGACCCGGGCGAAACCTACATCCGGCTCAACGGCACCCTCCACGCCGGCCTCCCCGCGCTCGTCGTCGCCGGACTGCGCCACCTCTATCCCGGCCTCGGACGAGTGATCCGCGACCATGCCGACGACGAAGGAATTCGGCGACTCGACAAGATTGAGACGATGTCGACGGTGGAAGCTGTTGCACGTTTCGCCCGTGACGACTTCGACGACTACACCGACATCCCCCTCGCCGACATCCTGGCCACACCCGAGGTGCTGGAGGTGTTCGACGACATCCGGCTCGGCGGACGCATTCCCGAGTGCCCGTTACTGGTGGTGCACCCGGTCCACGACCAAATCATCCACATCGAGGACGTCGACGGGCAGGTCGAGCGGTATGTCGAGGGCGGCGCCCACGTCACCTACGTGCGGGACCGATTGAGTGAGCACCTGTCACTGATGGTGATCTCCGCGCCCGCCATGCTCGAGTGGCTGACGGACCGATTCGCCGGCACTCCGCTCCCACCGTCCGGGACCACAACCGTGTGGTCGATCGCGTCCTCTGTGTTGTCCCCACTCCAGGGGTTACTCACCGTCGGACGCACCGCGCTGCGGGTGCTGTTCGCACGACCGCTGGGCCCGAACTGACCACAGACACCGGCAGCAATCCCCGGTGCCCCGACGTCGGAGCGCACGGCCGCCTAGGGTGGACGAAGGGAGACGGTCACACGGCCGTCTCGTGACGGCGTCGACGGACAGAGGAGGCTGTGATGAACGGTTCGGGGAGCGGTGACATCGTCCGCACCATGGCTGACCTCGCACGCAGTTTCTCCACCCCGCGGTCGATCGAAGACAGTCTGTCCACCGTGACTGCCGCTGCTGTGGACTTGATGCCGACGGAAGCGTGTGCGGGCATCTTGATGGTCTCCGGGGGCGGGAAAAAGTTCGAGTCGGTTGCCCCGACTTCGGACCTCCTGCCCAAGCTGGACCACGTGCAAGAACAGCTCGGTGAGGGCCCCTGCGTCGCGGCGGCTGTGGCGAATCTGGTGGTCCGCTGTGACGACTTCCGCTCCGACGATCGGTGGCCGAGATTCGCCGACGCCGCCGTCGACGTGGGCATCTACAGTTCCATCTCCTTCCAGCTCTACACCTCCGAGGGCAAGATGGGCGCACTTAATCTGTTCGCCTTCGAACCCCACGCCTTCGGTCTCCAGGAAGAGTCGATGGCCGAGGTTCTCGCGGCCCACGCCGCGTTGGCCCTGATGGCCGCGCGTACCAAGGAACAACTGCAGTCCGCGCTGGTCTCCCGGGATGTCATCGGCCAGGCCAAGGGCATGATCATGGAACGATTCGACGTCGACGCCATCCGCGCCTTCGAGATGCTCACGCACCTCTCACAGGAGACGAACACCCGCCTCCACGCCGTCGCGGAGCAAATCGTCGAACGCGGAAAATAGGGCACTCCCCCGGGAATATCCGGGTTACCGCCCTCGTTGAGACTGTCGACGGTGTCCGACCCAATGCCCCGGGTACCACATTAGATATGTCGCTGCGAGCGACCACTTGCCGAGAGGCGCACTGGCGGGCACCGTCACCTTCCGCCGGGTCAGACCTGCAGTGCGTAGCGTGCCCGACGGGAATGCGAAGCCGCTGACACCCACAGGTGCCGGCGGCTTCTCACGTTCCGAAGCCCTTCACTCTGATCGAAAAAGAGACAGTGGCCTGGGTGCGGCGGCGATGGCACTATCGGTTCTATGCGCAGACACCGGTGGCCGGCGCAGCCGCCACCCGCCACCGGCGGGACCCAGGTGCATGGTCCGACAGTCCTCGCCGCCCATCAAGGCCTGACGCTGCAATTGAACGACATCACCGCCTATCCGAGTGGGATGCAATTGCGCCTCGTCCTGACGGCCACGGGGCGATGCGCCGAACTCGCCCATCACGAGACGCGCTCGCTGACCGACCCCGAGGACTACTCCGGACACTGGTCCTATCTGTCCGTGTTCGTCACTGTCGGCGACATCGAAGGGGAAGCAGATCCGTACCACCCGGTGACCAGATCGATCCGCGCGCGTCCTCCGACCGAGTATCGGACGCTGCCGCACTACTGGGTGGGGACCTGCCAGGATTCGGGTGCCCTCACCCTGACCGCCGGGTGGGAAGAGATCGGCCTTCCGCCCACCACCACGACCATCGAGCTGGGGCCCAACCCATACCTACCCTCGACCAGCCGCTCCGAGTGAGGGCCGTCATTCGACGCATCGAGAACCAAAAGAAACTGGATCAGTTCGGGAAAGGGCACACGGTCGAACGAACTGCAGGTCACGTCCCTCGACCGAGGCGACACTTGCTTCCGGGATCGTGGATATCTCCGTAAAAGCAAGCCCGACGGGTGCACGCCGGCCGCATCGATACCGTATTGTTAGGGACTTCAAGCCGAGACACCAGCTGTGTAGCAGAGCGCAGACTTGTGTGGCCGGTCGTGGGGCAGTCGCTTCACGATCTTTCACAGAGACGAGACGCCCGTGCCCCTCGCCCATGCTTTCACCAATCGCTACGCAGATGAGCTCATGATGCTCGCTGCGGCCACCCATCGTCCCGCCAGCATCGTCAATATCGGTTGCGGCTACGCCATTCGCATCGATTTCGAATACCAGCACTATCTCCTCGCCGTCAACGCCGAGGGCGTCCTCGCTGATCACCCCGATGCGGCCGCCCTCTGGCGGGTTGCTCTCTTCAAGGAGAGCGACTCGGCCGAGGCCCCCGACCAACTCATCGTCACCGCCGAGTCCAGTTGGCTCGTGGACGCCTTCGACCTGGCCTTCGCCGAGGTGACAGCCACCGGTCAATGGCCATCGGCCGACCTCGCGTTCGGCTCCTTCAACCCTGCGGTGACCTGAAGCCTGCGCACCAGTCGAGCGCCGAGATACGGCGTCACAACTCGGCGACATTGGGTATCTGGTCCTGGACCACGAAGCTCGCGCGGGTATGGACAGGCGCGCCCGGACGACGGATGTAGGGCACGACGCGGAAGTCGTTGCGCCACAACTGATGGTCCAGCTCGACGCGCACGTATCCCCGCTGAGCGTTGAAGAATTTCATGTCGGGATTGGCCGCCAGCAGGCGGCGCCCCGTGTCATTCATGTCGGCGCCGTCGCCACCCGAGGTGATCGACGTGCCCGAGAATTCCGACGCGACGACAGGTGATTCCGGGTCGGCATAGTCCCGGCGCAGGTCCGCGACGAGGTTCTGGTGACGATCGCCGGTGATCACTACGAGATTGCGTACTCCGCGATCCGCTGCGCCGCCGAGAACGGCGTTGCGATCGGCGACGTAGCCGTCCCACGAGTCGGTGGAGAGCACCGCGTCCGAGCCGGGGTCGTTGTCGGTTTCACCCATCGCCACCTGATTGCCGATGATCTGCCAACGCGCCGGTGACCCGGTGAATCCGTCGAGCAGCCAGTCCCGTTGCTGCGCACCCAGTATTGTGCGGTCGGTGTCGAGCCGGTCGGTGCAATTCGCGGTCACGTTGCCCCCGCACGCCTGCCGGTCCCGGTATTGCCGGGTATCGAGCATGGTGATTTGCGCGAGATCGCCGAAGCGGTAGCGGCGGTGTAGGCGCATCCCCGGCCCGGAGGGTCGCTGAGCGAGCCGCAGCGGCTGGTGCTCGTAGAACGCCTGGAAGGCGGCGGCCCGACGCCGACGGAACAGTGCGGAGATTCGATAGATGTCTATACCCAGTCCCGGCGACTCCGCGGCCCAGTTGTTGTCGACCTCGTGATCGTCCATGGTCACGATCCACGGGAACGCAGCATGTGCGTCGCGCAATGGCTGCTCGGCTTTGTACTGTGCGTAGCGCAGCCGGTAGCCGGGCAGATCGACGGCTTCATCGCGGTCGACTCCCATCGACATGCCCTCGCGGCCGCGCCTCCACCCCCGTTCGTAGATGTAGTCGCCCAGGTGGACCACCACATCGAGGTCTTCGTCGCTCATGTGCTCGTATGCGGTGTAGAAGCCGGAACTCCACGACTGACACGAGGCGAACGCGAACCGCATCCGCGCGGTGGGCTGTCCCGAAGCCGGGGCCGTGCGGGTCCGGCCGACCGGGGAGATCGCCGAGCCGGCACGGAATCGGTAGAAGTACCAGCGGGAGGGCTCCAAGCCGTGGATCTCCGCATGCACGCTATGGGCGAGTTCACGCGTCGCAACAGCCGTCCCGCGCGTCACCGGGTGCCGAAAGTTCCCGTCGTGCGCGACCTCGTATTCGACGGTCACCGGATCCCAACCCATGCCGCCGCGACCACCCGGGGCAAGGGGATCCGGTGCCAAGCGTGTCCACAGGACGACACCGTCCTCTGTCGGATCTCCGGAGGCCACACCGAGTCCGAAGGGGTCATCACCTCGCCACCGCGGCGCAGGCAACCGCTCGCTGCTCACCGCTGACGTTCCCACCAGCACCGCAGCCGAGCCGGCCATACCTACTCGCAGCAACTGCCGACGGGAGAGGCGCATACACCACGGTATATCCGGTGGGGGTGCGGTCGGGCCCCCGATCCGTCATCCGACCTGCGCCCGCCGATATCGCTACGCTGACACGGTCGGTGCAGTAGACCTTGGGAGGAAGCGGTGGTAGCCGTACAGATACAGGTGGGTGATCTGGTGCAGGCATCCGGTCACGCAGGACCGTGGCTGGTGGTAGAAATTAGTAAGGGTCTCGCGTCACTGCAGCATCCCGACGGACACCGACTGTCGGTCAGGACGACGGCGCTGTCGGTGGTGCACAAGGCAACCAGCCCGGCAGGCGAGGTGAAGGCCGGTGACGGTGAACGGACCGGGGCGGCCGCCGACGGCGATTCGGCGGGAGACGCACCCACACTCTTCGACTAGGCGCCGCCGGAACCCGGCGGCGCCTGATCGACCGAGGTCGGGCCAAGTATCACCGGCCTAGACGTTGGCGGTGCGCACGATCCGCCGACGCATCGCTTCCAACCCCACGACGATCGCGGCCGCGACCACGACGTGCATCAGTGAGAGTGAGATGGTGCTGGCGGCGTCGAAATCGGCCTGGATGGTCAGGATGATCGTCGCGAGCGCGAGGACGACCCCGATCACCTCTACGGGACGGATGATGGCCGGCAATTTCACGGAGATGAGCGCGGCGAGTGTCATCCCGATGAGAAGGGGAACGACCGTCATGACGACGACGCCGCCGGGTGCTGCACTGGTGGTCTTCCCCGCATCCGTCATCTCGAACGACGCACCTGCGGGAAGTGCGAGCAACCACAGCACCAGGTTGGGGACGAGTGCGATCACGACGGTCCAGAGCACGGCGGCTGGACGGCTCAGTTCGAGGGTGAGCGGATTGAACTTCGTGGCGGCGCTCGTTGCGGTGGCCGTGGTTTCGGTGCTCGACATGTTCGTTCTCCTTCGGTGAGATGCTGACTGACCTTGCTGACATGATCTTGCAACCTCAACCTTTGTCGAGGTCAAGGCCTGGGCGCCATGGTTCTTCCGTCGAATCTGAAAGGTAGACCCGAGCGCAGCAGAAAACTCATCGGCGGCGGCGCGCGCACCCTGACGCTGGGGGATGATGGCGGACATGAATGCCGGTTCCTCGTCCTCCGTGCAGCCCCGTCGGCGCCGCAATCCTCTGGTCGCGCTCGCCCGTTGGCTCGGGACACAGGAGTGGGTCATGCGGCTGGCGCCGGTCATCATCTGGCTCGAATCGCATCTGCGCTCGTGGACGGGTAACCGGGTGAGCCTCATGGGCATCGCCGGATTGCAGTCGGTGCAGGTCACGGTTCCGGGACGCAAGAGCGGCACCCCTCGGACCACCGCGCTTCTGTGCATCCCGCACGGCGACGGGTACATCGTCACCGGTTCGAACTGGGGACGGCCCGACCATCCGATGTGGTCGGCGAATCTACGGGACGCCCAGGAAGCCCGAGTGAAGGCGGGGTCGTACGAGCGCCGGATGAGCGTCCGGATGGTGACGGGCGAGGAACGCGAGCAGCTGTGGACGTTCGTCACCGAGTACTGGCCCGGCTACCTCATGGAACACGCGCGGTCGGGCGGACGCGAGTTCAGGATTTTCCTCCTCCAACCACTCTGACCCCAAGCCTCCCGGTAGTTTCGCTGACTACGGCGCGCGATATTGACATTGACGTCAACATCAATCGATACTGTGATCGTGACCACAAGCCAGGCGCAGGAGCGGGCTCGCACTGCGCGGAAGAACAACGACGGACCGCGGCGGCGGGAGCTCATCCGCGCGGCGGGCGCGTGCTTCGCTGAACTCGGCTACGACCGCACCACCGTCGAGGTGATCACCAGTCGCGCCGATGTCTCCCGGGCGACGTTCTACGCGTACTTCTCGTCGAGGGACGAAATGTTCCATGCGGTGGCCGACGAGGTGTGTGAGGAGTTCCTCGAGTCTCAGCACGTGGAAGGCCCCGCCAGCGAGGATCTGCGTGAAGTCCTGCGCACCACAACCAAGGCCTTCGTCGAGGCGGTGTACGCCAACGGGCGTGTCCTCGAGTTGATCGAGCACCGCGCGCGTCTCGATCCGGAGGTCGGCCGAACATGGTCTGCCGTGCAGACGCGGCTGATTCGTCGGTACACCCGCTTCATCGAGCGGATCAACGAGAGCTTCGACGTAGTCCCGTGCGCGTCGCCGGCCCGGATCGCGCAGACACTGGCCGACGCCCAACTTGCCGGTGCCGCCCGGCTCGTCGACGCCACGCCCCGGGAGCGGCGTCGCTACACCTCCGACGTGACCGCCATCTCCGAAAGACTCATCGGCTTCATCTGAGCCGGAAACATCCGCACAGAATCGGGAGTTCGGTATGCCACCTCCACCTTCGAGTGACCATGCGGTGCTGGAAGCCGCCCTCGCCGACCTTCGCGCAACCCAGGATGCCGCCTGGCCACCGCAGGTACCGAAAACCGTCGATTATCCGATCGAGGATCGAACGGTCGTCGGCTACCTACGCCATTGGGCGACACGGCGTCCGGACACCGTCGCAATCGATTTCTACGGACGCCGAATCACGTACGCGGAGTTCGACGACCTGTCCGATCGGTTCGCGGGATGGCTGATCGAACAAGGTGCCACGGCCGGCGACCGCGTCGGTGTGCATCTCGCGAACTGCCCGCAGTTTCACATCGCAATGCTCGGCATACTCAAAATCGGTGGAGTTCATGTGCCGATCAACCCACTCTTCCGCGAACACGAACTGATCTACGAACTCAACGACGCCGGGGTCGAGATCCTGCTGACCCAAGACACTTTCGCGCCCATGGTCGAGTCGGTCCGGCGCGACACTCCCTTGCGCCACGTTGCGGTGACATCGCTGTCCGACCTGCTGCCGCCCGTCCCGAGCGTTCCTCCCCCCTTTCCTGTCGCCGACCCCGCGACCACCGATTGGGCCGAGATCATGGAGTCGCCCCGCGCGGAACCGGTTGCGACCGACCCCGACGCCCTCGCGGTGTTGAACTACACCGGGGGCACCACCGGAATGCCCAAGGGCTGTGAGCACACTCAGTGGCACATGGTCTACACCGCGGCTACCGCGACCGTGGCAGGCGGACGACGAGTCGGTGAGACACCACCGGTCGTTCTAGGTTTCCTTCCCATCTTCTGGATTGCGGGAGAAGATTTCGGAATTCTGTACCCGCTGCTCAACGGCGGCACCGTCGTCCTCCTCACCCGTTGGGATCCCGAGGCCGCGGTGACGCTGATCGAACGATGCCGAGTGACCTCGATGGTCGGGACGGTCGACAATTATGTGGAACTGATGGGCCTTCCCGGATTCGCCGACCGCGATCTATCGACACTCGACAACGCCATGGCGGTGTCGTTCGTGTTGAAACTCGATCCGGCGATTCGTGCCCGGTGGCGCGACGCCACCGGACAGGTGTTGCGAGAAGCCAGTTACGGGATGACCGAAACCCACACCGCCGACACCATCACTCTCGGCTTCCACACCGGCGACTTCGACCTTCTCAGTGAACCGGTGTTCTGCGGGCTCCCCGTACCCGGCACGGACATACTCGTCGTCGATGAGGCAGGCGTACCAGTTCCGATGGGCGAATCTGGTGAGATCATCGTGCGCAGCCCATCGCTGCTGACCGGTTACTACGGGAAGCCCGAGGCCACGGCTGAGGCACTGCGCGGCGGATGGTTGTGGACCGGTGACATCGGCAAACTCGACGACAGGGGTGCTCTGCACTATCTGGCCCGCGACAAGGAAATGATCAAGACCAACGGTATGAGCGTGTTTCCCGCGGAGGTAGAGGCACTGCTCCTGCTGCACCCCGCCATTCAGTGTGCTGCCGTGGTGCCCAAACCCGACTCGGCGAGAGGCCAGGTTCCTTTCGCTTTCGTCCAACTACTGCCTGATCACAACGTGTCGAGTGACGAACTGCGAGAGTGGGCAGCCCAGAACATGGCCGGCTACAAGGTGCCCACCGTCGAAGTCCTCGACACTCTGCCCATGACGGCGACAGGAAAGGTCCGTAAGGCCGACCTGTTCACCCTTGCCGAGGAGTACAAGTGACACTGCTGGTCGCCAACCGTGGCGAGATCGCGCTGCGCATCATCCGCTCCGCCGCCGAGATGTCGATGGAGACGGTGGCCGTCTACGCAGAGGACGATGCGGAGAGTCCTCACGTGCGGGCCGCGACCGAGGCGGCGGCGCTGAGCGGATCGGGCCCGGCCGCCTACCTCGACCACGCGGCACTTCTCGCAGTTGCGGAGAAATTCGGTGCCACCGTGATTCATCCGGGGTACGGGTTTCTGAGCGAGAACGCAGAATTCGCCCGCAAGTGCGCACAGGTCGGCGTTAACTTCGTGGGCCCGAGCCCAGACCTGCTCGACGTCTTCGGGAACAAGTCGGCAGCCCGGGATGCAGCCGTCGCAGCGAAGGTGCCGGTGTTGCCGGCAACCAACGGCGCCACCGATCTCGACGGCGTCCGCGCCTTCTTCGCGAGCCGGCCACAGGGCATCATGATCAAGGCACTTGCCGGTGGCGGTGGCCGCGGAATACGCGCCGTGCACAGCGCCGACCACGTCGACGACGCCTACCGGCTCTGCGCGTCCGAAGCCCAGCTCGGCTTCGGCAACCCCGCCGTATTCGCGGAAGCACTGCTGACGGGCGCGCGGCACATCGAGGTTCAGGTGGTGGCGGCGCCGTCGTCCGAGGGCGTGCGCGCGCTGGCACTCGGCGATCGTGACTGCAGCGTCCAGCGTCGACATCAGAAGTTGATAGAGATCGCGCCGGCACAGGGCCTCGACCCGACGTTGCGCACCGAGCTACACGAGGCGGCCGCCCGCTTGTGCGCCAGTGTGGGGTACCGCGGACTTGCCACCGTCGAGTTCCTCGTCTCTGCCGACGGGTTCTACTTCCTGGAAGTGAACCCGCGAATCCAGGTGGAACACACCGTTACCGAAGAAGTGACCGGTGTCGACCTGGTGGCGACACAACTCGCGATCGGCGCCGGCACCGGCTTCGAGTCGTTGCTCCTCCCCCACGGAATTACCGCCATCGGGCTCGACACCTCCGGTGAGCCTGCCGCGTCCCGGGGTATCGCCGTGCAGGCGAGGGTCAACATGGAGACGATGCGTTCCGACGGGCAGGCCGTTCCCGCCGCCGGCACCCTCACCGTGTTCTCCCCGCCGACCGGACCCGGTATTCGGGTCGACACCTATGGGCGGCCGGGACTCTCCCCGAGTCCGCGTTACGACTCCCTCCTCGCCAAGGTGATCGTCCTCTCCCGCGGACCCGCGTTCTCTGCTGCCGTTCGGAAAGCGGAGGCGGCGCTCGCCGAGTTCGAGATCGAAGGCGTCCCCACCAACATCGCGTTCCTGCGTGCCGTCCTCACCGATCCGGATTTCGGCAGCGGGGTCGTAGGCACCGATTATCTCGGCGAGCGAATGAGCAGACTGGTCGAGGACGCGCAGGCCCAGCAGGGGCCACATGTTCCGTCCACCGCCGTCGAATTGCGGGCAGGCGAAGAAGTGTTGCGGGCGGAGATGGCCGGAACCATCGTCGAAGTGGTCGACGAAGGCCGCAACGTCGACTCGGGCGCCGCGTTGGTGGTACTCGAAGCGATGAAGATGCAACACGCGACCGCCAGTCCCGCGGCCGCGGTGGTGGAACGACTGCTGGTCTGTTCGGGACAAACGGTGGCTACCGGGGATCCACTGGTCGTCATCCGCCGCACCGGTGCCGATTCAGCCGAGATGGCAGACATTGTCGTCGACCTGGACCGTGCACGGGAGGATTTGGCCGAGATCGGGCACCGGCACGCGTTAACCCTCGACGCCGCCCGTCCCGCCGCCATGGCCAAGCGGACGAAGCTCGGTCGCCGCAGCGCCCGGGCGAACATCGAGGACCTCGTCGACCCCGGCAGTTTCGTCGAATACGGTCCCCTCGTCCTCGCGGCGCAGCGCAGCCGTCGCTCCGAACAGGACCTGATCGACAACACTCCGGCAGACGGCATGGTCGCGGGACTCGCGACCATCAACGGTGACGTGTTCAGCGCGGCAGCGTCGGAGGCGGTGGTGCTGTCGTACGACTACACCGTCCTCGCCGGAACGCAGGGGATGCGCAACCATGCGAAGACCGACCGGGTGATCGGATTAGCTGCCCGCAAACAGATTCCGTTGATTCTGTTCGCCGAGGGCGGCGGTGGCCGGCCAGGCGATACCGACGCCGGTACCGCGGCCGGGCTCGACCTCGACACGTTCCGGTCGCTCGCGGCCCTGAACGGGAAGGTGCCGCTGATCTCGATAGTGTCGGGCCGGTGCTTCGCGGGTAATGCCGCGCTGGCCGGGGTCTGCGACGTCCTCATCGCCACCCCCGACGCAAATATCGGCATGGGTGGGCCAGCCATGGTGGAGGGCGGCGGGCTTGGGGTGTACCGGCCGGAGGACATCGGACCCGTCGAGGTGCAACGACGCAACGGGGTGATCGATCTCCTTGCCCGGGACGAGGCTCACGCGGTGGAGCTGGCCAAACGGTATCTGTCGTATTTCCAGGGACCCCTTGCACAGTGGTCCGCCCCCGACGAGCGGATTGCCCGGCACGTCGTTCCCGAGAACCGGTTGCGCGCCTATGACGTTCGCACTGCCGTCGACGCGATCGCGGACGTCGACTCGGTACTCGAACTGCGACCCGACTACGGGGTTGGCATCGTGACGGCACTGATGCGGGTCGAAGGGCACCCGTACGGAGTGGTCGCCAACAGTAGTCATCACCTGGGCGGCGCCATCGACGCCGTCGCGGCAGACAAGATGGCCGACTTCCTGCGACTGTGCGAGTCGTTCGGTCTTCCGGTGGTTTCTCTCTGCGACACACCCGGATTCATGGTCGGACCGGATTCGGAGAAGGACGCAACCGTACGCCGGTTCGGCGCTCTGTTCATCGCGGGCGCGCGGATGACCGTGCCTTACGGCACGATCATCCTGCGCAAGGGTTACGGCCTCGGAGCGATGGCCATGGCGGGCGGATCGTTCCACGCCTCACAGTTCACGGTCGCCTGGCCGACCGGCGAAATCGGGGCTATGGGATTGGAAGGTGCCGTCCGACTCGGATTCCGGAAGGAACTCGACGCGATCGACGATCCGGCCCAGCGCGACGCGGCGTTCGCTCAGCTGGTCGAGGCGGCGTACCAGCAGGGCAAGGCACTGAACGCGGCCACGATCTTCGAACTCGACGACGTGATCGACCCCGCCCAGTCCCGCGCCTGGATCGTGCGCCTCCGCCGCCCGTGAGTACTTGTTAACCGCCCAATGTTAATAAGTACTCACGGGGGCGACGCCCACGACGGCACGGCCCGAGTAGGACCCGGCGCGCACCTGGTCGATCACCGACACCACCTCGGCGATCGGGACGTCGTGGGTGATCGAGTCGAGGTGCGTCGGCGCCAGATCGGTGGCGAGACGTTTCCACAGGCGACGGCGCTGCGCGATCGGATACTGCACCGAATCGATACCGAGCAGGCTGACCCCGCGAAGGATGAACGGCAGCACCGTGGTGTCGAGGCCGGACCCACCGGTGAGTCCGCTGGCCGCCACCGAGCCGCCGTACTCGAGGGTGCTGAGCACGTGCGCGAGGGTGGCACCGCCGACGCAATCGACCGCAGCCGCCCACTGCGACTTGCCCAGCGGACGAGGCTTGGTGTCGGGTTCGGGTAGCCGTCCGACCACCTTGCTCGCACCCAGGCCGGTCAGTAGTTCGGCCTTCTCGGGTTTCCCGCTCGACGCCACCACCTCGAAGCCGGCAGCGGCCAGAAGATCGACGGCAACCGTGCCAACACCGCCGCTCGCGCCGGTAACCAGCACCGGACCGTCGCCCGGTTCGAGTCCGCGGGACAGCAACGCCTCGACGCTCATCGCGGCCGTGAAACCGGCTGTCCCGATCGCTGCCGCGATCCGGGTCGACATGCCGTCCAGACGCACCACCCAGTCGGCCGGGACCCGAGCGAACTGCGCGTACCCACCGTGGCGGGCGGTACCGATGTCGTACCCGTGCGCGACTACCTTGTCGCCGACCGCGAACTCCGACGACTCCGTCTCGACGACGGTGCCGGCGAGGTCGATGCCGGGCACGATCGGGTATGCGCGTACCACTCCGCCTTTCGGGGTGAGCGCAAGAGCATCCTTGAAATTCACGCTGGAGTACTCGACCTGAATGGTGACCTCACCCGGCGGGAGAAATGACTCGTCGACCGTGTCGGGGGCGAGTTCGATCGTGCCCTCGTTCTCGCGAGCGATCCAGGCGGTGAAGTCCTTCATCAGTTGATCTCCTGACCTCGAGAATGGTGACGGTTCACTCACGGTACAGAAGCGACAGCGATCGGTCGGCGTCGAACAGCGCCTCGCGGTCGAACGTCGATGTGGACGCGAGAAGCTCGTCCGCGCCGGTGCGGGCGAACAGGGAGTCGAGCTGCTCCCGCACCTCGTCCGCCGTTCCGTGGATCGACGACTCGATCGACGCATCGATCTGCTCACGCATCCGCTGTGTCCACGACCGATCGCGCAGGACCGAGACCGATTCGAGGGCCGGAAACTCTCCTGTCCGGCTGGACGACGCCAGCGCCCACGCCTCCGACAGCAGGAGTTCGCGCGCCGCATCGGTGCTGTCCGCGATCATCACCTCGAGCGAGATCACCACGTAGGGCTCTCGGTTCCCCGGTGAGGGCACGAAGTCGTCGCGGTAGCGATCGAGCTCCGGAATCCTGCCCTCGGTAGCGCCCAGTATCGGTCCGCCTACCGCTACGGGCAGTCCGGCGCGCGCGGCGAAGTCGAGCCCCCGCCGGGTGGCGAGCACGAACATCGGGGGTGCCGCCTCCACCCGGGGTCGTGCGGTGACCGGCGCCGCCCCCTCCAGGTACCGCCGCAGCTCGTCGAGGTCGTCCGCGAACGTATCGGGTGCAGTGCGGTCGCGGCGCAGAGCGTCACGGACCGGTCTGGTGAATCCCAGTGACCGCCCCACTCCCAGATCGATCCGCCGCGGGTACAGGGCTTCGAGCATCAGGAATTGTTCCGCCACCACGAGCGGCTGATGATTGGGCAGCATCACGCCACCCGATCCCAGCCGAATGCGGTCGGTGCGGGCTCCGATTGCGGCGAGGAGTACCGGCGGGGACCCACTCGCGATCCCCGGGACCCCGTGATGCTCCGCCACCCAGAACCGGTGGAATCCGAGCTGCTCGGCGTGGACCGCCCTGTCGATCGTCCCCGTCAGCGCAGCGGGATCGGGCACGCCGGCACGCGTGCGGGATCGGTCCAGGATCGACAGCTTCACCCTCGACGCAACCGTCGCTCCGACCCAACTATTTCCCGCAGCTACACCTCGGACACTTGCGAAGACCGGCTGTCGCGCATGTTTCGGGACGTGAGGACGCCGACGAGCAGCACGACTCCCGCAGCCGCGATGAACCAGCCGGTGCGGTGCAGTCCGTCATCACCGATGATGTGTCCGGCGGTGGCCTGGAGCACCACCGCCGACAGATTCGCACCGATGTATTGGACGGTGCGGTACATCCCGATTGCCGTGCCCACCTCCTCGACCGACGTCACCGAGCTGATCAGATTCTGGTTGCCGATGTTGTTGAAGCCATTCGGTATTCCGAGTACGGCGGCGACGAGCAGCAGCACCACGATCGGTGCGGTACTTCTCTCGACCGAGGCGAGGAGCAGGCCACCCAGCAGCAGCGCACAGGTACCGACGGCGAGTGTCCGCCGGGCGCCGTGCCGCCGGTAGATTCTCGACGCGAGCATCGTCGAGCCGATGCCGACCACGGCGACGGGCAGCATTGTCAGGCCCGCCTCGGTGGCACTCATGCCGCGTGAATACTGCAGCCACTGCGGCACTCCGAAGAAAACACAGTAGAACGCCGTATAGGTCAGCAGAGTCCGCGCAAGGGTCGCGCCGAGTGCACGGTTACGGGTGAGCGCCCGGACGTCGATGAACGGTTCAGCCGCCCGCCTTTCCCACTGGACGAATGCGGCGACAGCGAGCGCCCACACCGGCAGCAGCCACCAGAGCGGTTCCGACGTCGACGACAGCAGGAACAGCATCGTCGAGGACACCAGTACCAGGAACAACAGCACCCCGGCGAGGTCGAGTGAGTGCAGCAACTGCCGGTGACCGACCGACGAACCGCCGACGAATCCGACGTCGGCAAACCGCACAACGGCCAGGGCACTGAAGGCGATGATCGGGAGATTGATCCACATGATCGCCTGCCACCCGAAGGCCCCGACGAGCAGACCACCCAGCGTCGGTCCCAGGGCGACGACCGCCTGACTACAGATGGCGAGTGTCGTGATCGCGGTACGCGGTTGCGCGTCGTACTTCTCCGCGTAACTCCGGATCATCGCCATGGCATTGGGATACTCTGTGGCAGTTCCAATTCCGACCAGGATTCGCGAGAAGATCAGCCAGCCGACCGACGGTGCCAGCAACCCCGCGATCGACCCCAACGCCACCAGCGCGAGACCACCCAGATACACCCGCCGAGCGCCGAGCAGCGAACCGAGCTTGCCCGCCATCGGGGCGGTCACGGCGGTCGCGATGTACAGGGCCGAGATCACCCAGGCAATTCCGGATGAGGGGCCGAACTGTGCGGCGATACCGACGATCGCGATGGCGATCATCGACGAGTTCAGGGGCTGAAGAATACTGCCGGTTGCGACCGAACCGCTGACCCGGAACGGTACCCGGCGGGCGTCCTGTGTCGGAGTGGTGTCGGTGACCGTCACGGAATCATCAGTGACTCCTCACGCGAACCCGACCCGGCAGAGCCGGCGAGCCGCCCTCGATCCGGAACGTCGGCGAGCCGCCCCCGATCCGGAACGTCGGCGAGCCGCCTCAGCAGGCGGCCGGCGATGAAGAGTAAGTCACGCTCGGCGTCCGTGCAGGTGTCAACCAACGCCGCCGACAACCATTCACTGCGTTGGGCCCGGTCGGCGGCCAGCATCCGATGCCCGGACTCGGTGATGGCGATGAGACTGGCGCGCGCGTCCTGTGGGTCCACCGTCCGCGAAACCATGCCCGAATCTTCGAGCATGGTGACCGTGCGGGCGATGGACTGGGGAGTCACCTGCTCGAGGTCGGCGAGCGTCTTGGCGCTCATCGGTCCTTCTCGATCGAGGTGGGCGAGTGCCTGGAGTTGCGTGGGCGTAAGCAGGTGGCCTGCCCTTTTGGTGCGAATGCGCCTCGTGAACAGCACTATGTCTTCGCGGAGCTGATCTACTCGCTCGTCCATTGCAGCCTCCCTACCCTCGTTGTCATTAGCCAGTCTAGCTGTCTAATGAACTTCCGACCAGGTCTGCTTTGTCTCGATCAATCGATGGGATGCGGACAGTTAGACAGCAAACCTGGATAATTCAGGCTGAGACCGGCATGCGGCCGGTCCACCGCTTCAAGGCCACTCGCCACCCGTCGGACGCACTGTCGCCCGCCCACGCGATGTACCCGTCGGGCCGCACGAGCAACGCGGGTCCGTCGCCGAGCCGGGTCACGGCGTGAACCCCGGAAGGCATGGGCACGTCCCGCTCGGCTATCAGGACGAAACCGCCGGAGCGCAGTACCTCGTACAACCTGCCGGCGGCAGTCGGAATGTCCTCGGCCCGCCTGCCCACCAGTTCGCTGTCGCCGGTTCGGTGCCCGTACCGGATCCCGATACCCGAAAACGTCTGAGCGACAGCACCACCGGTCAGCGGAAACCGCAGGAGAGTCGCGACCACCACATTCCGGAGCTTCCGCAGCACCCACGGCCGTACCGTCATCATTCGCATCGTGGTGCCGCTGGTCCGGAGAACCATCCTTCCCACCGGATGCCGTTCGGCGTGATAGGTGTCGAGCACGGAGTCGTCCGCCCCACCGAGCACCGCGGCGAGCTTCCATCCGAGGTTGGCGGCGTCCTGGATGCCGGTGTTCATCCCCTGCCCACCGGCAGGCGAGTGCACGTGCGCGGCGTCGCCGGCAAGGAACACCCGCCCCGTCCGGTACTGCGGGACCTGCCGTTCGTCGCTGTGGAACCGTGACTGCCATCGCACCGCACCGAGGCCGTAGTCCGTACCCATGGCGCTTTCGATGACGTCGCGCAATTCTGCCCGATCCACCGGAGCGCTGTCGTCCACCTGATGCCGCCGGTTCCAGGCGATCACGCGAAAGAGGTTGTCGCCGTACGGTGCGAGGAAGGCGAATCCGTCGCGTACCGCGTTGACTGTGACGATGCTGTCGGGCGGATTCCGGAGTTCGACGTCGGCGAGCATGATCGAACGGAGCACCGCTTTTCCGGGAAACGGCTGACCGATCATCTGCCGCACCGCACTGTGTGCGCCGTCGGCCCCCACCGCGTACGCCGCGCGAAACGCGTGTTCCTCTCCCGACGTGTCCCGCCCGCGCACTGTGACACCGTCGCCGTCCTGCTGCACCCCGGTCACGGTGATGCCGCGGATGATCTCGGCGCCCTGTTCACGAGCGTGCCGCTCGAGGAGGGAATCGACATTTCGCTGCGGGGTGATCAGCACGAACGGGAATCGTGACGAAAGGCCGGCGAGATTCAAGTCCGCTCCTCGCCACAGCTTCAAACCCGGAGACGGCGCGCCCGAGGCGACCAGCTCATCGGCGAGTCCACGTGCGTCCAGCAACTCCAGGGTGCGGGCATGAACACCGAACGCCCGACTGAGCGGTGAGGGTGCGTCCCGCTTGTCCAGAACGATGACCGATCTACCTGCGGCTGCCAATTCCCCGGCAAGCATGCAGCCGGTGGGCCCTGCGCCGATCACCACGACGTCGGTGTTCTTCATGACGGTCCTCCGCTCGAGCTCCAAGTCAACGCCTGTTGACTTCTACGGTAGGCGCCTTCGATCGCCAAGTCAACAACTGTTGACTACACTTGTGGAATGCCCGAACGACGTACCCGCTCCGCTGTCGCCACCCGCGCCGCGATCCTCGATGCCGCCCGCGCCCGGTTCGGCGCCGAAGGCTACGACCGCACGACGATGCGGGCTGTCGCATCGGATGTCGGCGTCGATCCCGCCCTCGTGATTCGCTATTTCACCAACAAGGAATCGCTGTTCGCGGAGGCGGCCGAGTTCGAACTCCACCTTCCCGACCTCCACGACGTTCCGGTCGACTCGCTCGCCACCGTGCTGATGCCGCGATTCTTCGCCGTGTGGGAGAACGACGGCGCATTCCTCCCACTGCTACGAGCGGCGTCCACCAGCGCTCGGGCCGCCGAGGCGATGCTCCAAGTGTTCGCCCGGCAGGTGGCCCCGGCACTCGCGGCGGTCGCGGTGGATCGGGCGGCGGAGCGCGCTGCCCTGGTGGGATCGCAGATCCTCGGACTTGCGTTCGCGCGCTACATTCTTCGCGTTCCACCGCTGGCGGAGATGACACATGAGCAGCTGGTGCGGTGGGTCGGGCCAGTCCTCGAGCACTACCTGACCGCCCCACATCTGCGAGACTGAGGACGAATGAGGGTCCCGCGGACGCACCGACAGGCGGGCAACGCAACCGACGAGGAGGCGCTCGTGAGGTCACCGTCCGCGGAATGTGTCCAGCAGCTGAAAGCGACTGTGCCCGATCGGTTGCATCTCCCGGATTCGCCCTCCTACCGAAATGCGCTCGGGAGAGTCTTCCTTCCCGACGCCGCGAGACGGCGTCCAGCCTGTGTGGTGCAGCCGGTTTCCGCTGCGGAGGTCGCGACGGTCATGGCCATCGCGCACCGAACGGGTGGTGCGATCACCGTGCGGGGCGGCGGTCTCAGTTCCAACTGCGTGGCCGACGGTGCCGTCATGCTCGACCTCTCCGCACACCTTCATACCGTCCGCCCCGAGGGTGATCGCGTCGTGGTCGCGGGAGGCGCGACCATGGGAACGATGCTCGATGCCCTCGCGCCCGCCGACCGTGTGGTACCGGTCGGCATCGTCCGGCACGCCGGCTTCGGGCTCGCCACTCGCGGTGGCTTCGGCTACCTCACCCGCAGCCTGGGCCTGACGCTCGATCATCTCGTCGAGATCGAACTCGTCCTCCCCTCCGGTGAAATTCTGCAACTGTCCGAGGCCAGTACCGGCGACGAGGCCGACCTGTGGTGGGCGGTGCGAGGATGTGCGCCCTGCTTCGGCGTCGTCACCTCAGCGGTGTTGCGCACCCACCGGGCCGGCCCGGTATGGGTCGACCGAATGATGCTCGGACTCGACGCCCTCGCCACCTACTTCCGTGTGGCACCGGAGCTTCCGCGCGACACGACGATGGGCGCCGTCCTCGGCTACAGCGACGAATCACCCGACGAGCCGGTCTTGTTCGTCTACACCGCCTGCGCGAGCCAGGACGAGACCACCATCGCCCGCGCCCGCACCTCGGCGTCCGCCGTGGCCGCGGCGTCGAAGAACGTGCTCTACCGCTCCGAGATGTCCGGTCGATACCTCGACGGTTTACCCGAGTTCACCCCGCCCGGCCGCGGCGGAGAAGAACCCGAACCGATCCGTCTGCCGGTACCGGGCGAGCCGCGCGGATCCTTCTTCGGCAAAGCGGTTTTCACCGGTCCGACCCTCGATTCCGACGTCGCCGAGGCGCTGGCCGCTCAGATCCGCGGTGCACCGACCCGTCAGTGCCGTATCGACTTCCAACACAGCGGCGGTGCCCTCGCCGACGTGGACGACGCCGACACCGCGTTCTGGGGCCGCACCGGCGAATGGAACGTCCCCCTCAACGCGATCTGGTCCGACCCCTACGACGGCGCCGCCTGCCTGGCGTGGGCGGGCGGTGCCCTCGACGCCCTCGCACCGCACACGATCGGCGTCTACAGCGTGGAAGTGCGGCCGGGGTTCCCCGAGACCGGCGTCGAGATCAGCGCGGCCTACGGAGGAAACCTCCGGCGACTCCGGACGTTACGACAAACCCACGACCCGCGTGGAGTGCTGGCGCACTATCCGCTCTGAACACTGGAAGTGCTACGAGCGGGTGGCACCTGCCGGATGCATCAACCGCAGTCATCGACGGCAGCTACCCCGGCGAAACGTGCTGCGAGGAAGTCGACCGCACCTCCGGCGCCGGTGATCAACATAGTGTTGTGGCTTCCACCTGGCGGACGCATCACCTGCACAGTAGCGCCCGCGGCACAGGATTGACGGACGAACTCGTCGTGGACGGCGACGGGCACCAGCTCGTCCGCTTCCGCGTGATAGCTGTAGATCGGTGCGCTCGTCCAGACCGCGGTCGGACTGTTCACGGCCAGGGCGTCGTGCAGCGCGGGAAGGTCGAAGGGCCGAGGGTCGATCGTGTAGTCGCGAAGTGACCGGAAAGCATGCGTCGCAATCAGTTCGACAGTGCACGCTGTGCTACTTGTCCGCATCGCCGCCCGGCCCTCGGGGCTGAACAATTCGCTTAGTCGCTTCTCGGGGTACGCGCGATCGATACCGGTCACTCCGCCGAAGGTGAGTCCGAAACCGTACCCACCGTCGACGTTCCGCATTGTCGCCTCGAGATCAGCCGGCAATCCACCCAAAGCTAGTCCGTCGAGGCCCAACTCGGGAGCATGGGCCTGCTGTAGCTGCGAAGCCCAGGCCGTGGCGAAGGCACCCCCGGAGTACCCCCACAGTCCCGTCGGCGCGTTCACGTCCAGTCCTGCCGGCGCGAAATCTCGAGCAGCGCGGACCCCGTCGAGAACTGCGTAGCCGGCTTGCGGACCCGCGAGGAACTCGGACTCCGGGCCCTCATAGTCGGCGGTGACGACGGCCCACCCGCGCAACAACAGGTAGGCGATCATGACCGTCTCGGAAGCTGCGTTCGATGTCGCCGCCCCGAGCCCCGCAGTTAGCGCATAGGACGGTGCACATCGAGATCCCAGACTGTCCTCGGCAGTCTGATACGAGACGAGGGGGCGGGGCCCGTCGCCTGTCCATGGCGTTCTCGGTACCAGCACCGTGGCGACGTCGGCCACGGGTTCTCGGTGCGAGTCGAGCGACTTGTAGAGCAGCTGCCAGGAATCGACTGGAAGTGGCACACTCAGGGCCGTCGGGGTCACCGGCCGCGATCGCAGGATGGTCCCGTCCGGCTGTGCCTCGTAGCCGGCCGGCGCTTGGTAGAACGGGTCCTCGGACGGCGCCGGCATGTCGGCGGCCGCAGGAGCGGCGACTCCGACCACGCCGCTACTCAACGCCGTCACCACGGCAAGACAGACGAGCCACCCCGCTTTACGCATAGAAAACATGCTACCGTGCGAATGGTACGACCGAAAGGACTTTCAGTGGATGCCGTGGTACTACGCGAATTCGGGGAGCCCGACGTCCTGCGGCTGGAGTCGGTACCCGATCCGGCCCCGAGCCCGGGCTGGGTCACCGTCCGCCTGAAGGCGGCCGCACTCAACTGGCACGACGTGCTCGTCCGCCAGGGTAAGTATTCGTCACCCCTGCCGCACGTACTCGGCGCCGACGGCGCAGGCGTGCGCACCGACACGGGCGAAGAGGTTCTCGTCCTCCCGTCGCTGTGGTGGGGCGATCGCGAGGCCGCACCGAGCGCACAGTGGGAGATTCTCGGCGATCACCAGCGAGGCACATATGCCGAGTCGGTACGAGTTCCCGAAGATTGCGTCGCTCCCAAACCCCGTGGCCTCAGCTGGGAGCAGGCCGCTGCGCTACCTCTGGTCGGACTCACCACCTATCGCGCCCTGTTCACGCGCGGGCGTCTGCGGGCCGGTGAGAACCTCTTGGTTCTGGGTGCCGGCGGCGGCGTCGCGACCATGGCCGTCATGCTGGCGTCGGCCGTCGGCGCGAACGTGACCGTGACATCGTCGTCAGCCGACAAGATCGCGCAGGCGCAGGCACTCGGTGCGGCCAACGGGGTGCTCTACACCGACTCGGAATGGCCGGCGGAGGCTCGCAGCCTCACTCCGGACGGGCAGGGTTTCGACCTCGTCCTGGACTCGGTGGGGTCTTGGGAACCGTCCATCGCAGCACTGCGACCAGGTGGCCGGTTGGTCGTGCTGGGCGCGTCGCGGAGCGAGCACGCCACCCTCGACGTCCGCCCCTTCTACTTCGGCCAGTACGAACTGATCGGGACCACGATGGGCAGCCCCCGGGACTTCGCAGGGCTGTTGACCCTGCTGGACACCGAAACCGTCCCGCCCGTACCCATCAGCGCGGCGTTTCCGCTCGCCGAAGCAGCCGCGGCACACAAGTACCTCGAACAGGGAGGCGGGTTCGGAAAGGTCGTCCTTACGCACTGCTGACCGCCGTTTACTATCTACCTCGACGCGGTTCGGTGACGACGAGAGGACGCCCAGTGGCGAGTGAACTCCCGATGTCGGCCGACGATCATCGCCACGACGTCGTCGACTGGATGCGAGCCGAATGGTCCGAGCGGCGGGATTCGGCCGACCTGGAGTTCGGAACCACAATGGCGCTGCTCCGTGCCCATCAGTGGGTCGTGCGTGCCATGGACCAGGAACTGCGCTCACTTCGCCTGTCCCGCAACGCCTATCTCATTCTGATGTCGTTGCAGCTGTCGGAGCAGCGAACCCGTACGCTCGGCAAGTTGAGCAAGTACCTCATGGTCCACCCCACCACCGTGTCGATGGCGGTCGACCAACTCGTGAAAGCGGGCTTCGTCGAACGTCAGGCCCACGCGACAGATCGCCGCACCGTTCTCGCAACCCTCACCCCCGCCGGCCTCGAGGTCGTCGAGGACGCGAACGATCGCCTTGCTGCGGTGCGCTTCGGCCTTGCGTCGGTCGACACTGAGACACTGGAAGCGCTGATCGAACAATTGCAACAGGTACGTCGCGCCGTCGGCGACGTCGAGACCGGGCTCTGAGCTACCGGACACCCTCTCGCGCAGTACATCTACCCGGCACACCCCTTGCATCATCCTCTCTGCACCCCCCTTGCGCCGTTAGCATTGACGCCCTACTATTCAAACCTAGAATAGTTTCCCGGGGCGAGGAGCGGCCGTCCGGCCTCCTACTGCACGACAGCGCTCCCTCGCCGTGATCATCAACTCGAGCCACGCACAGGAGCACACTCCGATGGTGTCATTTGCATTCACCGACGAACACGAAGAATTCCGAAAGACATTGACCTCGTTCAGCGACCGAGTCCTACTTCCCGGCTATCGGGACCGCGCCGCGTCGACGGACTTCCCCTTCGACATTCTGAAGAGACTCGGCGACCTGGGTTTGCTGGGCATCGGTCTGCCCGAACAGTACGGCGGCACAGGCACCGAAGACCCTGTACTTCTCGGTATCGCCACCGAGACCCTCGCCTACGGTGACGTGAACATGGCATCCGCACCCGTCCAGATCGGTTTGGTGGCCTCTCAACTGGCGCTGTGCCGGGACGAAATCCAGGAGCGATACCTCCCTCCCCTCATCAACGGTGAACAGACCATTGCCATCGCCTTGACCGAACCCGGGTCTGGCTCCGATGCAAGTGCGCTGACCACCACCGCGACGGCAGTCGAGGGCGGATGGCGCCTGAACGGCGAGAAGACGGCCATCTCCTGGGCGATGAACGCCACTGCCGCGCTTGTCTATGCACGCGAGCCGGGGTCCAGTCGTGCAAGGGGCGTCAGTTGCTTCGTCGTACCGCTCGATGCGGACGGCGTCAGCGTCAGCCACATGCCCGGCATGGGATGCCTTCCCCTGGGGTGGGGAAGCATTCATCTGTCGGACGTGTTCATTCCGGAGTCCCACCTCGTCGGCGAGCTCGGCAAGGGCTTTCACTCGGTCATGGATCACTTCGACTTCAGTCGAGCCGCCCTCGGACTGATGTGCCTCGGCGCAGCGAAACAGAGCCTGGAGGAAGCCGCCGCATACGCACAGCAGCGGGAGACGTTCGGGCAACCACTCTCCGAACACCAAGGACTTGCGTTTCAATTCGCCGAACACGCCACGTACCTCGAAGGTGCACGATGGATCTGCTACCGGGCACTGTGGCTCCGCGAGACCGCTCAACCGCACACGGCGCTGGCGTCGATGAGTAAGTGGTGGCCGCCCGTTGTAGCAAAGAACGCAATCGAGTTCGCCATGCGCGTACACGGAAACCTCGGGTACTCCACCGAATCGCCTCTGCAGCAGCGGTACCGCGATGTCACCGCCTACCTCGTGGCGGACGGCACGGCCGAGATCCAGAAGCGCATCATCGCGAAGGACATCTTCGCCCGCGGCACAGTTTCCCTCTGACATCCCCTGAACGGAGTACACGAATGGGTACGCATGAAATCGCGCCACCGAAAGAACTGAAAGACAGTAGTGGTCTGATCGTGGGCGGCACCGCCGGGATCGGTCTCGCAACCGCCGTGGGCCTCGCCCAGGCCGGCGCACCCCGCATCATGATCGTCGGACGCAATCCGGAACGCGGACAGATCGCCGCCGAAGGTATCTCGTCCGCCAACTCGTCGTGTGAAGTCACCTTCCTGTCAGCCGACGCAACCACCGTCGACGGCGCCGCCCATATCGCCTCCGAAGCGGAGCGGATCCTCGGCGGCGTCGATGTCCTCGTGTCCACGACGGCCGCCGACACCCGGCCGGAACTGTTCGCGAACATCCCTACCGACGACATCGCGCGTATCTTCAATCAACTCGCGCTGCCGTGCATGTATCTCGCGAGTGAAATCGTTCCCCACATGACGGTCCGGAAGGGTGGCGTCATCATCAACGTCGCATCGGACGCAGCCAAGACCGCCACACCGGGCGAGTCCGTCATCGGAGCGGCGAAGGCGGCGATCGTCATGTTCACTCGCACCCTCGCCATCGAGGCAAAGCGCAATGGGATCCGGGTGAACGTCCTGACGCCGTCGCTGGTCGCGGGCACCGGGTCGACCGAACGCATCACCTCCGACGGATTCAGCGCGAAGCTGTTCGCCAAGGCAGCACAGCAGGCGCATCTGGGCGTCCCCGAATCCGAAGATCTGGCTGCGCTGGCCGTCTTCCTCGCTTCCCCCGCCGCACGCCGGCTGACCGGCCAGGCGATCAGCGTCAACGGGGGAATCTCCGCGGCCTGAGATCTGCCTCCGAATCGGGGGCGAAACCCCTCGTCTGGGTGACGCATGGGTGCCATTCATGCATGAGACTCGAGTCACAGCATGAACGGACACCGGGGAACAGCGCCGGTACGTCCCGGCGCTGTTCAGCCCACACCAGAGAGAAGGTTGATCATGACGACGGTCGAATCCGCGGACACTACAACAATTCCCGACGAGATAGCACGACAGATCGTTCTCCCGGAGGGACACTCCGACGACGCGAAACTGTACGAGGCCTACCGGTGGCTGCGCGAGAACCAGCCGCTCGGGCAGGCGAGCGTGGAGGGGTACGACACGCTCTGGCTGGTCAGCAAGCACGCCGATCTGATGGAAATAGAGCGACAGCCACACATTTTCAGCGCGGGCGGCGGCGAGAACAAGGGCTCGCACAACCCCATCCTCGCCAACCAGGCCGGAGACGAGTTCACAAAGAAGCTCACCGGCGGAAGTCTTCGCATCCTGGACGCATTGCCGTACCTCGATCCCCCGGAACACACCACTATCAAGGACGTTGCTTTCGACTGGTTCCGGCCGGCCAACCTCAAGAAGTGGGAAGACCGCATTCGAGAGACCGCGAAGGAGTCTGTCGACCGACTCGTGTCCGGGAAGCCGGACCTCGACGCCGTACACGAATTCGCGGTGTTCTTCCCGCTGCACGTCATCATGTCGCTGTTCGGCGTCCCCGTCGAAGACGAACCGCGAATGATGGCGCTGACGCAGGACCTCTTCGGGGTCGCTGACCCGGATGCGACACGTGAGGACATCGAGACCTTGTCTCCCGACGCCGCCGCACAGCAGTGGGCAGCGGCGATCTCAGACTTCTACGCCTACTTCGATGTTCTCGTCGAAAGCAGGCGCGCCGAACCGCGCGACGATCTGGCGACTCTCATCGCAGTCGCAAAGGACGCCAACGGCGAGTACTTCCCCAAGACGTTCGCCTATGGCTGGTTCGTCGCCATCGCCACCGCCGGCCATGACACGACGGCGAGCACGATCGCAGGATGCCTGCAGCAGTTGGCCGCACGACCCGACATCCTCGAGCGAGTGCAGGGCGATCTCAGCCTGGTTCCCCACCTGGTGAACGAGGCTCTGCGGATTGTGTCTCCGGTGAAACAGTTCACCCGCGTCGCCCTCACCGACTACGAACTACGGGGAAGCACCATCAAGGCCGGCGACCGTCTGATGCTGCTGTTCCAGTCCGGCAACCGCGACGCCGACGTGTTCGACGATCCGGACACCTTCGACATCGACCGACGCCCGAACAAGCAGATCGCCTTCGGCTACGGCCCCCACATGTGCATCGGGCAGCATCTCGCCAAGCTCGAAATGAAGGTCATGCTCGAGGAACTGCTACCCAAACTTCGTCGCGTCGAGGTGACCGGCGAACCCAAGATGATCCAGACGAACTTCGTCGGCGGACTCCGACGTCTTCCTGTCCACCTGACGTTCGCCTGACCTGGTGGGTGCGCCGAGGCGGAACGCGACTCGGCGCACCACCTTCGAGTGAGAAAGTGTCCTCAGCGCATGACAAAAGTTACCTATCACCTGCCGGACGGGTCGACCGCGCAGGTCGACGTCGAACCCGGTGAAACGCTCATGAATGCAGCCCTCCGCACTAATCTTCCCGGTATCGTCGCCGAATGCGGCGGCAGTTGTGCTTGCGCGACGTGCCACGTCCATCTGCCGAAGGAGTACGCCCGGTACTTCGCCGAACCGACCGACGAAGAGACCGATTTGATCGACTATCTTGATGCCGCGGACAATGATTCCCGACTGTCCTGCCAACTCGTCGTCGATGACAGCGATGCCGAGATTCATGTCCGCGTCGCAGACAGCAGGTGACGTGATGGTGACGCAGATTCGCGGGAGCACCGCGATGAATATCCGGCACACCTTCTACCTCGTCGCCGGGATCGCGGCGCTACTCCTGACCTGGCCATTCGCGTTCGACTGGATGGGCGACGGCGGAAACATCCTCAACCCGGTCGAATTTTTCGGTGACGGTATCGAACCGGGCGGCACCGCTGCATTCCTGAGCATCGACATGCTTATTGCGTGGACGGTCTTCATCGTGTGGGTGCTCACGGATACCGCACGGATCGGCATGGGCCGCAAGTGGGGCGTGGTCTTCATGCTCTTGTCCTACATCGGCGTCTCGATGGCCTTTCCGTTCTATCTCGTTGCCCGCGAACGCTTCCTGGCGCGCTTCACCGACACCCGACAGGATGCGCACACACAGAACGACCCAGCGTCCCGCGTCGGTCGCGGCTAGCAACAAACGAACCGAGGCCCCTACGGCGAGCAGTGCTTGCCGTAGGGGCCCCACCCCGTGTCGACCCCTCTTACGACACGACCCGCCGGGCCTTCATGTTGTCGAAGATCGGTGCGATACGAACGACATCACCCGTCGTCGGCGCGTGCACCATCTGACCGTCTCCCAGATAGATCGCCACGTGGCCGGGACCTCCCAAATTCCAGTTGCCGAAGAGTAGATCGCCCGGACGCGCGCCGGACAGCGGGACCTCGACACCGACATTCCATTGAGTCTCCGAGGTGCGCGGGAGGATGAATCCTGCGGTCGCGTCGTAGACGGCGTACGACGTCAGACCGGAACAGTCGAAACCTCCCGAAGACGGACCCTTCACACTGCCGCCACCCCACACGTACGGCAGGCCGAGATACCGCACCGCTGCCTGGACGATGCGGGCACCCACATCTCCCGAATCGTTCTGTGAGAGTCGCAGAATCGATGCGAACCGCTCCTCCGACGCGCGGATCTTCGCGACGTATGGTTTGGTCTGGTTCTCGTAGTCGTCCGACCCCCTCGGCATTCCGCCGAACTCACGTACCGCTCCGAGTCCTGCGTTGTAGGCGGCGAGAGTCAGATCGAGGGTGTCGCCGGAGACGACACCGTCAGCCTTCCACTGATCGATCTGGCTGTACATGTCACACAACATGTTCCCGGACGCCATCACCGAATCCGCGACGCCGAGAACGTCCACCTTTCCGTCGCCGTCGGCGTCCTTGCCATATCGTGCCCAGGTGGCCGGCATGAATTGTCCGGGTCCACGTGCACCTGCCGGCGACACGGGCGAGGTGGCACCATGCCGAAACCCGTTCTCGACGGAATACAGTGCTGCGAGAACGGGAGCGGTGATTCCCTCGCAGATTCCGCCTGCCTTCGTGAACCAGGGGACGAACACGGCGATCGAGCCGATCGGCACCGACCCGGCCACGACTTCGTTGGTCACACCAACTTTCGCGCACAGGACCGACTCGAGCACAGCACTTGCGGACGATTCTCCTGCAGACCACACTGCATCGGACTCGGAGGGGGTAGCCGGGAGCGGCTCGTAGGCCCCTGGCAGCGGCTCGGCGGCTTCGCTTTCAGGAGGAACGTCCGCAACCACGGGCGGCGTCGGCAGGATCGGCGCCAGAGCGTCCTGGCCCGCCTCGGTAGCTGAGTCGACTGCCTGCCGCACGGGCTCGCGGGAATTCTCTGGCAGCAATTCGATGTAGTCGTCGACTGACGCGTCGACGGTCGCCGCCTGATCCGACATCACCTGCACCTGCTGCATGGCGAACTCTTCTGCGGCATCGGGCATGTCGGCGTTCTGGACAAATCCGCCAAGTGCGGCGGCGACTCCCATGATGAGCGCCGAGGGATCAACAGACACTAGTTCCTCCTGGAATGGGACATCGATCGAGATGATCACAGAATGTGACCTAAGTCTCTCCTCGGATGAGCACTCGACGCGTCACACCGAGGAGTGTTTTCGGTACTTCGTAGGAGGTATCGAGTCCTCGCGCCACGCGCTGCCTGCCATGCCCAGTCCTCCGCTCCGCGTGCCTTCGTCGCTCATGGGGTGCTTCGCGCGAGGCCCCCGCACGCCCGTAGTCCCATCGGGGGTGAAAGGGGGGAGATTGGAGCGAACTTGCCGCTCACACCTATCTCAGAGCCTTGTGACCTACCTAACATCGCCACTACGTAAGTGATGCCCGACCTCGGGCGAACACCTGGAATGAGGAGCAATCATGCAGATCAGCGCCGCCGTGGTCCATGAAATCGCAGGCGACTTCGCCATCGAGACCGTGTCCCTGAGTGAGCCCGCAGAGCACGAGGTTCTTGTCGAGATCGCCGGGGTCGGCCTGTGCCACACCGATCTGGCGGTCAAGGAAGGACACCTTCCTTTCCCCCTCCCGGGCGTTTTCGGGCACGAGGGTAGTGGCACGGTCGTCAGAACCGGTCCGGGTGTCACCAAAATTGCTGCGGGTGACAAGGTAGCGATCAGCTTCAACAGTTGCGGCCAGTGCAAGCATTGCGAGAAGGGTGAGCCTGCGTACTGCCACAACTTCATGGCGTACAACTTCGGTGGTGTGCGCCCCGACGGCAGTTCGGCACTCACCGCGGGTGACACCTCGCTCGGTAGCAACTTCTTCGGGCAATCCTCCCTCGCAACACACGCGATTGCTCATGAGCGCAACGTCGTCAAGGTCGCAGATGACGCTCCCCTCGAACTCGTCGGTCCGCTCGGCTGCGGAATCCAGACCGGCGCAGGTGCGGTGCTGAACTCGCTCGACGTCGCGCCTGGCTCATCGCTGGTGGTGGTCGGCGCCGGCTCGGTCGGCCTGGCATCCGTACTCGCTGCGGTGGTGCGCGAGGCCGGTGTGATCATCGTTGTCGAACCCCATCAGTCGCGGCGTGAACTCGCGCTGTCCCTGGGTGCTACCCATGTCGTGGATCCCGCCGACGGCCCACTCTCCGAGCAGATCCGGGCCAACGTTCCGGATGGTGTGGACTATGCCATCGATACGACCGCAATCGCTCCTGTGCTCGACCAAATCCTGCTGTCCCTGGGCGTGCGGGGTTCTCTCGGCCTCATCGGCGTGCCGGCGGATCAGGCGGCCACACTCGCTATCGGGCTCATCTCCACCCAGCTGTTCGGTCTGACGATCCGCGGGATCGTCGAGGGCGATTCCGACCCCGACACGTTCATTCCGTACCTTCTCGATCTGCATCGTCAGGGCAAGTTCCCCTTCGACAAGCTGATCACGACGATGCCGTTCTCGCAGATCAATGAAGCTGTGGCCGTGCAGCATCGAGGTGAAGCGGTGAAGGTCGTCCTCGTCCACGAATGATGGTCGACCCCGCTTGCGACTCGGATGCTCCGGAAAAAGTGAGAAAGGCCGCTCGATGTCAGCAGATCTGAAAGACCGCCCGAGGGCGAGCGCCGTCAGGAAGGCCGCCTCGGTGGCGCCGACGGCCGTCGGCGCGTTCTACGCGACGTCGATGGAGACGTTCCGGTGCATAGGCAAGCGGCCTTTCCACACGCGCGAGTTCGTTCAGCAGGCGTGGTTCATCGCCGGAGTCTCGATCATGCCGGCATTGCTGATGGCGATCCCGTTCTGCATGATGTTCGTCTACCAGATCAACATCCTGCTCGCGGAGATCGGCGCGGTCGACCTCAGCGGCACTGGCGCCGGAGTTGCCATCATCCGTGAAATCGGTCCGGTGGTGACAGTTCTGGTGGTCGCGGGCGCCGGGTCGACCGCGATTTGTGCCGATCTGGGTTCGCGGACGATTCGAGAAGAGATCGACGCGATGAAGGTGCTGGGTATCGATCCGATCCAACGCCTATGTGTGCCGAGGGTGCTGGCGTCGACTCTCATCGCCATGTTCCTCAACGGCCTCGTCTCGGCAGTCGGCTTGGTGGGTGGCTACTTTGCGACGGTCTACATGCAGGGTGCGTCACCAGGGCAGTACGTCACGTCCATCTCGATCCTCGTAGGACTGCCCGACTTCCTGCTGAGTGAAGTGAAGGCAGCGGTCTTCGGCATGCTTGCCGGACTCGTCGCGTGCCATCTCGGCCTGAACGCGAAAGGTGGCCCGAAGGGCGTGGGAGACGCGGTCAATCAGACCGTCGTGTTCAGCTTCTTGCTTCTGTTCCTCGCCAACTCGGTCATCACGACTCTTGCACTGCACTGACAGTGCTCAACACGTAGCCGTGAAGACGGCTATCAACGGGAGATTTCTGTGTCGAATGCTACTCGGGCCACTGGTGCGAGACCGAAAGTTGCCGGGCTCGCGCTCCGCACGGTTGGTGCGCCGATTGGCCACATGGAGGAGTTGGGGCGACAGCTCCACTTCTACACTCACGCCGTTACCGCTATCCCGCGCACGTTCCGGCGTTACCGGAAGGAAACGATCAGGCTGCTCGCTGAGGTCAGCATGGGCACCGGCGCCCTCGCGGTCATCGGGGGAACGCTCGTCGTCATCTCCCTTCTGACCACGGCGGTCGGCTATGAGGTGGGCCAGCAGGGCGTTACCTCGATGGGCCGCATCGGGATCGGTGCGCTGTCCGGGTTCATCTCGGCATTCTTCAATACCCGCGAGGCGATTCCCGTCATCGCCGGCATCGCGCTGACGGCGACGGTCGGCGCAGGTTTCACCGCGCAACTCGGTGCGATGCGCGTGAGCGAAGAGATCGACGCCATGGAGACCATGTCGATTCCTTCGCTCCCCTACCTGGTGACCACCCGGGTCACCGCCGGGGTCATCGCGGTGATTCCGCTGTACACCGTGTCGTTGTTCGTCGGATACGTCGCCACCCAGCTGGTCACCGAATACCTCGGTGAGGCGAGCGGGACGTACCAGCATTATTTCAACGTCTTCCTCGTCCCCAGCGACGTCGCCTGGTCGATGGTGAAGGTACTCGCGATGTCCGTGGTGGTGATGTGCGTGCACTGCTACCACGGCTACAACGCGAAGGGCGGGCCGGCCGGAGTCGGTGTCGCAGTGGGACGTGCCGTGCGCACCTCCTTGATCTCGATCATGGTCATCGACCTCCTCATCGGAATTGCCGTCTACGGTGGATCCGCCGGCGCCGTGAAAGTGTCGGGCTGACATGGGTGGCCACATCGAAGAGCGGAGCCGCCTCGTCTACGTGCTCCTGGGTGTATGCCTGGTGGCACTGATCGCGGCTGCGACGGCAGTGTCCGTCGGCATCTACCGCGGATCGTTCGCGTCGACCGTTCCGGTGACGCTGTACTCGGAACGGTCGGGCCTGATGCTGGAACCCGGATCCGATATCAAGATGAGAGACGTCGTCGTCGGCCGAGTGTCGAAGGTGCAGTGGGTGGACGACCAGGCAGAAATCACCATGGACATCGATGGGAGCCGGACGTCGGCGATACCGGAGAACATCACGGCTGTGATTGATCCAACTACGTTGTTCGGGCGTAAGTTCGTCACCCTCGTGCAGCCGGAACATCCCTCCAGAAACGTCATTTCGGCGGGCTCTGTGGTTCGAAGTACCGGTGTGGCCACCGAGGTGAACGACCTCCTCGACTCGCTGGTGACGGTACTGCGCACCGTGGAACCGCAGAAGATCAATGGGACGTTGAATGCGCTGTCCACCTCGTTGCAGGGCCGCGGCGACCAACTCGGCGATCTGATGGTCGAGCTCGACACCTACCTGTCCGAGTTCAACGGCAGCATCCCCACGTTGCAGCGCGACCTGGTCAAGGGCGCAGAAGTCGCCGACATCCTCGCCGACGCTGCTCCGGAACTCCTGCGGACCGTCGACCACGCGAGCACCACAGGTGACACGGTGACCGAACGGGAACAGCAGTTGAGCGCCTTCCTGCTCAGTTTCAGCGGTTTCGGCAACAGTGGACGAAGCTTCTTCGATGCGTCGGGTGAACCGCTCGAGAAATCGCTCGATGCGCTGGAGCCGACGACGGCACTGCTCGCCCAGCACGCGCCGATGTACCCGTGCTTCCTGGCCAGCATGGATCAGACCAACAGGTATCTCGAACGCACCGTCGGTGGTAGTGATCAGGCCGGACTGAATATTCTCGGCACGCTGCTGATGGGTGATCCCCCGTACACCTATCCCGAGGACGCACCGAAAAACGGGGCGGACGGCGCACCGCGGTGTTACGACCCTGCGCAGGCACCCGGGCATACCGACTTCGATGACGGAAGCCATGCCTACGCGCCTGCACGCGGTATCGAGGATCTGATCGGTAACCCATTTGCACAGTTCATGTTCGGAGGTGCACGCTGATGACGAAGGCACCAGGAATCAAGTTGCTGATCTTCGTCCTCGTCACCTCGTTGACGGGATTCGCTGTGGCAACGGTGGTGGGAAACATGCGCTTCGGCAGCACCCACACCTATCAGGCCGTCTTCTCGAATGCGTCCGGACTGGGCAACGGCGAAGACGTCAAAGTCGGCGGTGTGCCGATGGGCAAGGTCGAGGGGGTGGAGTTGGCCGCAGACGGCACCGCGGTGGTGTCCTTCTCACTCTCCACCGAACGCCCGCTGACGGCGGGGACCACTGCGCGAATCAAGTACAAGAACCTGATCGGTGACCGCTACGTAGAGCTCTCGAACGGGCCCGGCGCAATAGGAACACTCGACGGCCCGATCCCACTCGAGCAGACCACGCCGGCGCTCGACCTCGATCAGGTGGTCAACGGCTTCCGTCCTCTCCTGCAGGGCCTCGACCCGGACCAGACCAATCAACTGTCAGCCTCACTGATCGAGGTACTCAACGGCCAGGAGGCAAGCATCGGGCGTCTGGTAAGTCAGATCGGAAGCCTGAGCAACACATTGGCGGACCGGGATCAGGCAATCGGTCAAGTGGTGAGCAACTTCAACACGGTCGTCGGGACCGTGAACAACCGCGGTGACCAGTTCTCCGCACTGATCGACCAACTTCAACGGCTGGTCGCAGGCCTCGACGGCGATCGTGACATGATCACCAACTCCCTGGTGAACATCGACCGTGTCACAGACAGTCTCGCCGGAGTTCTCGACGAGAATCGGCCGGCGATCGCGCAGGACGTCGTTGCACTGGGCGATCTCGCGAGCAACCTCAATGCGAATACCGACACTCTCGACATGGTGCTGTCGACTCTGCCCGAGAACTACCGTCTGATCGGCCGCGTCGCAAGTTACGGAAGCTTCGTGAACTTCTTCTTGTGTGGCCTCGCTATCAAGTACGCGCCCGGGCCCGGTGGATTCACACCGATGTTCAAGGCCCCCGCAGAAAGGTGTAAGTGATGGCTCAGAAGTCATTTCTCGAGCGCGATTCATTCCGCATGGGCATCATGGGAACGGCGATCCTGATCGGAGTCCTGTTTCTTGCGCTCAACTTCAACTCCATTCCCGGGATCAACAGCGCCACGACCTACCATGCCGAGTTCGCCGATGCCAGCGGCCTCGCAGTCGGTGACACCACCCAGATTGCCGGTGTGAAAGTCGGGGAAGTCAAGGAACTTTCGATTACCGATGGAAAAGTTGCCGTGGAGTTCGACGTCGACAGCGGTGCAGTCAGGCTCGGTGAGGACACGCGGGCGGCGATCAAGGTCGAAACTGCTCTCGGCCGGCGCTACGTGGAAATCACGCCGGGACGTCACGGTGAGCTCGCCGACGACGCGACCATTCCGCTGACGCACACCAGCTCCGGATACGACGTCACCCGGGCACTCGAGGAAGTCACCGACAAGGTCTCGGAGACCGACACCGTCAACCTGTCCGGTGCACTCGAACAGGTCGCCTCGGTCGAGGACGAGCTACCGCCGGACCTGCGTTCCTCCCTCGACGGCCTGTCCCGTCTGTCCGCCACGGTGGCGAGCCGCGACGAGGAACTGCGTCAGTTGCTCTCGGGTGCGGCCGACGTGTCCCGAATCCTCGCCGACCGAGACGTCCAGGTCGCCGCACTCATGGGGCAGGGGCAGTCGCTCTTCGCGGCGCTGAACAGCCGGGCGGACACCATCCATCGCGTGCTCGTGCAGTCACGGCAGGTAGCCGATGCACTCACCGGACTTTCCCGTGACAACGCAGCAACACTCGGACCCACTCTCGATCAGTTGAAGACTTTGGTGGCGACATTGAACAACAATTACGACAACATCAACGCATCGTTGACCGGCCTCGAACGGTTCGCGAAGCAGGTGGGAGAAGCGGTGGGCAGTGGTCCGTTCTTCGGGGTGCTGCTCCACAACATCGTTCCCGCCAACCTTTCCGGGCAGCTTCCGGGAAGTTTCGGAGGGCCGCGTTGATGACATCGATACGGGAAATGGCACGGGCGCTGCCTGCGAGGCTGCTCGCCGTACTGGTAGCAGTCGCCCTGGTCGGATTCCTCACCGCCGCCTGGATCGAAGATCATTCCGTCAACCACGTCACGGCCTACTTTCGGAACACCACCGGCATGTATGTCGGAGACCGCGTGATGATTCTCGGTGTCGAGGTCGGCCGCATCACGAAAATCGAGCCGGACGGCGATCGGGTGCGGGTGGAATTCGACTACGCCAACGAGTACGACGTCCCCGCCGACGCCAAGGCCGCGATCATCGCCCCGACTCTGGTGACCGGCCGCTACATCCAGCTCGCGCCGGCGTACTCGGGTGGACCGACCCTGTCCGACGGTGACGAGATTCCCCTCGACCGGACCGCCGTCCCTGTCGAGTTCGACGAGATCAAGAAGCAGGTGGTCAAGCTCGCCGAAGACGCCGGCCGCACGCCGGAGAACCCGGACGGTTCACTCAATCGTTTTGTGAGCAGCACCGCCCGCACATTGGACGGGACAGGTACTGCCCTTCACGAGTCGCTGACTCAGCTTTCGGACGCCGCCACCACCTTGAACGCGAGCGGCGAGGACCTGTTCGGCACGGTCGACAACCTGCAGAAGTTCACCACCGCGCTGGCCGCGAGCGACCAGCAGATCCGAGCGTTCAGTGGCGAACTCGCGAACGTGTCTGGCCTGCTCAACGCCAACCGAACCGAGCTCGACGCGGTGCTGAGCAGCATGCTGACCACATTCCAGGAGGTCACGAAGTTCATCGAGGAAAACCGCGGCGCGCTGGTCGACAACGTCGGGCAGCTGAACGAGATCACGCGGCTGCTCGTGGACCGTCAGGACACCCTCATGTCGATCCTCCACTCCGGCCCGACGGCACTGTCAGACTTCTACAACATCTACGATCCCGATGCCAATTCGTTGACGGGCGCACTCGCTGTGCCCGAGATGCCGGACCCACGCTCGCTCATCTGCGCACTGTTGACCACGGTCGATGCCCCGGGTGACGAATGCAACTCGGCTGCAGGTGCTTTCGCAGCACCGTTGGCTAACGCCGCAGCGCGACAGGCAGTGCCGGCACCGGCCATCCTCCCGCCGCCGGCGGGAGCCGCCTCGGGTGCTACGGCGCCGAATGACCCTGTCGCCTCTATCACCCGAAGTCTGCAGAATCTCATCCTTCCGGAGGGACCACGATGACCAACTCGCTACGGAGATCGGCGCTCACGGCGACCATGCTCGTTGGTGTCGTGGCCGCTGCAGCCGGGTGCCGATTCGACGGGATCAATTCGATCGGTCTGCCCGGCAATGCGGTCGGTGGTAGCGGGCACGAAGTGACGGTCGAGCTGGCCGACATCCAGAACCTCGTCGGCAACTCGCCGGTAAAGGCCGGAAATGTCATCGTGGGGAATATCAGTCACATCACGGGTGACAACTGGGGCGCCAAGCTGACCCTCGAGCTCGACCCGGACGCCGAGATCCCCGCGAACGTCAGCGCCAAGCTCGCACAAACCAGTGTGCTCGGATCCCAGTACCTCGAGCTCGTCGTCCCGCCCGGTACCGACGCGGTCGGCAGACTCGCCGACGGTGCCGTGATTCCCCTCGCGCGGACAAGCCAGTATCCGTCGACAGAGGAGGTGCTCTCGGCACTCGCGCTGGTGCTCAACGGAAGCGGATTGCAACAGATTCGCACCGTGACCTCAGAGCTCAACCGTGTCTTGGGTGGTCGCGAGGAATCGCTGCGCAGCCTGTTCGGCAACCTCGAAGAGTTCGTCGGCGGTGTCGACCAACAGCGCGACGACATCGTCCGGGCGATCGACGGCCTGGATCGCCTCGGTGCGGAACTCGCCAGTCAAAATCAGACGATCGATCGGGGAATCACCTCGATTCAGCCGGCATTGCAGGTACTCGACGAACAGCAGAAGCAACTCACGACGATGCTGAACGATGTGGGACGGTTCGGTGAGGTTGCCACCGACGTGCTCGAGAGTAGCCGCGAGGACCTCGACGCGAATCTGCGGTCGCTCCAGCCGGTGTTGTCGCAGCTTGCTGCGGCCGGCGACCACCTCCCGGAAGCGCTCAAGATCGCCGGAACCATCCCCTTCCCGGTGACCACCACTCAGCGCGCTGTCAGGGGCGACTACATGAATCTCTTCCTCACCCTCGACGTGAGCGCCGAGACGGTCGGCGGCAAGGTTCTCGGCAGCATTCCCCTCGACGAGTTGGCGGGACTGAGCCCGGCCCGTCAAGCGGTGAATCCTCTGTTGGCACCCGCCGGTGCAACAACATCCGACGGACTCGCAGCGTCCGCACCGCAGAACGGAGCACCGCGCTGATGAGAACAAACCTCGTTCGCTTCCAACTCATCGTATTCACGGTCGTGGCGGTTCTCGCCGTCGGCAACGCCGCAATCAATTACCTCGGATTCAAGAGGGTCACCGGAATCGGCATGTACACGGTAACGGCCGAATTCGACCGCGCTGGAGGGCTGTACGTCAACTCGCTGGTGACGTATCGCGGCGTCGACGTCGGCGTCGTGAAGTCGATCGACGTGACACCCGATCGGGCGTCAGCAGAATTGCAACTGGATTCGGTCTTCGCGATTCCCCGAAACAGCCAGGCTTTCGTCCGCAGTGTCTCCGCCATCGGCGAGCAGTACCTGGACATGATCCCAGCGTCGTCCGAAGGCCCCTTCCTCGCCGAGGGTGATGTGATTTCGAAAGAGAACACCGAAATCCCGGTGCCCGCCTCCGAGGTCGTCGACAAAGTGAACGTGCTCCTCTCCGAGCTGCCCAAGGACGATCTCCGAGTCACCGTCGACGAGGCCTACACCGCCTTGAACGGGACGGGGCCAGCTCTGTCGCGGCTCATCGACTCCTCGCGTCCCCTGATCGAACTCGCGCAGGCGAAGATCGGTACTACGACCACCCTCCTCGATGACGCCGAACCCGTCCTCGACGCAGGTGTCGACTCACGCGCCGACATCGCGAGCTTCTCCCGCGATCTGTCCTCGTTCTCCGAGCAGTTGGTGATGAGCGACGCCCAGGTCCGCGGCGTCCTCGACCACGGATCACAGTTCTTCGACACCGTCAGCGGCACACTCGACGACGTACGCCCGACCGTTCCGCTGCTGCTGGCGAACCTGCAGACGGTCGGCGAGGTCGCCCGAGTGAACATCCCCGGGATTGAGCAGATCCTGGTGATCTACCCGGCGGTGTCCGCCTCGATCAACTACATGCACCGCGGAGTTCAGGGCGAAGATCGGGTATACGGTCAGGGCGCCCTCGACGTCAAACTCGGCAACTCCGCGAACCCGCTCCCCTGCACCGAGGGCTACCAGGAAACGCAACGCCGCGACCCCAGCGATGTCAGCACCGCCCCGGCACCGGAAAATTCCTACTGCAAACTGCCGCCGGCCGACCCCCGCGTCGCCCGAGGGGCGCGCAACATCCCCTGCGCGACCAATCCCGCGGTACGAACCGCGGAAATCGCGAATTGCCCCGGGGGTCTGCCGTCTACCTGGCCGCAAATGTTGGCCCGACCTGGTCAACCGTATTCGCCGCCGCCCACGGGTTCGCTCCCACCGAGCCCCGCACCGATCTCCACCCCACCTATGCCCGACGCCACCGAACCCGGAACCGTCACACCGGCCTCCTGGCCGAACGGACACGACTTCAGCAGCGGAGTCGGCACCCTCAGCGTCCCCTACGACCCGGTGACCGGGAACTTCCGGGCACCGAACGGCGAGCTCTACTCGCTCGCCAACGCTTCTGCACCACACTCGAAGGAGGAATCGACATGGCAGGCACTTCTGCTCCGGTAGAGGTCGAGCCGCAACTCGACCTACCCGGTGTCGAACAAGCCGAGGACGACGTCCTGGCGACGACACACGACCTCGGGGAGCCGGTACCGACGCGCGGATTCCTCATCGGCGTGGCCGCAACCCTGGTAATCGCGATCGCCGCCCTGGTCGTCGGCGGCGTCTCGTGGACGAACCTGCGCTCCGAACAGGCCGCACAGTCACGAGACCGGCAGGTACTCGACACGGCTCGGCAGGTGGTCGTCAATCTCGTGACACTGCGGCACCAGAGCGTCGACGAAGACATTCAACGGGTCGCGGACGGCACTACGGGGCCGTTCCGAGACCAGTTCACCAGCGCATCGGGAAGTTTCGGTGACGTGTTGAACCAAGGCCAGGTGGAATCGACGGGCGAAGTGAAGGAAGCCGGACTCGTCGAGGCCGACGACAACCACGCGGTGGTCCTCGCCGCCGTCACCTCCACGGTGAAGAACACCGAGGCACCCGACGGTGAGATGCGCGTCTACCGCATGAAGGTCTCTCTCGATTCCGTGGACGGACGCTGGCTCGTCTCAGATGTGGAGTTCGTAGCATGAGAAACACACTCGCCCGGATACCCAAGGCAGTCGCAACGTGGTCCTTCGGGCGTCGCCGGGCCACCGGCTACGTCGCCATGCTCCTCGCCGGCGCACTCGTCGCAGTCGCGGTCGCCCTCACTCTCCAAGTACGCGATCACCGCCAGGTGAACACCGCAGAAACCCAGGCGCACGAGCGCGCCACCCACCTGGTCACCGACGTGTTGTCTTACGACTTCAACACCATCGAGGCGCACTTCGCCGACATACTTCCCCAACTCGGTGGAGATCTACGCGGCCAGTTCGACAGCGTTGGAAAAGAAGTCATCATTCCCTCGGCGAAAGAGCGCCACGTCGTCACGTCCGCAACTGTCGTCGAATCCTCCGTTGTCTCCGCCTCCGAAGACGCGGTCACGCTGCTGTTCTTCGTCAACCAGTCGACCACCAGCACCGACAGCGCCGCACCGAAGCTGGACGGAAGTCGAGTCCGGGTAGGCATGACCGGGCAGGAGGGTCACTGGGTCATGACGGAAATGACCCCGGTCTGACAGCTTTCCCGAAACAGCATGACAAGTCGAAGTTTACGTAAACCTAGGAGGCAGTCGTGGGTGTCGAGGTATCCGTCGAGGGGCTGACCAAGTCGTTCGGCTCGCAGAGGATCTGGCAGGACGTCACGTTGACCCTTCCCGCCGGTGAGGTCAGTGCGCTGCTGGGCCCGTCGGGTACGGGTAAGTCGGTGTTCTTGAAGTCGTTGATCGGTCTGCTCCGCCCGGAGCAGGGCTCGATCGTGATCGACGGCACCAACATTCTCGAGTGCTCGTCCAAGGAGCTCTACGAGATCCGGAAGCTGTTCGGTGTGCTCTTTCAGGACGGCGCCCTGTTCGGCTCGATGAACCTGTTCGACAACGTGGCGTTCCCGCTGCGGGAGCACACCAAGAAGTCCGAATCCGACGTCCGCAAGATCGTGATGGAGAAGATGGAACTCGTCGGCCTGCTCGGGGCCGAGGAGAAGCTGCCCGGTGAGATTTCCGGTGGTATGCGCAAGCGTGCGGGCCTGGCCCGCGCCCTGGTGCTCGACCCGCAGATCATTCTGGTGGACGAGCCGGACTCGGGTCTGGATCCGGTGCGTACCACCTATATTTCGCAGACGTTGATCGACATCAACGCCGAGATCGACGCGACGATTCTGATCGTCTCGCACAACATCAACCTCGCGCGGACGGTGCCGGACAACATCGGCATGCTGTTCCGCCGGCATTTGGTGATGTTCGGGCCGCGGGAGGTGCTGCTCACCAGTGAGGAGCCGGTGGTCAAGCAGTTCCTGAACGGCACGATGATCGGTCCGATCGGGATGTCGGAGGAGAAGGACGAGGCGCAGATGGCGCAGGAGCAGGCGATGGTCGACGCCGGACACCATGCCGGTGGCGTCGACGACGTCGAGGGCATCGTCCCGCAGATGAAGGCCACCCCCGGGATGCCCTTCCGGCAGGCCGTGGCCCGCCGGCAGGAACGCGTCCGCGCCATCATGCACACCCTCCCGGAAAGCGCACAGATCGCCATTCAGGAAAGCCTCGACGAAGGCTTCGGTTCCTACGACGACACCGAGGAGTTCCCGTTCTACGACGAACCGCTCGAATCCGTTTGAGCCATTAGCCGAACTTTGAATGCAGAAGACAAGCACCACAACAGAAATCGAAGAGAGGAACCCGACATGACTACAAATAACAACGCCTTCTTCATTGGAGGCGAATGGCATGCGCCCACCTCGAGTGGCGTGATCACGCTGATATCACCCAACGACGAACAAGTGGTGGGTCACGCCCCTGACGGGGCCGAAGCCGACATGGATGCGGCCGTCGACGCGGCCCGCCGGGCATTCGACGATCCGACCGGGTGGTCACAGTGGGAGCCTTCACGGCGAGCGCAGGCACTGGGACGCCTTGCAGATGCGCTCGACAAGCGCGCACCCGAGATGGTCCAGGCGGTGAGCTCCCAGAATGGCATGCCCGTCGCCGTCGCGGAAAAGCTCGAGGCAGTCTTTCCACAGATCCTTCTCCGCTACTATGCCGGCCTGATCCAGAACGACGGCTTCGAGGAGACTCGGCCGGGTCTACTCGGCGGATCGACTCTCGTGACCAAGACCCCGATCGGCGTCGTCGGCGCGATCGTCCCGTGGAACTTCCCCCAGGCACTCGCCGCGTTCAAGTACGCGCCGGCTCTGGCTGCCGGGTGCACGATCGTCCTCAAACCGTCTCCCGAGACGGTCCTCGACAGCTACGTTCTCGCGGAGGCGATCGAGGAGGCGGACCTGCCCGCGGGTGTCATCAATATCGTGCCTGGTGGCCGCGAGCTTGGCGCGTATCTGGTATCGCATCCCGGCATCGACAAGGTGGCGTTCACCGGGTCGTCGGCTGCCGGCCGCAACATCGCCGAGACCTGCGGCCGACTGCTGCGACCCGTCACGCTGGAACTTGGCGGAAAGTCGGCGGCTATCATCCTCGACGACGCGAATCTCGACCTTGGCACCGTCGGTGAACAACTCTTCGGCGCAACCATGTTGAACAACGGACAGGTCTGCTACCTCGGCACCCGGATCCTGGCGCCGCAGTCGCGTTACCAGGAAGTGGTCGACACCTTCAGCGCTCTGGCAGGGTCGCTGACCGTCGGAAGTTCTCTCGACCCGTCCACGATGATCGGACCGATGGCGAGCGCCCGGCAGCGCGAGCGGGTGGAGTCCTACATCGCGAAGGGCAAGGGCGACGGCGCCCGCATCACGGTCGGTGGTGGACGCCCCGCGGACCTCGACAAGGGATGGTTCGTCGAACCGACCATCTTCGCGGATGTCGACAACAACTACACCATCGCCCAGGAGGAGATTTTCGGCCCTGTGCTGTCGATCATTTCGTACCGCGACGACGAGGACGCGGTCCGCATTGCGAACGACAGCGACTTCGGACTCGGGGGCACCGTTTTCACCGCTGATCACGACCACGGTGTCGCAGTCGCCCGTCGCATTCAGACGGGAACCGTCGGTATCAACGGTTACCTTCCCGACCCGACGGCACCTTTCGGTGGTGTCAAGGCCAGTGGTCTCGGACGCGAACTCGGTCCGGAAGCGCTCTCCGCCTACCTCGTGCCGAAGTCGATCTACCTGTAACAGCGAGGGCGTGGGTGCGCCCCGCCGCATCCACGCCTCCGAACATCACTCATCCCCCCGGGGCAATTTCCTCACTCGGAAGGATGAGAAGGCGTTCGAATTCCTCACCTTACCGCCTTCCCTGACGGTAATATGGTTTGACCAAACCCTCTGTCCTCCTCCTGTCGAGGAAAGGCACCTGAAAGCAAGGATCCGCACATGGATGTCATGGAACACGCGGGAGCCATCCTCCCCGAGGACCGCTACAGTGCGAGCACCCTCGAGGCGTTCCGTTCGAACGGATACTGGCGCGACGAGAGCCTGGCCCAGCATGTGGATCGCTGGGCGACGATCGACCCGGACTTCGTTGCCGTCACCGACGGCTACGGATCACTCACCCGGGGCGAGTTGCGGGCCCAGGCGTACCGCCTCGCTTCCTCACTGAAGAAGCTGGGCGTCACGCGCGGGGACCGAGTGCAAGTCCAACTGCCGAACTGGAACGAATTCGTCGTCATCTATGTGGCGCTCGCCAGGATCGGCGCCGTACTCGTACCCACGATGCCGGTCTACCGGCACGACGAGGTCCGCTACGTACTGGAACACTCCGGTGCGAAAATCTCTTTCGTCACAGAGGAATTCCGAAACTTCCGGTACACAGACATGCTGGCCGAGGTCCGTCCCGAGGTGCCTGGACTCGAGCACGTGGTCGTCGTGCGCGGGACGGCGGGGGCCAACGAAATCGCGTTCGATTCCTTGACCGCCGGCGACCACGTCCCCGGTGACGACGAACTCGGGCCGCCGCCGTCTGCCGATGCGGCCCAGGCCATCATCTACACCTCAGGAACCGAGTCGCGACCGAAGGGGTGCCAGCACACTTTCAACACGCTCTCCTTCACCGTCTACGGGTTGGGTGGGCAGGTGATGGGACTGAGCCCTGACGACATCATCTTCATGCCCTCCCCCGTGACACATGCGACCGGGCTCGCCGTGGGTGTGACCACACCATTGATTCTCGGAAGTGGGATCCACCTTCTCGACGTGTGGGAGCCGGGCGAGGGCCTCCGGCGTATCGCAAAATTCAAGACGACCGTGAGTATGGCTGCGACACCGTTCCTCCAAATGGCTCTCGGGGCCATCGAGGCCGGTGCCGACCACGATGTCAGCTCGATGCGACTCTGGGTCAGTGCCGGCGCACCGATACCGGAAACTCTTCTGCGGGAATGGAAGAAGGCGCTTCCCGACTGCACGCTCCTCCCGGTGTACGGCAGCAGCGAAGGCCTCCTGGTGACGGCTGTACGTGTCGACGATCCCGTCGAAAAGGTGCTTTCCTCCGACGGGCGGGCCTTCGATGGTGTCGCTCTCGAAATCCGCGACGAAGAGGGTGCTGTGGTTCCCGCGGGCGATGAAGGCCAGATCTTCTACGGGGGACCGGGCATCTTCCTCGGATACTGGCGTGACCCCGAACGCACGGCCGCATCGGTCGACGACCGCGGGTTCCTCGCATCGGGTGACCTCGGCCGCGTCGACGAGGCCGGCTACCTCCGGGTCACGGGACGGATCAAGGACTTGATCATCCGCGGGGGCATGAACATTTCGGCACGGGAGGTGGAGGAACACCTCTTGGCGCATCCACAGATCATCGCGGCAGCAGCTGTGTCGATGCCCGACGCCCGTCTCGGCGAGAAGGTGTGCGCCTTCATCGTCGTCAACGGACCCGCGCCGACTCTGCAGGAAGTGGCCGATTTCCTCCGAATCGAGCGGAAAGCCATGATGCAGAAGATTCCCGAGAAGCTGGTGGTCGTCGATCAACTCCCCACCACCGCGACCGGGAAAATCCAGAAGTTCATTCTCCGGAAGCAAGCGGCAGAACAGGTCGCCGACGCATAGGTCCAGCCGAAGCCACAGCACCGCCCCCATTGCCGAGGCAAAGGGGGCGGTGTGTTTACCGTTGACCCGTCATCGCGAGATAGCGGTAGATCGCCTCGGACCGGTTCATGGCACCCAGCTTGCGCAGAATCTTCTTGACGTGCGTCTTCACCGTGAAGATGCTGATGACCAGCTCGTTCGCTATCTCGGCGTTCGATGCGCCCCGGGCAAGCAACGCGAACACTTCACGCTCACGCGTTGTCAGCGACTCCAGCGCAGCGGGATTCAGATCGTTGTGGGACGTACCCGGCAACGCCGAAGCCTGATGAACCGAGGTTTCGTCGAGGAAACTGACATCCGCGTGTTCGAGAAGCTCAGCTTCGCGAGCTTCCTGTTGCAGGCGTTGGACAATCACATTCTTCTGTTCACCGAGGCGGTCGGCGAGCATCGCCCGTTCGAACAGCGTTCCGAAACCGCGGGCATATGCCCCGAGCAAGTCCCGGACCACAACGTTCACCGGGTCCCCGGACGATCGACTGCCGTGCACGAGACCAATGACCCCGGTCGACACCGTGATCGGGGCAACTACATAGGAGTCGGCAGCGAGCATCCGCACGATCTCGTCACTCGGCCGAACATCGCCGTTCGGCCCGGCGAGTACCGCCGATCGGGTCTCGCACGCCCTGCTCTCGGCCGATTCGAAGCCGAGGGGTAACGCCGAGGAACTCAGGACCTCGTCCGACCTCATCGAGCTGTTGAGCTCGAGGGCCGTCCACGTACCGTTGTGTACCTCGGACAAAAGTATTCGGTCGAGTTGCGCTGCAGTCGCGGCCTCCGAGCAAATGCGCTTGCGAAGGCCGGCGACGGACTCCGAGCCGCGTAACCGCCGGATCGCGCTGGCAAACTCTGCGGGTTGCACAACGTGACCCGGACCTCCGCGCACCGTGCGAATCCGCATGCGCGTGTTCTGCAGGTCGACGATGAGTCGACCGAGCGCTCGTTGCTGCTGGGAGCCTAGTTCGGGGAACTTCGCAAGTGCAGATTCTGTGGCCTCGTCGAGGAGCGCCATCTGGGTGCCGAGCGAGACAACACGAATCTCGTGGGATCCGGGACCGACGCCGTAGTCCTCGCGCAGCCGGTCGAGGAGAACGACGACTGCATGGGACAACTCACGGTCGGTCGTCGACCGCACGGTAGCTTGCTCCTCCGCCTTCCCTGTCATCGCGCTCGTCGGGTCTGACTCGAGTAGAGGGCGGTCGCCGCGGCGCGCGTCGGCGCGTGCAGCTTCTTCAGCACGGTTTTCACATGCGATTTCACGGTGCCCTCGGAGATGACCAGTGCCTGCGCGATCTGACTGTTGGTGGCCCCGGTGGCAAGGTGGGACAGAATCTCACGCTCCCGGACGGTCAGCACGCTGTTGATTTCGAGCACCCGGTTCTCTCCCGGGTCATCGGTGGAACTGTCGGCCGTTGCCGCGGCCTGGTGCGAGAGAATCGCATCCGCCTTCGAGATCCGGTCCAGCATTGTCTGGGTTGCGTCGAACGACTCTTCCACTCGGGCGCGCTGCAGTTGGATCCGGTGCTTGAGCACCGCTTGCTCGTACACGATGGCCAAAATCGTTGTGAAGGCGTCCAACCGATCTCGGTCGTCCGGATCGAGACCACCTTCCGACCCCGGCCGATCGGCGTGGAGCAGTCCGATGACCTTCCCCGCGGACATGACGGGCGCCGCGACGTACGAGGACGTCCGAGATCGGCTGATGATCTCCTTGTGCGTGCGGCCGTCAGCAGCCGCGGCGGCGACCAGCGCGGGAACTCGGCGTCGGACCAGCTCGGTTTCCAGAGGCGCATCAGCCAGGGACCACACTGAGGCGTCAACGTAGTCGGAGAAGTCGAGAGGTGAGCCGTCGAGGTCGGGCTGGAGATAGAGGCGGCGGGGCTGCCACAGAGAACCGGACACCGCTGAAATCATCGAGCGGGCGAAAGGCAGTTGTGTGCACACCACCTCCGGTGCCGCCTCGATGACCTGTTGCGGGGGGAGTCCCCGAAGCGTCACTGCAGCGTCGTGCACCTCGCCCAACTCCGCGATCCGGCGAATCGCTGTGGTCCTGGCGAGCTGCTCCTGAACACATTCGATGTCGACGAGGACCCGGCATGCGTCTCCGATATCGGTCTCGGCGAGCTGCCCCTCGGTGAGCGCTTCGGCAAGGCGACCTCGTGCCGCTGCAAGCGACTCCGAGAGTGTGGAAGCGCCGAAGTCGGAGTGGCCGTCATGGTCGGCCAGCAGCTTGCCGGCAATGCCGATACAGTCAACCGCTTGCCGCGTGAGATCTGCCTGATCGGGGTCCATTGACGTCGTCGTCCAGCTCACCTTCTGCTACACCTCCGGCCGTTTGTGCACACTGTGATCGCCATCACTGTTCCAGTGTAACCCGAAGCGTTATAGCAGTCCAATGGTATGACCGATAGACTCCAGCTGAGGTCCTCACCTTCGGGAGCGAAGAATACCTGCGCGTCCCAAGGGTATTCCGTCGCCTCCTCACCGACTGCGCCGAGATGCTACGAGTACACGGCGAATGCCTTGTTGGAGTTGAACACGTCGGTCACGACGAGGTCGGACCACTCCCGGCGCAACCCGAGTTCCTCGACCGCACCGAGCATGCAGAACCAGTTGAGGATCTCGTGCTGTCCGGCATCGACGACTTCTGTGCTCGTGTACTCGCGCATCAGCGCGAAGTCGTCTTCTAGTAGCGCTTTGTATATGCGTAGGTCGGCTTCGGTATCGGGGCGCAGATGCCACAACTTGTCGGCCAGGAACGCATGCGACCAGCTAGAGGAGGCGACGAACGCCACCCTGAGGTCGTGGTCGCGGAAATGTTGCGCTACCGCCCGACCGACCTGGAAACACCGAGCAGGCGTCGGTCCAGAGGGGTCGAGGACCTCCGATTCGATCTCGGCGAATCTAGCCAACCCACCTTTACGCGCGATGGCGTGCTGCCCATAGCAATTGACGGTCATCGGAATGAACGGATAGGACATCTCGGCGCCTGCATTGGCATAGTCGAGGAACAATTGTGTGTTGAGGATTGCGTGCGGAAAGTGTGCGCCGGCGCGCTTTTTGTACGAGTAGGCCATGTCGAACCCACGCTCGATCAGACCGTCGGTGAGTTGCCTGGCTCCCGAGGCGTCACCGTGCATGACGATCTGGAAATCGTCCGGCTTCCCCCAGAAGTTCGGACTCCCTCTTTCGTTCATGACCTCGAAGGCGGGTACCTCGAGGTCACCGTAGGCGAGCACGCAGAACGGTGGCACTACCTCCTCGCGGAAATTCTCGTACTGGTCGTCGCCCCACACCACGACGACATCGGGGGCGAACTCGTCGACGGCTTCACGCACCCGGGCCAGATTTGCCACCAACTCCGCGCGATGTGCCGCTGCGGCAGCGGTTCCACCGTCGTCGGACCATTCGCGACGCATGCGGTCCGGCCAGTGGGCGGGATCTTTCTCCTCGCCCGGGATGTCCGGGTCGGTGAGGGTCCATCGCAGCAGACCTGCCATGTGCTCGTCAGTTCCCGCCAACAGCGGGTAGTGGGTCATGCCGAGAGCGAGGAAGTCTCCCATTGGCCGTCCTTTCTGAGGTGGCGCCTCGGGCGCCGTCACACGCGCCGGGCGGATCGCCCCTCCATCGTGGGGCGTGCCGGTGACGCGCGCACAGCAAGTTCCAGTGCCCGGAACGCGGCCTCAGTCGTCGTACGGAAACAGGTCTGCTCTGCCCTGGGACAGCATCTGGGTGGTATCGCGGCTGACGCGGTGGGCGGTCAGTTTGACCGCGTTGATCACCGACTCGGAGACCTGCTCCGACGAGTCGAACTGAACGGCAACCGCCCCCATCGGCCGGCCCTTTATCAGGACGGGCGCGGCAATGTTGCCCAGGCCGAGGATCACACCATCTTTCTGAACAGCTGCTCCCGACACCCGTATGCGCTTCAATTCGTCGTGAATCTGCTTCGGATCCGTCACGGACTTGGGCGTCAGACGGACGAGAGGGCCCGCGAGCAGCTCGGTGAGCTCGTCCTCGGGGAGATAGGCCATCATCGCCCGGCCCATCGAGGACAGGTGCGCCGGGATCCGCGTACCCACCTCACCTATTGGCCGGGCGTGATCCACGGCGAAGAGCGCCTGCAAAATGACGACTTCATTCCCCCTGAGGACGCCGAAATGCACCGATTCCTTCGACCACGCCTGCAACCGGGCCAGATGCGGCAGCGCGACCTCGCGCATCCCGTCCACCGGCATGGAGGAAACCAGCTGCAACAGACGGATACCGAGTCGGTAGCCCGCACCGTGTTCCTCGATGACATCCAGCTCACCCAACCGCTGCAGCAATCTGTGGACCGTCGACTTGGGTAAGCCGGTCTTACAGCTGATCTGCGTCAGGGTCAGCACCCGATCTTGCTCGTTGAACGCCCCGATCACCAAGAACGCCTTCGCGAGGATGGAAGGAGGCGCACTCTCCGCACCCCCGACGTCATGTTTGCCATCTGCCATGTGCTTCATCCGGGCCTCCGCACTCTCCGCTCCGCCGACCCAGCGGGAAACCAACTGTAACGGCGGTCACAATGCGCACGTATTCAGGGTACGGGTTTCACCGACCGGTTCCAGCCTCTGGAACAGCCGCGGCCGCCCCCGTGCGAGGCCACCTAACGTTCCCCTGATCCGGCTCACCCACGACGTGGGCGAACCGACGAAATAAGAAACGGATGCGTGCGAAAGGAGACCCTCGTGGTTCCACCCGGCACCATCGATGTGCATGCGCACTACTTTCCCCGTGACGCCCCTCCCGTCGACGTCATCGCAGGTTTTCCGCGAGCACCCCGGTTGGTGGTCGACACTCCTGCGGAGGGACGGTTGGTCCGCGGATCCGAAGACTTCCGCACCGTCCGTCGTGCCCTCTGGGATGTGGAGGCGCGCCTGGCGGACATGGATCGGGCGGGCGTCGGGGTTCAGGCGATTTCTCCCGTTCCGGTCGCATTGGAATACGGTGCTCCGGTAGCACCGTTTGCCGCCTACTGCCGATGGATGAACGAGTCCATCGCCCGTGCGGTCGACGCCGCTGACGGCAGGCTCGTCGGAATTGGAACCGCCCCCGTTGCATCACCCCGTGACTGCCTGCCCGAACTACGTCATCTGTCCGAAGTTCTGGGGCTTCGCGGCGTCGAGATCGGCACGCGGATCAACGGAATGGAATTGGACGACCCGGCGCTGGGGTATTTCTTCGACGCCGTCGACAGCCTCGGTCTCGCGGTACTTGTGCACCCGGTCGACGGTGGTGGCGGCGCCGTGCGGCGCTCCGGGTTCACCTATGACTTCGGGCTCGGAATGCCCTCCGACACTGCGTTGGCGGCCACTGCCCTCGTCTTCGGCGGGGTTCTGGACAACCATCCAAGACTACGGGTGGCAACGGTCCACGGCTGCGGAACCTTCCCGTGGGCGTATCCAAGACTTCGCCTCGGAGCCCAGCTTGCCGCCACACACGACCCGGATGATCTGAATCGGACCGTATCGCGCCTCTACGCAGACACCCTCGTGTTCGATCCGGCGCACCTGCCGACTCTGGTGCATCGCTTCGGCCCGAACAGGGTTCTTCTCGGCAGCGACCACCCGTTCATCCCGGGCCAACCCGAAGAGGGAATTGCGGACTTGTCCTCTGTGGCAGCACATTTACCGCCCGGTACCGTGCCGCGAATCCTCCGCGGCAATGCACTCGAATTCCTCGGACTGTCATCCGGTGCGCTCGTCACCGCTCACTTCTCACCGACAAAGGAAGACCACCATGGCACTCACTGATGAAAATCTCGTCGACGTTCCCGGACTTGCCAGCCGCTGGGTACGCCTGGCGAACGGCGCCCGCGCGCACTACATGACTGCCGGCACCTCCGGTCCCGCGGTGATCCTGCTCCACGGCGGTTTGCCCGGCTCGTCAGGTCTCGCGGGGTGGCGTTTCATGGCCCCCTATCTCGGCGACAACGGTTTTCGCGTCTACTGTCCCGACATGCCCGGCTTCGGACTGTCCGACACCCGGGAAGAATACTGGCCGGACGGCATGGAGTCGTTCGTCGACTTCATCGACCAGTTCGCCACCGCACTGTGCCTCGACGAGTTCCACCTCGCAGGAAACTCCATGGGCTGCATGAACACGGTCAACTACACGGTTGCACACCCGGACAAGGTCAAGAGCTTCATCTTGATCGCGGGAGATATCGGTGACGTGGTCCCGGAACACTTGACACCACCGGCGGGCGAGTTCCGTCTCACGGCGTACGACGGCACACGTGAGGGCATGCGCACCATGATGGAGGCGATCATTCACCGCGGCGAGGCCATCAGTGAAGATTTGATCGACATGCGTTACCTCTCTGCGAGGGACCGGATGGATGCGCACGCGAAGTTCTGGCCCACGCTCCTGCAGTACCGTCGAATCACGGACTGGACGAGCGAAAACCGCGCCGCCCGCCTGGTCACCAAGGGGCGCCTAGACCGGTTGAGCACCCCAGGGCTCTACCTCTACGGCCGCCAGGACATCCTGACACCGGTCGAGTGGGGGTACGTCCAGGAGGACTACCTCCCCAATGTGCAGTTCTTCTATCCCGACGAGTGCGGCCACCAGGGACAGACCGACCGGCCCGACCTGTTCAACCCCGTTTTTCTGGAGTTCTTCCGGGACGGCACGGTGTCCGGTGAGCTCGCCGACGCCGCTGGTGTCTCCGATCGCCGCCCCGAACTCCCCTTGATCAACCGTTCGCTGGTTTCTGCCTGAATCTCCGGCGACAACCGATGGCCGACTCCGGGTCCACGATCCGGCGTCGGCCATCGGTCGTCGTCACCTGCGCGCACCGAGGAAGTGTCCGATGGCTCGACCGCAGACTGTGCCGACCGCACTATCACCCACTGTTCCGGCAAGGTCGGTGCGAACCGGTCGTCCTGACCGGACCTGGTTCTCGATCTGCGCGGCAATGTTCGGGGTCGCATGGGGTGGCAATCAATTCACACCATTGCTGACCATGTACCGGACGGAACGCGGGTTCAGCGAACTCGCAGTGAACACCCTGCTGTTCGCGTATGTTGTCGGCCTGATCCCCTCGCTTCCGCTCGCGCATCGGCTGGCGGCCCGCTGGGGCACCCGGGATCCTCTGGTTCTCGCCGTACCCCTCAGTGCACTGGGCTCGATCCTGGTCGCGGCCGGGTCACACAACCCTGCCCTGATGTTCGCGGGGCGTATGTCGACCGGTGTGGCGCTGGGGATCGGGATGGTTGTCGGTGGGTTGGCGCTCAACTCGCTGTCGACCACGTCTGGCCGCGCTCCACGCGCATCGGCAATGAGCCTGACCAGCGGATTCGCGGTGGGCGCAGGTGCTGCGGGAACACTCGCCCAGTGGGCTCCTGCACCGACCACCACGCCTTTCGTGCTGCACGGAGTGCTCTGCGCGGTTGGCGCCCTACTGATCGCGCGATCCACGACCGGTCCTGCGCGCACACGCTCAAACCCGTCGGAGCGAAACCGAACACCACTTCCGCGAGAATTCCATCTCCTGGTGATACCCGCCGCGCCGTGGATCTTCGGAGCTTTGGGCATCGCCTACGCGGTCCTTCCGCCCATCGTGGTGGCCGAGTTGGCCGGCTTCGATTCGGCATTCTCCGGACTGCTGTGTCTGCTGAGTTTAGGTCTGGGCTTCTTCGCGCAACGACTCGTAGGGCGCACGCCGAAACGAGCGGGTCGGGCACGGGCGATCGGACTTTCGCTGTTCGTCGTCGGGACGCTCGCCGCCGCCGTCGCTGCCGCAACCGCGTCGGTGTGGCTGGTCGTGGTCGCGGCATCCGTGCTGGGGATCGGATACGGATTGACGTTGGTCGGGTGCTTGCGTGACTGCGAGCGATCAGCTCCGCCCGGCCGGCTCGGGACCATGACCGGCCGGGTCTACTGTCTGGGCTACCTCGGGTTCGGACTCCCGACCGCGATCGCATGGCTGCACAGTTCATTCGCGGTCGGCACCACGACCTCGTTGCTGTGGATCGCCGCCGCGGCCGGCGTGACCAACATTGCGGGTGCTGTCATTTTCGGCATCACACGAAGGAAGCAGGCGGCCGACGTGTGCGCAGTTCCAGCCGCCGGAACTACGCACCACCCGGGCGTGTGACGTGGCTAAGTTTCGAGTATGTCCTTCCTGATCGTGGGCGCCTCGGTTGCAGGCACTCGAACAGCAATCGCTCTGCGGCAGCGCGGCTTTGCCGGGCACATAGTGCTCCTGGAGAGTGAAGAGCACTGGCCGTACGACAAACCGCCCCTGTCCAAGGACCTCTTGGCCGAGGGACCTGTTCCGGACGTTCCGCGACTTCTCACACCGGAACTCGCAGCAGAGTTCGACCTCGACGTCCGGTTGGGTATGTGCGCGACCGGTCTCGACCCGGCCCGGCGGGTGCTGGTCACCCACACCGGTGAGGAGTTCTCGTACGAACGGCTGGTGATCGCTACCGGAGCGCGTGCACGCGCCCTGCCGGTTCCCTCCGGTCTGGCGGGGGTTCACACGCTGCGTACGCTCGACGACGCGACGGCTCTGCGAGAGGCTCTCGTCGGCAGGCCGCGGGTGGCCGTGGTGGGCGCCGGATTCATCGGTGCCGAATTCGCTTCCGCGGCGCGGGGGCGCGGCCTCGACGTCACTATGATCGAGGCACTCGAGATCCCGATGAGTCACGTTTTCGGCGACGAGGTCGGGCGCGAGATCTCCTCGATCCACACACTTCACGGCGCCGGGCTCGTCACCGGAGCACGCGTCGAGGGCTTCCTCGGCCGCGAGCAGGTCGAGGGGGTCGTCCTCGCCGACGGAACCGAGGTACCTGCCGACCTCGTCGTCGTCGGCGTGGGCGCAGTACCGAACACGCACTGGCTCGCGGACAGTGGGCTTCCCATCGACGGCGGGGTGCACTGCAGCGACCGCTTCGAGGTCGACGGTTTCCCCTCCATCTTCGCGATCGGCGACCTCGCCCTGCGTCGACACCCACTGCTCGGGGTCAGCGCGCGGATCGAGCACTGGACCAGCGCCGCTGAACAAGCCGATGCCGTCGCCGCGATCGTGACCGGCGCGGAACCCGCTGCGGCCCAACTGCCGTACGTGTGGTCGGACCAGTACGGCGCCCGGATCCAGATGGTCGGGATGCCCTCGCTCGGCGAACTCGCCCATCGCGAGGGGTCGATCGCGGAGGGCCGCTTCCGCGCCGTCTACACCGACGTCGACGACAAACCGATCGCCCAGGTCAGCGTCAACGATGCCCGAGCAGTCGCCGCGTTCCGCAAGAACCACCGTCGCGACGGGAGTCTCGAAGACCTCGTCGGCCAGCAGAGACCCGCCCGATAGAGGAAGGCACCCATGCGTCATATCCAGCATTTCAAGGACGGTCCGGACAAGATCCTTCATATCGAGACCGAGGGCTGCAAGGTCAACGTGATCATCGGGACCCACGACCTGAGCAACGAGGTCTTCACGACCGTCGAGATCCTGCCCGCCGAACCCGATGACGACGGACGAAATTGGATGGCAATCGGTCCCACGGCCGTGCTGGTCGTTCCTGCCACCGGTTCCGATCCCGACAGTTGGCTCTTCCGGGACCTCGCTACAACCAATCCCAGCGTCGCCGACCACCACTAACGCACGCCGCCGGCGCGGCCCGCACTCATCAGAACGGACCATCTCCATGACCGCAGAGCAATTCATCATCGACGACCGCGACAACAACCTCTTCCGGGTCAACCGTGAAGCCTTCACTTCCGAGGAGGTGCTGCAGCGCGAGCGCAAAGAGATCTTCGGAAAGACATGGCTCTACGTCGGACACGAATCCGAAATTCCCGGCAAGAACGACTTCCAGACCCGGGACGTCGGCGGCCGGCCGGTGATCTTCAACCGCGACCGCCATGGTGATGTTCGGGTGCTGCTCAACACCTGCCTGCACAGGGGATCATCCGTCTGTCGGCACAGTTCGGGTAACGCCAAGATTTTCACCTGCTTCTACCACGGCTGGGCGTACCGAAACTCGGGCGAGTTGGTCAATGTGCCCGGTAACGAGGATTACAAGAGCGAGCCGGCAGCGGTGTACAAGGGTCTGCAGTCCCCCGCTCAGGTGGACAGCTACCGCGGGCTCTACTTCGTGAACTTCGATCCCGACGCGCCGGATCTGCTTACGTTCCTCGGAGAAGCCCGATACTTCATCGATCTGGCAGCCGATCAGTCCCCCGAGGGCGTCGCAATCCTCGAAGGAACCCACAAGTACTCGCTGAAAGCCAACTGGAAGCTCCTCGTCGAGAACAGCATCGACGGATATCACGCCAAATCCGTCCACCACACCTACTTCGAAATGATGATGGAACTGGGTGCCACCCCCCCGATGCTGGGTAAGGAAACCGTCAACGGTGTGGCGCCGGCCGGCATGGGTACCGAATTCCCGAACGGGCATGCCACGTTGATGTATCCGGCCAACGGACTCCCGCTCGCGACCGACAGTGTCAAGCAGACACTCGCGAACCTTCGGGCACAGGCCGAACAGGCCTTCGGTGAGAACTACGCCACCGCAATGTTCGGGCTCGCACGAAACTCGGTGTTTTTCCCCAGCCTCATCCTGATCGATCTCAGCTTCGGATTGACGCTGCGCACGTTCTACCCGATGAGCCCATCGGAAACCCTTGTCACCGGCCGGCAGATCATCCCCAAGGGTGTCGACGAGGAGTTCGTCAAATACCGCATCAACAATGCACTCACCTTCTGGGGACCGGCGGGGCTCGCGACCCCGGACGATGTCGAAGCTCTCGAACAGGCCCAAAAGGGGTTCGGTGCACGCGGCGAAGTCGGCTGGTCCGACGTGTCGAAAGGTATGGGCAAGCCCGTCCCAGCGGCAAACGACGAGTTGCAGATGCGCTCGTGGTGGCGAGAATGGAACAGGCGAATCACCGGACAGCAACTCCCTACCGAGGGCACCTCGTTCGTTCCCTTCGACAAGCAGGACGTCGATGCCTGACCTCGTTCGACAATGCCGCCTATCCGCCAGTCACCTCAGAAGGACATCCCTATGACTTCCGTGTCGGAGACACCATCCATCACCACTCGAAGCGCGATCGAGGAATTCCTGTTCCACGAAGCCGGCCTGATCGATCAATGGCGCCTCGAGGAGTGGCTCGACCTGTTCACCCTCGACTGCACATACGAAGTTCCCGCCACGGATCGGCCGGACGCAGATCCCGGTCTCACGTGGTCGCTCATCCACGATGGTCGCACCATGCTCGAGCAAAGGGTGATTCGGCTCAAGAAGCCGGAGGCGCACGCCGAGTTTCCCCATTCTCAGACCAGTCGGATCGTCGGCAATGTGCGAATTCTTGCAGAGACGGACGAAATGCTCTCCGTCACCGCTAATTTCATCATCAACCGTGCAAAAGCCGGCAAGTTCGACACCTACGTCGGCCGGTACGACTACGAACTCATACCCCGGAATTCGTCGTTCCTGATCCGTCGAAAGCGAGCCGTCCTGGCTCACGACATGCTCGATCCCCAGGGCAAGATCAGCTTCATCATCTGAACGCTTCCACGATCCACAATTCGCACCGCCGACAACGAGGCGATTCCCGCATCCGCGCTTTACGAGAGGGCCGACCATGGCACCAGAAACGTCAACCGAAGCACTGATCTTCGCGTGCAATGAGCAGGATCTGGCTGACGGCGAAACTCTACGCTTGGACGCCGAAGGTGGGATCGCCGTGTATCGCGTCGACGGCGAATTCTACGCCACATCCGACTCCTGTAGTCACGAAAAGTGGTCGCTCGGCGAGGAAGGCGAACTCGAGGGGCACGAGGTGCTGTGCACGCTCCACATGGCCCGGTTCGACGTCCGCACCGGTGCACCCCTGTGCTTTCCCGCGGTTCTCGCACTGAAGAAGTACCGAACCGTTGTAACCGACGGTCGAGTGTACATATCGTCGAACGACGACTGAACGCTCTCGCGCCCAGCACATTCCAGCGGAAGGTAGTACCACCACATGAACAGGTTCAAAGGCCGGACCGCGGTTGTCACCGGCGCAGGCAGCGGCATCGGCCGCGCCATCGCCGTGCGATTGGCGGACGAGGGTGCCGATCTCGTCCTCGGAGACCTCAGTGCAGACGCAGTAGAGGCGGTCGCCGAACACCTTCGGCCCGGCAATGCGGCGTCGGTGACCACCGTCGTCGGAGACCTCTCGCAACGAGAGGATGCCGCCGACCTCATCCGGCGGACAGTCACCGAACGCCGCGCGATAGATGTGCTGGTGAACTGCGCGGGCGGCGGTGTCATCCTGCCCACGTTCGACCACACCGAGGAAACCTTACGGGCCACCATCGACCGCAACCTCTGGACGACCCTGTACACCACGCTCGAGGCACTACCCCACATGGTGGACGCCGGTTACGGCCGAATCGTTCACATAGGAGCCGAATCCGTGCGCAATGGTCTGTACCGGCACGCGATCTACAACGCCGCCAAGGGTGGAGTTCATGCATTCGGAACGGGACTCGCGCGTGAGTTCGCGGATTACGGAATCACCGTCAACACGGTCGCTCCGGCGTGGATCGAGACGCCGGAGGCCGCAGCCAAGTTGGCCTCCGCACCGCCCGAGGTAAAAGACGACATGGCGATATTCGGCGCCCAGATGCGCAACCTCATCCCGATGGATCGTCCAGGAACGGTCGAAGAAGTAGCGGCCACAGTCGCCTTCGTCGCGTCCGAGGAAGCGTCCTACGTGACAGGTCAGGTGATCAGCGTGAACGGTGGCAGTTCCATGCTGTGACGCGTCCCAGCAGTGGACGTGCTCTCGGACCGCAGCGGGGAGGAACACGATCAGTGCATCAGCCGCCCTATTCCCGATCCCGGGCGTCGGTGAGCGCACGGGTAATGCTCAGGGCGGTGGTATGGACGGCGGGACCGACACGCCGGATATCGACCTTGCCGATCCATCCGGACGCGGAGACGGCGGCCACCGGCGGACCGTCGTCGATGCGGATGACGCTCGCGACGCAGGCCACGCCCGGTGCCGACTCCTCGTGCTCATAGGCGATGCCGCTCGAGGCTATGCGGCGCAACTGCCGCACCAGCGGTCCGGGCGCGGTGATGGTGCGTGGACCCACCCGGACCAGGCCGGCTGCGAGTACCTCGGCGATCACCTGCGGCGGTGATCCCGAAAGCAATGCCTTGCCCACCCCCGTGGCGTGCGCGGGTAGACGGCTACCCACGCCGGACGGCAGCCACGGTGCGTCCCGTCCCGGCAGTATCTCGACGTAGACCACCTCGGTGCCGTCGAGGATCGCCAGATGCACGGTCTGCCGCGTCGCCTCGCGCAGGTCGGCGAGGAACGGCAGCGCCACCTCACGGACCGACCGTCGACGTGAGGCCCGTTCGCCCAGTTCGAACAGTCGCAGACCCAGCCCCACCTTGGCACCCCGACGTTCGAGAAACCCAACGCCTTCCATCTCCTTCACCAGCCGCGACACCGTCGCCTTCGGTATCCCGGTCCGCCGGGTCAGTTCGTTCACACCCAGCGCGGTGTCGGTGGGGCCGAATGCGGCGAACAGATCCGACATCCGCCGGACCACCGACGTCGGCTCGCCACCGGGCGGCGAAGTGTTCCGTTCTACGGGACTCATTCGTTGAGTATCACCATCCGGCCCGGCACAGTACAAGCCACACGCACCGTCCGTTTCCACACGAGCGAAAGCAATCGAACGACTCGACCGGCACGACCCTGACGGCGAATTCCCACAATCGGAGGACACTGATGTCAGCTATCACGCCCACCACTCAACGAAGTTCGTCGATCCTGGACGCAGCCGCCCGCCTTGCGGCCGCAACCGCCCGACCGTGCGCACCCGTGCGGGACCTACTCGGGGTCACCGATATCGACGCCGCCTACGCGGTCCAGCAGCGGTTGACCGACGACCGGGTAGCCGCCGGCGGCACCGTCACCGGCCGGAAGATCGGCCTCACCTCCCCGGCCGTGCAACAACAACTCGGGGTGAATCAACCCGATTTCGGTGTGCTGTTCGCCGACATGGACGTCACCGGCCTACCCGAGGTACCGAGTAGCCGGTTGCTGCAACCGAAAGCCGAGGCCGAGATCGCGTTCGAACTCGGCAGCGACCTCGTCGACGGTGACCTCGACATCACACAGGTTCGGGCCGCCGTCGCCCGCGCCGCAGCAGCGTTGGAGATTGTCGACTCCCGCATCGCCGACTGGGACATCACCATCACCGACACCGTCGCCGACAACGGCTCCTCCGGACTCTACGTCCTCGGCGAGAGATGGCTCACGTTGGACGAATTCGAGCCCCTCGAGGTGTCCATGCGCCTGTTTGTCGGTGAGGAATCGGTGTCCGAGGGCACCGGCGCCGCCTGCCTCGGTGACCCCCTCGAAGCCCTCGCATGGCTCGCCCGCACCGCCCGGGACTACGGCCAGCCCCTGCGCGCCGGACAGGTCATCCTCTCCGGGGCCCTCGGCCCCATGGTCCCCACCCCGCCGGGTACCACCATCCGCGCCGAACTGACCAGCCTCGGCACCGTGACCGCCACATTCTCGAAGGACCACTCATGACCGACACCCAAAAGATCAAGGTCGCGATCATCGGATCCGGCAATATCGGCACCGACCTGATGATCAAGGTGATCCGCAACTCCGACACCCTCGAGATGGGCGCCATGGTCGGCATCGACCCGGCTTCCGACGGACTCGCCCGCGCCGCCCGACTAAAGGTGCCCACCACCGCCGACGGCGTCGACGGCCTGATCGCCCTCGACAACTTCGCCGATATTTCCATCGTTTTCGACGCCACCTCCGCCAAGGCCCATCAGGCCAACGCCGCCGCCCTCGCCCCTTACGGGAAGAAACTCGTCGACCTCACCCCCGCCGCGATCGGCCCGTTCGTCGTTCCCCCGGTCAACCTGGAAGAGCATCTCGACTCCGGCGTCGACAACGTCAACATGGTCACCTGCGGCGGCCAGGCCACCATCCCCATGGTCGCCGCCGTCTCCGCGGTCACCCCCGTCGCCTACGCCGAGATCGTCGCGTCCATCGCCTCCAAATCCGCCGGCCCCGGCACCCGCGCGAACATCGACGAATTCACCGAAACTACCTCCCACGCCATCGAACAGGTCGGCGGCGCTGCCCGCGGCAAGGCCGTGATCATCCTCAACCCCGCCGAACCACCCCTGCTGATGCGCGACACCGTCTTCGCCCTGATCGGCGACGCCGATCACGACGCGATCCGCGCATCTGTCGCGGAGATGGCCGCCCGGGTCGCCGAGTACGTCCCCGGCTACCGGCTCAAGCAGGACGTCCAGTTCACCCCGATTCCCGACGGCGAACCCGTGCACACCCTGCTGCGCGACGGCGGCGGTCCGGTCACCACCAAGGTATCGATCTTCCTCGAGGTCGAGGGCGCTGCCCACTACCTGCCCGCCTACGCCGGCAACCTCGACATCATGACCTCCGCGGCCCTGCGCACCGCCGAGTCCATCGCCCGACGCATTCAGAACACCATTCCCGCGGAGGCCCACTCGTGACCACCCCCCAGCTCTACATCCAGGACGTCACACTCCGCGACGGCATGCACGCAGTCCGGCACCGCATCACCCCCGACGACGTCGGACGCATCGTCGCCGCCCTCGACGCCGCCGGTGTCGACGCGATCGAGGTAGCCCACGGCGACGGTCTTGCCGGCGGCTCCCTCAACTACGGGCCCGGCTCGAACACCGACTGGGAATGGATCGAGGCCGCCGCCGACAACCTGACCCACGCCACCCTGACCACGCTGCTGCTGCCCGGCATCGGCACCATCGCCGAACTCGAACACGCCTACCAGCTCGGGGTTCGCTCCATCCGCATCGCCACGCACTGCACCGAGGCGGATGTGTCCGCCCAGCACATCGCCAAGGCCCGCGAGCTCGGCATGGATGTCTCCGGATTCTTGATGATGAGCCACATGAACTCCGCCGACGACCTCGCCAAGCAGGCGAAACTGATGGAATCGTATGGGGCGCAGTGCATCTACGTCACCGACTCCGGAGGTCGGCTCACCATGGACGGTGTCCGTGAACGCGTCCGCGCCTACCGGAACATCCTCGACCCCGGCACCCAGATCGGTATCCACGCCCACGAGAACCTCTCGCTGTCCGTGGCCAACAGCGTCGTCGCCGTCGAAGAAGGCGTCGCCCGCGTCGACGCATCCCTCGCCGGGCACGGCGCCGGCGCCGGCAACTGCCCACTCGAGGCATTCATCGCCGTCGCCAACCTCCAGAAGTGGAGTCACAACTGCGACCTGTTCGCACTCCAAGACGCCGCCGACGACCTGGTTCGCCCCCTCCAGGACCGGCCCGTGCGCGTGGACCGAGAAACCCTCACCCTCGGCTACGCCGGCGTCTACTCGTCCTTCCTCCGCCACGCCGAAACCGCCGCGAAGCAATACGGCGTCGACGTGCGCACCATCCTCCTCGAAGTCGGCAAACGCGGACTCGTCGGCGGACAGGAAGACATGATCACCGACATCGCCCTCGACATGACGGCCCTCTAGGCCGGGTTCGTCATGACCGACGGGCGGATCTCCCCGATCGCGGGGGAGATCCGCCGAGCCGTCGCTCCCATCTGTGCGACGAGACCGGACCCGAGAGCGGCGTGGAATCGGATCGTCGGCATCGCGACGACCAGTGCCCCGAGAACCGATCCATCACCGTTACGCAGACAGATTGCCACAGACGAAAGTCCGACCTCTACGGAGTCGACCGCTGTCGCATAACCGTTCTCGACTATCGCCCGCAGCTCCTTCCGAAGTAATTCGAACTCTCCGGCCGACAAATGATCGGGCGCGAGAGCGTAATCCGAACGGTACAGCTGGGCGAGCGCATCCTCGTCGAGTTGGGCAAGCAAGATTTTGCCTCCGGCAGACATCCGCGCTAGCGGCACATGCCCTTGACGGTTTCCGACCCTGAGCAGTTTCTCGGATTCGACGGTACCGATCACGCGGGACTCGACTCCGGTACGAACCACTAGATTTACTGTCTCGCCGGTGCAAGAGGACAATTCGTTCATCGGCTCGAGGCAGGCATCGCGGAACGTCCGAGTCCAAGACGAGCCTGTGGGGCCGACCCCTATCGACGGACCGGGAAGGTACCGTCGAGACTCGTCTTGGACGACGAAACCGTGATAGATCAGCATGGCCAGCAGACGGTGCGCCGTCGACTCGGCCACACCGATCTCCTCGGCAGCGTCCTTGAGTCGGAGACTGCCATGGTCGCGGACGGCACTCAGCAACAGTAGTGCGTTGTGCACGGATTCGATCATGTAAGTCGGCTTACTGATCGGCCTCGTCTTCATATCGGGATGGTAGTCCGACTTCGCGCCGTCCGGAATGTCTGCATACCGATCGACACCACCGGTCGACCGCTACCTCAGACTTGGACGAGCCCTCGAGTCTCCGACTGCAACCGCCCGAGACTTCGGTTCAACTCGGACAGGTGCCGGGTACTCATGACGACTCCATATCCGTCGCGGTCCGCACACGTCCAGCGCATGAGTGCGTTGTGCACCATCGCGGTGGGAGCCGCGATCCAGGGTGCTCCAACGTGTGGTGTGGCTCGAAGCCGAAATTTCTTCCCGCGAATATCAGTCACAGTCATATCGATGCCGGTACACACCATTCCGAGGTGATTACTGGTCATCTCCAACTCGTCGGTGAGCCCATATACCTCCCCGTCCTCCATCACGTAGCCGTGGGAGAGCTGGAACGCGTCCGGATTCGCCACACCCGGATTCCACGGGCAGATCATGTGGAAGGCCAGATCCTCACCGAAAGTCGCGGAGACGATGTGATTCGGCTTGCCGGCCTTCATCGGATCGCGAGGGCCCCAACTGCGATCCATGCGCTCGATGGAATCGACAACGTACTCCCGACCTCTGACGATCATCGTGCCGGTCGCCCGTCCAGTCGCGTCCGCATGACCCACGGCCTGACTCTTCCCTGACTCCAAGTCTGCGTGGATGTCGAGGACCGAACCCGCCTGGGGGCTGTGCGTCGGATCGTGAATGTCGAATGGGTCCATTAGGTTCGTCCAGTCGACGTGAATCTCCGTGCCGTCGTCCGCAACGTAGTCGATCCGGAACTTACGCGGGGCGTCGACCGCATCAATCGACAGGCCGATCGGAGAGTCGATCCGGCTGAATCGCGCCGGCGCGGGAAGATGTGGATTTTCATTGTAGTGCAGGAGTTCCGCACGAGTATCGGTAAGCGATCCGCAGACCATTACCTGGTTCCACATCACTCCTAGACCCGGGCGCACGTTCGTGTAGATCAATGCGTAGAGATCAGCCTCCGGAATCACGATCGGGAATAAAATCGTCTCGACCCACAAGTGGTCTGCCTCGGGCGGGTTCTGATATTCGAAGTGCTGAGCATCGAATGCCATGTTCGTTTCACTCCTCAGTTGTCGGTCGTTCGGTCAGTCAGTTGGGTCGGGATTTCGCCAAGGTTCGGGCAGCGATAGCGCCGGCAACGACGCTGATCGCAACGACACCGATCGCGTAGAAGGCCGGTGCGGTCGCCCCGCCGAGTCCGGCGATGGCCGCAAGAATGATCGGCGTCGGGCCTGCGAATAGCGTTGTGGCCATCTGCCATCCGAGCGAGAGCCCGGTGTAGCGGGTGTCGGTGGCGAACATTTCCGACAGCAGCGGGGTCACCGCGGCGATGTTCGCGGCAACCACGGGGGTGACAACCACGATCGCGGCAACCGCAAGTGCAAGCACCCCACTCGACAGGAGCACGAGGGACGGGTAGATGAGCACGATCAACGTTGCCGAGGAGGCGAGGAGGAGCGGGATCCGGCCCACCCGGTCCGACAGTCGCGCAAACGGTAAGACGGCGGTGCAGTAGGCGACAAGGCCGACGAAGGTGATCAGTTGGGCATCCGCAGCCGAGAACTCCGTGAATTCCTTCAACGCAGAGGGTAAGTAGATGAAGTACAACGCCATCATGCACGAGTTCGTCGCCGCGATCCCGATCCCGATCAGAACAGAACGGTAGTCTCGGCGCAGCGTGGTCAACAGCGGCGACTTCTGCACGCCACCTTCCCGGGACAGCGCGGTGAAAGCCGGTGTCTCCTCCAGCTTGAATCGGATGTACAAACCGATCAGCCCCAGCGGCAACGACAGCAGCAACGGCAATCGCCACCCCCACTGCGACATCGACTCGGCCGACAGTGTCCGGGTCAGCACCATCGCCGTCCCCGATCCGAACAACATCGCCCCACCGACAGTCAGCGAGATGAAACCGACGAAGAACCCCCGCCGGGACGGCGGTGCGAACTCCGCAACCAGCGAGGCCGCTCCCCCGAACTCGCCACCGGCAGAAATACCCTGCACGAGGCGCAATACCATCAGCAGGACCGGTGCCGCGACGCCGATCTGGTAGTACGTCGGCAGTAATCCGATTCCAGCCGTCGCGAGCGTCATCAAAAGAATGACGACGGATAGGACGGTGCGCCGGCCGTACCGGTCCCCCAACGGCGCGAAGATCACCGCACCGAGTGGACGGGCCAAGAAGCTCACCGCGAACGCGCCGAACGTCAGCAACAGGCTCACGAATGAGTTGCCGGTCGGGAAGAATGCCTGGGCGATGAACGTCGCTACATAGCCGTAGATGACGAAATCATAATACTCGACGAAGGTTCCGAAGCTGGCAGCCACGATCGCTCGACGGCGAACAGCGGTCGCGACCGTACTGTCAGGTGTGGTGATCACCGCTGATGACATGTTTTCTCCTGATGGTGCGTATGAACGACGGATGGCTAGTGCGCACTGTTCGTGGTTATCGGGGCGCCGAGCAGGGAGCTGAGGGGCAAAACTGCATCCGGGTCCGGATCGACCCCCTGGGGAAGGAACCACGACCGCTGCATCTCGACGAGCGGTCGCGAATGGTCGAGAACAAGTCGAGAGACCTCAGCGAAGACGCCCGAATCGGACGTGTGTGCAGATCTCACGAAGTCGGAGATCGCTCGCGTCAGCTCGTCAGTCACCCGATCAAGAAGTCCATACTCCGGAATCGCGACTTGCTCAGTGGCATAGGCTTCCTCGAGTACCTCGATGAGCCGCGCTCGCGCGCCACGCTCGTCGTCATAGCAACTAAGCTGCTCTGCCAGAACGCGATACGTACGAAATTCGTACAGCTTCCGTGGATATTCGTAATGCGCTCTGTCGCGGTAGAAGTCGAGAACGCCGGTGATCACCCGTACCTGCTCGGCGGCCAGCGATTCCGAACCGACCAACGCCGGCGTGACCGTCATGCGCAGCGAGCGGGCGGCGGCATCGAACGTGTTCGCAGATTTGTTCACCATCACAAAACCTCCTCGAGATCCTTACCGAGTTGAAGAGCCATCAAGTATCCGGTCGCCTCGAGCCCAGTCAGCAGTACATCCTGATGGGTCTTCCCAAGCTTTGAGACCCGGTAAGCCGATCCCAGCGCGGTGACGACGGACTGGTACTCGTTCAAGATCCGGTAGAAAGTCAGCTTCTCGGGATCGACGGTCAGGCCCGATGCCTTCTCGTACCGTTCGAAGAAGGCGCTGGTCGGCAGCAGCCCTGTCGCCAGGAATTCGGAGCCGTCCTCGGTCGGGTGGCCGAACGGGTATAGCGTTGCCCACGCAAGGTCCCGGTGGCGATCACCGAGGAAGCTGCGCTCCCAGTCGAGGATTGCGGTTATCCGGCCGGTGTCTTCGTCGAACAAGAAGTTCCCGCCGCGGTAGTCACCGTGGACGAGACTTACATGGTCGAGGGTCGGAAGGTTGTCCATGAGCCACCCTGCTGCCACATCGAGAAGCGGAAGGTCTTCACCACGGTCCTCCTCCCACACCCGTCGAGCACGGTTCACCTGCCATTGGGCACTCTCGGTGCTGTCGACGCTCGGCCATTCGTAGTGATCGAGCGACACCGACTCGAGGTCGAACGTGTGAATACGGGCCAAGAGGTCGACGAACTGTGGCGCCAGCGCGGCCCGCAGATCGGCACCGTAGTTGATGCCGATGCCGGCGATCCGGCTCTGCGCTCGACTAGGCTTCGCGGATCCAGGCACCCAGGTGTAGACGAGGGCGGGTTCCGGGAACCATCGACCGTCTTCGTCGACCCAACGAACTGTAGGAACGGGCACTGTTCCTGCGAGGGCGTTGATGACCTCGAACTCGCGCATCCGACTCGTGGCGTTCAGAGACTCCGGCGGTTCCATGCGGAGCACCAGGTGTTCAGTGACCGGTCCGTCGTCGGGACCGTCATAGGTCAGAGCGAAACCCACCTGGATCTTCGAGGCACCACCGGTCAGCCACCGTAGGTCCCGAATCTCGAATTTCGACGGTAGAACGTCCCCCAGCATGGCTTCGAGCGCGTTCGTGAGGAGCCCGAGATCGTAGTTGCGGTATCCAGCCCCGGTCCGGCGCTCCATCTTGCGCGTCAGCATTCGGTCGTATTCGGTTTCGGTAGGAAACCGCGCGCGAATCCGCTGGATGAGATCCGGCATGGGTTCGTCTCGATCGGCGTCCGAGATCACTACGGGAGCGTGCCGATCCCAATTGATGGTTGCACTCATGAATTCCTCATCACGCTCATGGCGGGAAACGCCGTGACCGGAGTCCTGCGTTTCGGCTCCGGGAAGTTGGCCTTGCGAGTCGGACGGTGATCGCCTCGACACACGAAACGCTAGTGTGACCGACCCCACAGGTACAGAAGGTTCTGCTGTGCAGAGGATGGGCGACCGGGCACTCCCCAACCCGAAGGGCAGCAGCTCAATTGGAACTCGCCGCTTCGAGTCAATTACGAACGGTGGACTCCGCCGCGAGCATCCACCAGCGGCAGTTCTTAACTGGACATGACGCGGAGCATGCGTGCGAGGTAAAGAATTACTCCGGTGTCGTTCCGAAGTGAGTCGGATCGACGGCCGATACACCCGGCACGCCTATCGGCGACCCCTCGTGGAGCGTTGTCCCGATCTGCAAATCATCGCCGTCCTTGCCACGGCCCGGCCGAGGAGTTTATGGTCAGTCCATTCGCATGAGAGGAGATCAGTGTGTCGATCAGAGTGGGGTTGTCGGTCACGGATGCACTCCTCGTCCCTAAACCCGCAGATCGGCGGCTTCTTCTCGATTCCGCGGCCGAAGCCGGGCTCGATCACATCACCGTCGGTGACCACATCAGCTTCCACGGCGGTACCGGGTTCGACGGCATGGTGTCAGCCACGACCGTCCTGTCCAGCCACGACACTCTGTCGGTGATCATCGGTGTCTACCTGCTCGGCCTGCGGCACCCGATGCTCGCCGCCCGCCAGATCGCGACGCTTTCGCAGATCGCACCCGGACGGTTGGTGGTCGGTGCCGGCGTCGGCGGTGAGGACCGATCCGAGATTTCGAACAGCGGGGTCGACCCCAGTACCCGCGGCCGTCGGCTCGACGAAACCCTCGAGGTTCTGCGTGCCGTTCTCACCGGTGAGGAGGTCACCCATCACGGCGAGTTCTTTACCCTCGACCAGGCACGAATCTTGCCGGCGCCGCGGCCCGCGGTCCCGATCCTCATCGGCGGCCGAGGTGAATCCGCCATTCGCCGCACCGCCCGCTACGGCGACGGCTGGCTTGGAATCTTCTGCACACCAAGGCGATTTTCGGAGACACGTACCGCGATCCTCGACGCCGCCGCACGGGAAAACCGCGCTCCCGACTCGTTCGGCGTGAACGTCTGGTGTGGCCTCGACACCGACGCCGATGTTGCGGATCGTCTGGTCGGCGAGAAGATGCAGGCCTTGTACCAGTTGCCGCGCGACAAGTTCCGTCACCTGGCACCCTCCGGAACACCCGAGCAAGTGGCCGAGTGGCTGAACTCGTTCGTCGAGGCAGGTGCCGACAACATCACCCTGGTCCCGGCAGCCACCTCGATGGAAGCGGCGATCGAGCACACGGCCTCGGTCCGTGCACTACTGCTCGGCTATCACAGCTGACCGGGCGACACAGCACTACGCGTCCTACGACTACGCGACCATCCGTCGCTTCATAGGGAAAGTCGTTGCGTCGAAATGAAAGGAACACACGGTGCCACTTCCCGACGAACGGAGATCCGCATGACCGACCCGAAACGCCGCAAAGCACTGGTGACCGGTGCCGCACGTGAGGGCGGAATCGGCAAGGCCATCGTCGCCCGGCTCGAGTCCGAAGGGATGGAGGTGGTTACCCTCGACCGTGCACCCGGGTGTACGTACCAGGCCGACATGTCCACCGACGAACTGCCCCCGCTCGACGACATCGACATCTACGTTGCGAATGCCGGCTTGACGACGATGTTCGGTGCCGCACACAGCATGTCGATCGACAAGTGGCGGAAGGATCTCGACGTCAATCTCACCGGGACATTCCGGGTGCTTCAGCAGTGCCTGCCTGGGATGCGCGAACGACGGTATGGCCGCGTCGTCGTCATCTCCAGTACCGCAGGCACGCAGGGCATGCCGGCTCAGGTGTCGTACAGCACCACGAAGGCCGGGTTGCTCGGTCTGGTCAAGACAGTCGCGGCAGAGAACGTCGCCCTGGGCATCACCGCCAACGCCGTCCTGCCCGGAATGACCGCCAGTTCCGGGATCCTGTCCATGCCGCAAGACATCCAGGACGCCTGGCTCGCGTCGATGCCCAACGGATTCGTCGACCCCGCCGACATCGCCGACGCCGTCGCGTTCTTCGCCTCCCCCACCGCCCGCAGCGTCACCGGCCAGTTCCTCACCGTCGATGCAGGTGACGGTCTCAACACCCGCACGGTTACGTCCGCGGTGGCACAGCACTGACGGAGTGCGCGCACGCTGACCGGTCATAGAACGAGCTCTACCGCGAACTCAGGGTTCCCCGATTAACCCACTGCAGGCGTTCCCTACCGTCCCACGCGTCGGTTCCCGACTCGGAGGACGCTTCGACTTCCCGCGCCGACGCATCTCACCCCCTTTGGACAGTCCTTTACAATGGACTATCCATATGGTGTTATCTGTGACGGGCGCCACCCCGGAGGGGGTCTTCCTCCGCGGCAGCCCGCCCCATTACCGATTTCGATCGATCGACAGGAGTTTCCATGAGCGCAGTCGGCACGGCTGGGTCGCAGGCGCCCACGCGGCATCTGAATCGCTGGTGGTACGTCGTTACAGGCTTTTTGACTCTCCTGTTCGGCACGACCGCGGTGAATGTCTTGTTCAACATCCTCGGCAAGCCGATGACCGAGGAATTCGGCTGGGAACGGAGCGTCATCAGCAACGGTCTGTCCATCGAAACGGTGCTGGTGGGTATCAGCATCGTCATCCTGGGCTTCCTCGTCGACCGGTACGGTCCCAAGATCCCGTCGGTTCCGATGTCGCTGGCATTCGGAATCGGATTGATGCTGATGTCCGTCCTGCCGAACAACCAGCTCGCGTTCTATCTGCTCTGCGTGGTGATCGGCGCCGGAGCTGGCGCCGTCAATCCGGTCGCGCACTCGACCGTGGTGAGCGCGTGGTTCCAGGACCGTCGCGGTATGGCGCTGGGTATTCTCATGGCCGGCCTCGGCTCGTGCGGGGTGCTCATGCCGTATCTGGCCAACTGGGTGCTCGGTATCGGCGGCTGGCGCATGGCGTTCCTGGTCATCGGTGCCCTGTGCACGGTGATCCCGGCCGCGGTGTACGCCTTCGTCACCCGGATGCCCGCCGAACACGAAGCCGAGCGTAAAGCGGCGCGTTCAGAGGGTCGGATGGCCGGAGAATCGCTACTCACCGTGGCAAGGAAGTACCGGCAATTCTGGTTGCTGTCCGTCGCAATCTTCCTCGTGTCCTCCGCAACGTTCGGCCTGATGTCCCAGGTCGTGCCCATGACCACCGACAAGGGCATCAGCCAGGGCACTGCAGTCTCGATCCTGTCCGTCCTGAGCCTCGCGTCGATCGCGGCACGACTGCTGGTGGGCTACCTGCTCGACCGGTTCTACGCCCCTGCCATCGGCTCGATCATCTTCGCGCTGTGCGGGGTCGGGGTCTTCGTCATGATCACGTCGTCGCAGACCGGCCTGCTGTTCGTCGGCGCAGCTCTGATCGGCCTGGGCCTAGGGTCCGAGGGTGATCTCGCCGCCTACATGGTGAGCCGATACTTCCCCAAGCACTCCTACGGCCGGGTGCTGGGATTCATCTACTTCCTCTACGCGCAGGGGTCGGCGTTCGGCATCTTCCTGCTCGGACAGGTGTACAGCGCCACCGGCTCCTACACTGCCGGTGCGCTGCCGATCATCGTGCTGGTCGGAATCGCCATCGCCTGCCTGCTGATGATGGGTTCCTACCGCTTCACCCTGGACCATCGCGAGATCGGCGCCGACAATGTCACCGTCGAAGAAAAGGAGCACGTATGACCGACGGATTTCACGACGCCTTGGTGACTCGCGCCACCGAGGACATGCCGGAGAAGTTCTTCGACCGGTTCATGTTCAACCTTCACCCGGACGGAGATACCGCGCCGTCCGTGATCCTCGGCGCCGGGGTCTACCCACCCCGCAACGTCGTGGACGGTTTCGTCGTCCTCACCACGCGGACCGAGCAGCGCAATCTCCGCTACTCCACCGAACACTCCGAGACCGACGGCGCCTCCGTCGGACCACTGAGATGGGAGACGGTCGACGACAATCGCACCTGGCGGATCCAACTCGGCGAGAACAAGACCGGACTCGAACTCGATGTGGTGTGGCAGGCTCGCGCACCGTATTGGCTCGGGTCGGTGGACGTGGAGAACACCTACGGGAACGTCACCTCCTTCGATCACCTGTTCCAGCCCGGTCGCTACGAGGGCACGCTCACGCTGGACGGAACCACCACCGACGTCGGGGGGTGGTACGGACTGCGGGACCGGTCTCGCGGAGTACGCACGATGTCCGGGGGCCAGGGTTTGCACATCTGGTACCAGGCCCAGTTCCCGGACCGCACGTTCGGATTCTTGCTGGTCGAGGACCGCGAAGGCGGACGAATCCTGTTGGAGGGCGCCGTCATGCACGACGACGGACGACTCGACGACATCACCGACGTCCGGCACGACCTGGTGTTCACCGCGGGCAACGACCTCGCCAGTGGCACGGTGGAGGTCGTGACTGCCGGCGGCGCGACCTACCGCATCGATTCGGACGCCTCGGCCGGCGGCGGCTACATGGCGGGCGGCGGCTACGGCGGCCATCACGGCAAGGTTCGTGGCCGCGACCACGAAGAGTTCGACGTCTACCCCCTCGATGGAACCGTGGGCCCGAAGACTCTCGACTCCGCCCTCACCGACCGTTGCTGCACGTTCGGGTGGAACGGGGAGACCGGCTACGGGATCTTCGAGTTCGCCCTGTCGCGATCGTCGTCGTACACCTACCGCCCCACGCTGACGCGCTGACCCCACGCCGGCCACTGCCCCTGCATCGACCGAAAGGTGCAGGGGCAGTGCTATTGGGTGCAGGGCAGCGCTATTGACGGAAGGCGTCCAGGCCCTCGGTCGCCATTCGCACCATGTGGTCGGCGAGTCCGGCCGTGCGGGTCACCTTGGCGGGCCAGTACGCGATCGAGAAGATCATGCCCAAGCACGACTGGGTGGCCACGGAGATCTCGGCCGGTGACGCAGCGGGGATCGCCCGCGCGACCGCAGTCTCCCAGCCCTGGACGTACTGCTTGCGCCGTCGGTTGATCGCCTTTCGCCACGGATCGACCAGCGAACGGTCCTCGCGCTGGCTGACGTTGACGAGGTGGCGGTGCCTCGCCGCGAAGAGCGCATGATGACGGATCATCCGTTGAAGATCGAGGTCCGCGTCGTCGAGTACCGGCTCGGTGGCGCTGATCAGCTCGTCCATCGCCTCGCCGAACAGGGTGGACAAGATCTCGTCCTTGCCGGAGAAATGGCGGTAGATTGCTGGGCCACTCAGGCCGGCCCGCGACCCCAACTCGTCGACACTTGTGCCGTGAAATCCCTTCTCGTAGAACAGCTCTGCAGCAGTGTCGAGAATCTTACGGTTGCGGTCCACCAAGCCATTCTAGCACCAGACTGTGAACGATCGTTATGATGTGTCGATGACGTCACCAGCAGAAATCCCCTCGTACGTTCAGGTACTAGCACTGCCCCGCGAGTGTGGGCCGGTGCCCATCCCGTCCGCCTACGAGGACGAGAACGGCCACATGAACATTCGCCACTATTTCGATCTCGAGGCGCAGGCAATCGCCGTCGTGTTCGACAGAATGGGCATCACCGACGACTATCGCGCTACTCGGGAACAGGGTTTCTTCACCGCCGAGCACCACATCCGGTACTACGCGGAGGTGCACGTCGGCGACCAGGTGTCAGTCCACGCGCGCATCGTCGAACGTTCCGACAAGATTATTCACGCCATGGCGTTCCTCGTCGACGACACCACCGAACGCCTCGCGAGCACCCTCGAGGTCACCGCGACCCACGTCGACCTCACCACCCGCCGGGTCGTGCCCTTCGCCGACGACGTCGCGGCCGCAGTCGACCGGGAACTCAGCCGCACCGACGTCAGCTGGCCCGCCCCCGTGTGCGGTGCAATGGGCATCCGAACCCGCGCCTGACCCACAATCCTTACGCAGCTCCCCTTTCACAGCGCCGCGGGCAGACGCGCACCTTCTCGGTTCTGCACCGATCCGACCGCGGTCAATCCACATCCGGCCGCATCGCCCCTCTCGCAAGAGAGATCCGAAGTCATCGCCGCAGGTAAACGCCATTTTCGCCATCACTCTTGAAAACGCTCGTTATCACCGCTACATTCGTCATAAGGTAAGACCAAAGCGACTTCGCGGACGGACTCCGCTCCGCGTGCAACAAGAGAGGACCACAGGTCGATGAGTGACTTCACGGATGTGACGTACGAGGTCGAGAACGGACTCGCCTGGATCACGATCAACCGGCCCGATCGGTACAACGCGTTCCGCGCGCGCACCGTCGACGAGTTGGTGAAGTCGTTCAAGAAGGCGTGGGGCAGCGCTGAGGTCGGGGCGATCGCGCTGACCGGAGCCGGCGAGAAGGCGTTCTGCTCGGGTGGCGACCAGAAGCAGCGTATGGAGACCGGCGACTACGGCCCGTCCGACAGCGGACTGTTCGAGGTCGAGGCGCTGCACCGCGTCCTCCGGGACGTTCCCAAGCCTGTGATCGCCGCGGTCAACGGTGTCGCGGTCGGCGGCGGCCATGTGCTGCACCTGCTGTGCGACCTGTCCATCGCCGCGGACCACGCCATTTTCGGGCAGAACGGCCCGCGCGTCGGATCGTTCGACGCCGGACTCGGCACCGGCTACCTGGCCCGCGCGATCGGCGAGAAGCGTGCGCGGGAGATCTGGTTCCTCTGCCGCCGCTACAGCGCCGAGCAGGCCCTCGACTGGGGTCTGGTCAACAAGGTGGTGCCCGGTGACCAGCTGCGGGCGGAGGTCCGCGCCTGGGCCGACGAGATCCTGCAGCTCTCGCCGACGGCGCTGAAGGTGCTCAAGCAGTCTCTCAACGCGGACACCGAGCATTTCATCGCGCAGGGCAACATGGCCTACTCGACGCTCAAGCTGTTCGGTGAGTCCGCCGAGGCCATCGAGGGCATCAGCGCGTTCAACGAAAAACGCAAGCCCGACTTCTCCAAGTTCCGCGGCGCCTGATCCTGACTTCCGGACGGCGGGGCTGTCTTCCGCCCCGCCGTCCGGCAACTCACTCCCCAGGACCCGTCACAGAGAGCAGTCGCCCACATGCGTTTCACCCGAGAGCAACAGGATTTCGCGGTGGCCGTCCGCGAACTCTGCGACTCCGAATGTAAGACACTCCAGCAGCGTGACGCCCTGACCGAGGGCGGCACTGTGGCCAACAGTTCCGCCTTGCTCGAGAAATTCGCCGGCCTCGGCTGGCTCGCCGTGTCGCTGCCGGAAGAGTATGGCGGGGGCGGCGCCGGAATGGTCGAGGAATGCATCTTCCTCGAGGAAACCGCGCGGGGGTTCGCCCCGATTATCGCCTATTCCACGGGACTTACGGCCGCACAAACCTATCTGCGCTACGGCACCGAGGAACAGAAGCGCACGATCGTGGGCAACATGGCATCCGGAAAGCTCGAGGCGATCGCCCTCAGCGAGCCCGGTGCCGGTTCCGACCTCGGTGGTGTCCGGATCAAAGCCGAACTGGTCGACGACCACTACGTCATCAACGGTCAGAAAACGTGGATCTCCGCGGCACACGTCGCCGAGCACATCCTCCTCCTCGCCCGGACCGACGCGTCGGGGAGCAAGCACCGGGGTTTGACCCTTTTCATGGTGCCTGCCGATTCGCCCGGCCTCGAGATCCACGGCATCCAGACCATGGAGGCCCGCACCTGCAACGACCTGTACTTCACCGATGTCGCCGTGCCCGCGAGCGCGGTGGTGGGTACACCGAACCTGGCGTGGCGCCACCTCATGCGGGGGCTCAGCGTCGAGCGCCTCATCATCGCGACGATGGCGCTAGGCGGGGCCCAGCGATCACTCGACGATGTGATCGCTTTCGTCACCGAGCGTGAACAATTCGGTCAGAAGATCAGCAGTTTCCAGGCCATCCGTCACCGCATCGCGGATCTCGCCACGGAGATCGCCTTCGCGAAGTCGTTCGTGTACGACGTGGCCGAACGGATCGATGCCGGGGAGGAAGACAACCTCAACCGCGAAGGGTCGATGGCTAAGCTGAAATGTACCGAAATCGCGAAGAAGACCGCACTCGAGGCGATGCAGATGATGGGTGGCTACGGCTATACCCGCGAATACGGCATGGAAGAACAGGTTCGCCGGTCTCTGGCTCCGCCTATCTACGGCGGTACCAACGAGATTCAGCGCGAAATCATCAGCAAGAGCCTGGGCCTGTAGCCCTCGTTCCCGACCATAGGACCATTCCATGACCACTTCTCCCTTCACTCCCGACGCCCTCGCCGGCAAGCGCGTGCTGATCACCGGCGGCGGCACCGGGCTCGGCCGCGGCGTCGCCCGGCACCTCGTCGATCACGGAGCCGAAGTTCATCTGTGGGGCCGTCGGCCCGCTGTCCTCGAGGAAGCCGCGGCGGAGGCGTCCGTCTCCCGTCCGGGCTCGGTCCACTGGCAGACCGTCGATGTCCGCAAGGCTGACCTCGTATCGGCGGCCATGGACGAGATCTGGACGCTTCACGGACCACTGACCGGCGTCATCAACAACGCCGCCGCGAACTTCATCGCCCCCACCGAATCGCTCAGCGCACGCGCCTTCGAGGCCGTCACCTCCACCGTGATGAACGGGTCCTTCAATACCACCCACGCCGCGGGCCGCCGCTGGATCGAAGGCGGCAACAAGGGTGTCGTCTTGTCCACCCTTACCACCTGGGTGTGGAGCGGATCCGCGTTCGTCGTTCCGTCCGCGATGGCGAAAGCTGCCGTGCACTCGATGACGATGTCGCTCGCGGTCGAATGGGCCCGATACGGCATCCGCCTCAACGCACTCGCCCCCGGACCGATTCCGACCGACTACGCGTGGGAAATGCTCAACCCCACCGACAAGAGTGCAGTCGGCGCAACGCAGGCCGACCAGGTGCCGATGGGCCGAATGGGCACGATGGAAGAACTTGCCAACCTCACCACCTTCCTCCTGTCGGACGCCTGCGACTACCTCACCGGCCAGACCATCGCGATGGACGGCGGTCAGATGCTCGCCGGCCCCGGGACTTTCGCCGGTCTGACATCGATGACCAACGAGGACTGGGCCACCGCCCGGGAGAAGAGCAAGGCCGCGAGCGAAGCAGCAAAGGCGCAGCGCGGAGTCTGACCCCACCTACGAGGCCTGCCTGCCGGTGACGACGAGGTCCCGGCGGGCAGGCCTCTTCTGTGTGACCCTCGTTCCACTTCGCACCTACCGCCCAGGAGAGACATGATGATCGAGAACATCACCGCCCCTCCGTTCATCGCGACCGGCGTGGAAGCGCTGTTCCAGGTAGCACCCGTGACCGGCGACGGCACCCACGGCAGGTCGGAAATGTCGAGCGGACCGTGGCTGGCCGACCAGCGCGGGCTGCCCTGCCGCGGCGCCCTCGGCGTTCTGATGGACGACGTGACCGGCTACCCGCTCACCGCGCGATGTCCGGCCGGACACTGGTCCGTCACCACGGAATTACACATCGACTTCACCCGCAACCCACCGCTCGACGGATCGATCCTGCAGGCCGACAGCCAAGTCGTCACGACCGATCCGACCGGCGGTCTGGCGAGCGGCCGAATCGTCGACGAGAGCGGGCGGGTCGTTGCCCTGGGGAGCGCCCGATTGCGATTCGTCGCGGCCGCCTCACCGTCGGGATCCGTCTCCGATGACGTCATCCGCTCGCGAGCGAACGCATCCTCGATCATCGAACTCCTCGGCGCGCACCACCGACGAGACAACGCTTGCGCCGGCCTGGAACTGGATCCGTCGGATTCGCTCTGCAATCCGCTGGGCAACGTTCACGGTGGCGTCCTTCTGTGTGCATCCGAGATCGCCGGTCACTCCGCGGTGGCGCCACACGCCGATTTCCAGACGACGTCGATTGCGATGACCTTCGTACGGCCCAGCCCTGGAACCGAGCCGATCACCTTCGCACCCCGGGTGGTCTATCGCGGCCGCAGCTTTGCCGTCATCCACGTCGTCGGACGCAATCGAACCGGAAAGACCTGCACCACAGCAACGGTCACCTGCCATCGCAGCTGAGCCGACACGACTGAGGCGGTCGGTACTCAGGTACCGACCGCCTCAGTCTCGTCGTCACACTACCGACGGCGCCAATCCCGCGGCGCGGTAGGCCGCGTCGAGGAACGCCCGCACGAGGGACCCGTCGCGGTAGTACTGGTCGCCGACTCCGGCGACAGCTCGACGACGTCCGTACTCGTACAGCACCGCCAGCTTCCACAAGGCCAGCGCGGTGTACCAGGACAGGTTCGACAGGTCGGCTCCCGTCGCGTCCGCGTACCGCTGAGCCAGCTCGTCGCGGGTGGGATACCCCTCCTCGAGCACCGCCACAGCGAGATCCTCGGTCGGTGTGCGTTCCTCCCCGTCGACTGGATACGACGCGAGAAAGTACCCGAGGTCGAACAGGGGGTCACCGATCGTCGCCAACTCCCAGTCCAGCACTGCAGCAATGCGTCCCGGCGAATCCGGAGCGAGGATGACGTTGCCGATACGGTAGTCGTTGTGGATGATCGCCGCACCGGACTCTGCGGGCACGTGAGCGGCGAGCCACGCGTCGATTCCCGCAAACTCCGGCGGCGGTGTTCCGTCCTCCGCTGCCACCAGTTTGCCCATGCGGCGCAGGTGACGCGCGTTGAACCCGTCCGGCCGGCCGATGTCCTCCAGCCCGGCCGCCTGCCAGTCCACTGCGTGCAGTGCGGCGAGAGTGTCGATCAATGCTTCACCGATCCGGCGACGATCCGCGGGGGCGCTCAACGCCGGCGGTGTCTCGGTAGTGACCACCGGACCGGGAACGTAATCCATCACGTAGAACGGGACGTCGAGCACGTCACCGGTCTGGCCGACGGCGAGGACGTCCGCCACCGGCACGCCACTGCCGGCGAGGGCGCCGACAAGGCGCGCCTCCCGCAGCATGTCGTGGGCGCCCGCCGGGACGGGCGGCGGAGGCGGTCGTCGGACGATCACCTGACGCACCCCGTCGGAGACGAGGAACGTCAGGTTGGAATGCCCGTCGCCGATACGCGCAGTCGTGAGCGGCCCCTCGGTGATCCCGCGCTCGCGCAGAAACGTCTCCAGCGCACCGAGCGTGTCGGGCGTCCATTCCCAGGTCATGCGCTCGCCTCCATCCGTGTGGTCATTCGTCGGTTCCTACTGTCCGGTGAAGCGCGGCGCCCGCTTCTCCTTGAAGGCGGCGAGCGCCTCCGGCATGTCGGCGCAGCGGGTGAGCAACGCCTGACCCCGGTTCTCCAGTTCCAGCGCCGCCGCATACGACGTCACTTCCTCGTTCCGTTGCAGCGCACGCTTCGACATCCGAACGCCGCCAGGGGAATTCGAGGCGATCGCCTCGGCCACCGCGACGGCCTCGTCGAACAAGTCCTCACTGGGCACTACCCGGTTTGCCAGCCCGATCCGGGCGGCTTCCTCGGCGCCGACGAAACGCGCGGTGTACGCGATTTCCGCCGCCCGGCCCGGTCCGACGAGCCGGGTGAGCTTCCACGACGTGCCCAGTTCCCCGACGGACAACCCGACCTTGACGAACGCCGCGTTGAACTTCGCGGTCGGCGCCACGAGGCGGATGTCTGCGGCGAGCGCGAGAGCCAGGCCGCCGCCCGCCGCGGCACCGTGAATCGCAGCGATAACAGGGAACGGCAGGTGGTACAACGCCGCCAGCCCACCGGTCGCGGTCTCCTGGAACTTCAGGAATTCACGCACACCCATTTCGGTGATGACGTGGATCTCGTCCAGATCGAACCCGGCGCAGAACGACCGCTCGCCCGCCCCCCGAATGATCAGCGCCCGCGCATCGGTGTCGCGCAACGCGTACGCGGCGGTCTTGAACTCCGTGAACATCTTGACCGTCATCGAGTTCATTCGGTCGGGTCGATTGATCGTGAGGACAGCGATCTTGCCCTCGAGCACCTCGAGGGTGAGGGTCTCCAGCTGCGGCGGCTCGTAGTTACTCAGCACCGCCGTATTCTCCCGCACTTCGGTCTGCGTCATCTGGCTCACCTTCCCGTGAACTTCGGGTTGCGCTTCTCTTTGAACGCAGCCAGCGCCTCGGGCATGTCCTCGCCACGAGTGAGCAGCGCCTGACCCCGGTTCTCCAACTCCAGTGCTGCCGCGTACGACGACACCTCCATATTCGCGTGGAGCGCCCGCTTCGACAGCTGCACCCCGGCAGGCGAATTCGCACGGATCAGGCGCGCCATCGCGAGCGCCTCGTCGAGAAGCGACTCGGCGGGAACGACCGCATTGAGCAGTCCGAGCGACTCCGCCTCGACGGCCTCGATGAAGCGGCCCGTGTAGGCGAACTCCGCTGCCCGCGCCGGTCCGATGAGCCGGGGCAGGTGCCAGGAGGCGCCTAGATCACCGGCGGACAGGCCGATCCGTACGAATGCCGCGTTGAACCGTGCGGCCGGCGAACCAATCCGGATGTCGGCGGCAAGCGAAAGGGACAGCCCGCCACCGGCGGCCGCACCGTTGACGGCCGCGATCACCGGGACGCGAATGCTGCGGATCGCCGAGAGCGCCCGTGCGGCCAGTTCCTGCTGGTCGAGCATGCCCATCGGTGTCAACGACGACAGTCCGTCGGCATCGTCGAGGTCGAAGCCACCGCAGAACGCCTTGCCGGCACCAGTGAGGATCACGACGCGGAGGTCGTCCTCCTGATCCAGTTGCAGCGCCACCTTCTCCAGTTCGACGAACATGGTGGTCGTCATCGAGTTCATGCGTTCGGGGCGATTCAACGTCACGACGGCGATGCCGGGTTCCGGCCGCTCGAGCGTGAACGTTTCCCATGTCGTGGGCTCGGTCACGAGTTCACTCCTTCTCCAGTGCGGCGATTCCATGCGATCGCCCTCAGTTCGTGGCCGGACGCGGCGCGTCCGGATGGTCGGGTATCTGTGGAGGGCTCTCAGCGACCCGCATCATCTACGCGCCTCCGCTCGCTTTTTGGTCTGATAATAATACCTTGAATTCGGTCGCGGAGGAATCCTCCCGACCTCGCGTCCGGGCATGCGCACTGACGACCAACACGACAGACACCAGTACGATCGCTCCCCCGGTCACCAACGCGGGGGTCACGGGTTCGGAGAGAACAACGGACCCGAGTGCCACAGCCACCACCGGATTCACATAGGTATGCGTGGCCACCAGCGACAGAGGAGCGTGATGCAAAAGCCACGCGTACGCCGTGAAACCGATGATCGAGCCGAAGACGACCAGGTAGCCGAACGCTCCCCATGCCCTCGGTCCGATCATTCCGTCCAGCCGTTCGCCAGTCGCCACCGACGCGAGCGACATGGCCGCTCCTGCCGCCAGAAGCTGGTACGCCGCAGTCACGTACACGTCTTGCGGCAACCAGACCCTCGGCTTGATCCACGACCCGAACGACCACGACAGGCTGGACAGCACGATGACCGCCACCCCGATGACGGGAAGCCCGGACTGCCCACCACCACCGTGCGGCAACACCAGCACGGCGAGACCGATCAGCCCCACGCCGACACCTACCAACTCGAGCACCCGCGGGCGGTCACCGCCCAGCGTGCGATAGAGACAAATCCACAGCGGCACCATGGCGATGAGGAGCGCCGTCACGCCGGAGGGCACGCCGTGCAACTGGCCGACCGAGGTCAGGCCGTTCCCACACGCGAGTAGGAGCACTCCCAGGAACGCGGCTCCCGCTGCCTCGCGCCACGTGAGGCGCAACCGCCCCCAGCCGCCGCGACAGGCCAGGAAGGCAGCCATCAACGCACCGGCAAGGAGAAACCGCACACCCATCGAGCCCAGGGGCGGCACTTCCTCGATGACCAGACGGATCGCGAGGTAGACCGATCCCCAGATCACATAGACGAGGAACAGTGCGAACGCGATCGGACCCCTTCCGACACTTCCGGGCGACATGGCGCTCAGGAGAAGCGCGGAGCGCGCTTCTCCAGGAAGGCCGTGATGCCTTCCTTCGCCTCTCCGTTCTCGAACAGATCCTGCTCCTGGGCCACCTCGAACCGGAAGCCCTCCTCGAGTGGCGTGTCGAACGATGCGTCGACCGTGCGGATGACGGCGCGCTGCGCGGGCAGCGACATCGTGCACAACTCGGTGGCGAGAGCCAGCGCGGCCTCCGTGGCGGCGCCTGCCTCGACGAGGCGATCGATCAAGCCGATCGCGTGCGCCTCGGGAGCGAGCACCTGGCGGGCGCTCAGCATGATGTCGAGGGCACGGCCGCGACCGACCAGACGCGGAAGGCGCTGCGTCCCACCCGCTCCGGGAATCAGCCCCAGCTTCACCTCGGGCAATCCGAACTTGGCGTCCGCACCACCGACCCGCAGCGTGCATGCCATCGCGAGTTCGAGGCCGCCGCCCAGCGCGAGGCCGTCCACCGCGGCGATCGAAATTCGGTCGGCCGATGCGAGCCGGTCGAGCGCACTCCGAAGCCGATCGCCATACGCCGTGAAGGATTCCGCGTCGACGGCCGACATGTGCTTGATGTCGGCGCCGGCCGCGAAGAAGCCGGGAATATCCGAGCGGACGACGACCACCTTCACGGAGCCGTCGGCGTCCGCTGCGTCGAGTGCCTCGTTCAGACCGTCGATGATCGGCAAACCGAGAGCGTTCGCCGGCCTGCGTTGCAACGTGATCGTCATGACGCCGGCCTCGACGTCGCTCCACACGACTGCGGGCGTTGCGGTTTCCGACATGCACACCATCCTTCTCGGTCCTGTATTGACCCAATCATACTAATTATCAGACCGAAATGGAAGATCAGGGACGACGCGGGAACTTGTCGAACTCCGGGCGCCGCTTGGCCTTATACGCCTCGCGCCCCTCTTTAGCCTCCTCCGTCGAGTAGAAGAGCAAATTCGCGTCGTGAGCGAGTTGCTGAATGCCCGCCAGACCGTCCTCGGCCGCATTGAAACTCGCCTTCATGAGCCGGAGCGCAAACGGCGAAAGCTCGAGCATCTCGCGACACCACTGCACCGTTTCCCGCTCCAGGTCGGCGAGGGGAACAACGGTATTGACCAAACCCATCTCGCGTGCCTGCTGCGCGTCGTACTGCCGGCACAGGAACCAGATCTCCTTGGCCTTCTTCACCCCGACCAGTTCCGCGAGCAACCCCGCGCCGTAGCCGCCGTCGAACGACCCCACCTTCGGGCCCACCTGACCGAACCGGGCGTTGTCCGCCGCGATCGTGAGGTCACAGACCAGGTGCAGGATGTGCCCGCCGCCGATCGCGTAACCAGCGACCATGGCCACCACCGGCTTCGGCAGGCGCCGGATCTGAATCTGCAGATCCGTGACGTGGAAACGTCCGACGCTGCCCGCCTTGCCTGGCTCGGTGAGGTAGCCGGTGTCGCCGCGCACCCGCTGATCGCCGCCCGAGCAGAAGGCGTCGGGCCCCTCCCCCGTCAGCACGATCACGCCGACCGAGGAGTCTTCGCGGGCGTCGACCAGCGCCTCGGAGATTTCCATCAGCGTCTGTGGCCGGAACGCGTTGCGTACCTCCGGACGGCAGATCGTGATCTTCGCGATCCCGTCACCACTGTGCTCGTATCGGATCTCCTCGAACTCACCGACTGCTGTCCAGGACACGAAATTCGTTGCATCACCGTTGTTCGTCATACAGCGATCATAGGCACACGCGCTAACGATCGTTATCGACTGAGCCTGCGACTGCCGAAGGTGCGACCCGGAAACCGAGCCGCACCTTCGTGTCCGTACAACCGTCAGGACATTGTCAGGCCACCGCTGACGGACAGGGTCTGGCCGGTGACGAATTCCGCTGCGTCGGAGGCAAAGTACGCCACCGCCGCGCCGATGTCTTCCGCCTTGCCGAGACGCTTCATCGGCACGGCGCGGGTCATGCCTCCGATCACCTTGTCGGCATCCTGGCCGGAGCTGTCGGCGAACTTGCGCAGCGCCGGAGTATCGGTGGGGCCGGGGCACACGGTGTTCGCGGTGACACCCTTGGTCGCGACCTCACGGGCGAGGGTCTTGGTGAAGGCGATGATGCCACCCTTGGCGCCCGAGTACACGGCCTCGAGCGAAGAGCCGACACGGCCCGCGTCGGAACCGATGTTGATGACACGGCCCCAGCCGCGCTCGACCATGCCCGGGACAGTCGCCTGAATAACACGGAGCTGACCCTTGAAGTTGATGTCGAGGATCCGGTCCCAGAAAGCCTCGTCCGTCTTCAGGAACGGCATGAAGTCGTCCCAGCCGGCGTTGTTCACGACGATCTCGACCGGGCCGAACTGCTCGGCGACCTGCTTCACCGCCGCCTGCACCGATGCGGTGTCGGTGACGTCGACGGGGACGGCGATCGCCTGGCCACCGGCGTCGCGGATGCCGGCCGCGGTCTTCTCGGCGACCTCCAGATTGAGGTCGGCGACCGCGACGCGGAAGCCGGCAGCACCCAGTGCGTCGGAAATGCCCTTGCCGATGCCCTGCGCACCGCCGGTCACGAATGCAACTCGATTACTCATGTTCTTCTCCGATTGTGTGTGTCGTTGTTCGAGGTTCGGTCGACGTCAGCGCAGGCTCGATGCCCACTCGATGGGGCCTGCGACGATCGAATGACTGGTGAGCTTGCGGCCGAGCACACTCTGCGCTTCACGGGCCGCGTCGATGACGCGAGGAAGGTCGAGGCCCGTCTCGACGCCCATTTCGTGGAACATGCTCACCAGGTCCTCGGTGGCGATGTTGCCGGTCGAGCCCGCCGGAACGGGGCAGCCACCCAGCTCCCCGAAGCTCGATTCGAAGCTCGCGCAACCTGCTTCGAGGGCCGCGTATGCATTGGCAAGGCCCTGACCGCGGGTGTTGTGGAAGTGGGCGGTCACCTCGACGCCGGGCAGCCGATCGAGCGCTGCCGAGAAGAATTCTGAGGCGTACGCCGGGTTGCACATGCCCGTGGTATCGCCGAAGCCGATCTCGGTGGCGCCGGCGTCCGCGAACCGTTCGGCGAGGTCGAGCACCCGGGTCAGGTCGACCTTGCCCTCGAACGGGCAGCCGAACGACGTCGCGATCACGGCGGCGCAGTCGAGGCCCTCGGCGACGATCCGTTTGGCCATGACGTCGTTGTCCGCCATCGTTTCGTCGACAGTCCGATTGACGTTCTTCTTGTTGTGGGTCTCCGACGCGCTGACGAAGATCGCGACCTCGTGGAACTTGTCGCGCACCTTCAGGGCGTTCTCGAGGCCCTTGGTGTTGGGGACGAGCACCATCAGCTTCGTCTCTTCGGGGACCTCGATGCGCTCGAGAACCTCGACGCCGTCCGCGAGCTGCGGGATTACGTCCGGACGCACGAAACTGGCCACCTCGATCCGTGTGAACCCCGCCCTCCCGAGAGCATTGATCAACCGCACCTTGTCGTCGGTCGGGATGTGTTCCGGTTCGTTCTGGAAACCGTCACGCGGTCCGACCTCCCGGATCTGGACCCGCTGGGGACGCGTCATGGCGTCGACTCCTTTCCCCTCACTCCGCTGTGGATGCAAGGTCGTATTCCTCGAGATCGAATTCCAGACTCGCGCGGTGTTCCGGTGCCGCCACGGCAATCATGCGGCGCGCGCGCTCACCGAGGGAACATCCGCGCAGCGCCGCGGCACCGTATTCGGTGACCACGAAGTCGACGTCCGCGCGGGCGGTGGTCACCGCGCCGTACTCGAGGGCTGTTTTGATCGTCGACTCCCCGCGGGAATCGGCGCGCATCGCGATGATGGAGCGGCCGCCGGTCATCGCCGCGGCCCGCGAGAAGTCCACCTGGCCCCCGACCGCACCGGCGTAGGTCGTGTTGCGGAGCTCCGCGCCGACCTGACCGGTGAGGTCGACCTCGATCGCCGAGTTGATGGACACGAACGACTTCAGTTGCGAAAGAATTTGCGGTGCATGGGTATAGCTCGCCGGCCGGAACGCCACCGGAAGCCCGGGAAGCCGGTCGTAGAGTGTGGCCGTTCCGAGCGCGGCGCCCGTCACGTGTAGTCCCGGGTCGATTTCTTTCCGCGCCCCGGTCAGCACACCTCGGTCGATCAGTCGCAGCGCAGCATCGGAGATCATGCCGGAATGCAGTCCGAGGTCCTTGTGTCCCGCGAGAGCGGTGAGGACGGCGGACGGCAACGTCCCGACGCCGATCTGGATCGTGTCGCCGTCCGCCACCAGATCGGCGACGTTCCGTGCTATCGCCAGTTCCACGTCCGCGGGCTCGCGGTCCGGCGCCTCGAGCAACGGCCGGTCGGTCTCGACCACCGCGGCGAACCGCGACAGCGGAATCTTCGGTGCCCCGAGAGTGACGGGCATGCGACGGTTGATCTCGGCGATGAGGACCGGTGTGTGATCGAGGGCATCGGCAATGTAGTCGACACCGACCCCGAGCGAGCAGTTTCCGGCAGAGTCCGGCGGTGACACCTGCACGAAGCCCACGTCACAGGGCAACCGCCGTTCGGCGAACAGCCGCGGCAAGGCCCCGTAGTGGCAGGGCACGACCTCGAGGTGGGCGAGGCGACGCAGTTCACCAAGGCCACCGTAGGAGACGATGGACAACTCGTCCGGCGGTTCGCTCGTCAGCCGCCGATTCCAGGTCAGCCCGACGAAGGCCCGGACGGGGCCGATCGACGACACCTGGTCGAGCAGGGCGTGGACGAGCGGGGTGGGTTCCGCGCTCGTCTGGCTCCACCAGATCCCGTCGCCGGGCCGGATGTGCTGCGTCAGGTCGATCATCAGCCGATCCGCTGAATCAGGGTCGCCGTTCCCAGACCGCCACCGCAGCACATTGTTACCAAGCCGATTTCGGCGTCACGCCGCTCGAGTTCCGCGACGATCGTGGCGATGAGACGCGCACCCGTCGCACCGACGGGGTGCCCGAGCGCGATCGCGCCGCCGTTGACGTTGACCCGGTCCATGTCCGGCTTCAGCTCCCGCTCCCAGGCGAGGACGACCGAACTGAACGCCTCGTTGACCTCGAAGAGATCGATGTCGTCGATGCTCATCCCGTTGCGGTCGAGCAACTTCTGGGTCGCCGGGATCGGGCCGGTCAGCATGATGATCGGATCGACCCCGACGGTGGTCTGATCGAGGATACGGGCCCGCGCACGGAGTCCGTGGGCATCGACCGCCTCCCGGGAGGCGAGCAGCACACCGGAAGCCCCGTCCGAGATCGGCGACGAACTGCCCGCCGTGATGCGGCCGTCCTTGCGGAACGCGGTCTTCAGGCCCGCGAGGCTGTCCAGAGTCGTTCCGGGACGGACCGTCTGGTCGGTGGCACGCGTCTCACCGGCGAGGTCGAGAGGAATCATCTCGGTGTCGAAGCGACCGGCCTCGATGGCCTCGGTCGCGAGACGATGAGACCGGACGGCGAACTCGTCCATCTCCTGCCGGGAAATTCCCCACCGATCCGCGATGAGTTCGGCGCTCTCACCCTGGTGCACGAAGTCGTAGCGCTCACGCAGCGCTTCCGGCCACGGGTCGCCGTACAGTTCGGAGATCTTCGCGGGTGAGGTGATCGGCACGTGTCCCATGTGCTCGACACCACCGGCGAGGACGACGTCGTGGGTGCCGGAGCCGACCAGCGCAGCGCCCATCTCGACCGCGGTTTGCGCAGACCCGCAACGGCGGTCCAGCACCACGGCCGGCACCTCCGGCGGGTAGCCCACCTGCAGCCAGGCGTTGCGGCCGATGTTTCGGGACTGCTCGCCGAACGGTGCGGTGCAGCCGATCACGAGGTCCTCGACGACGGCCGGGTCGAGGCCGCTGCGGCGGATCAGGTCGGTGTACACCGCGCCGAGCATGTCGTTGGGGTGGGTGTCGCGGAACCAGCCACGCTCGGGGTGCGACTTGCCCATCGGAGTGCGGGCCGCTTCCGCGATGACGACCTCGCGGGCGGAACGTTGGAAGGGGTTGCGCTTCTCGGCCATCAGATCACCGTTCCGCCGTCGACGGGCAGTACCTGGCCCGTGATGTACGACGCGCCGGCTGACGCGAAGAACACGAAGCTCGACGAGATCTCGTCCGGCTCTGCCCAGCGGCCCAACGGAATTCGCGCAAGCGTTTTCGCGGCAAGCTTCTCGTTGCTGCGGATGTTCGCCGTCATCTTGGTGGCGGCGAGCGGCGCGATCGCGTTGACCGTGATCTGCTTCTTGGCGAGTTCACGCGCCAGCGACTTCGTGAGTCCGATGATGCCCGCCTTCGCGGCACCGTAGTTGGCCTGCCCGATGGTGCCCTGGAGTCCGGCGGCGGAGGTCACGTTGATGATGCGGCCGCTGCCATCGGACGGCAGGTACGGCAGGGCGGCCTTACTGCAGACGAAGCTGCCGACGAGGTGGATGTCGACGATGCGGCGGAAGTCCTCTTCTTCGAGATTCGGGAACATCGCCGGCGCGATGGCACCCGCGTTGTTGACCAGAATGTTCAGGGTGCCGTCGTTCAGAGCGGCGGCCTGCTCCGCCGCAGCCGCCGCCTGATCGCCGTTGCGGACGTCGAGGGCCGCGGACTTCGCAGCACCGCCTGCCGAGGTGATCTCCGCTGCCACGGCCGCCGCGGCATCGGCGTCTACGTCGGTGACGAGCACCGCCGCACCTGCTCGCGCGTAGGCATGCGCCACCGAGGCGCCGATTCCACTACCCGCACCGGTGACGAGTGCGGACTTTCCGGTGAGTTCGAACATCAGTAGCTCCTGGGGAGGCCGAGGACGTGCTCGCCGAGGTAGTTGAGAACCATCTCCTGGCTGAGCGGGGCGATCTTGGTGAGGCGGGCTTCGCGGAAGTACCGGGCCACGTGGTATTCCTCCGAGTAGCCCATGCCGCCATGGGTCTGGAGGGCGCGGTCGGCGGCTTGGAATCCGGCGTCGGCGCACAGGTACTTGGCCATGTTGGCTTCGCGGGCGCACGGCTTTCCGTTGTCGTAGAGCCACGTCGCCTTACGCAGGACGAGTTCGGCGGCGTCGAGGCGAGCGAGGGAATCCGCGAGCGGGAACTGCAAACCCTGATTCATGCCGATGGGGCGACCGAATACCTCACGCTCGTTGGCGTACTGGACGCCCCGGCGAAGAGCGGCCCGGCCGATACCGAGCGCCTCGGACGCCACCAGCATGCGCTCCGGGTTGAGGCCGTCGAGAATGTACTTGAAGCCCTTGCCCTCCTCGCCCACCCGGTCCTCGACGGGAATTTCGAGGTTGTCGATGAACAATTCGTTCGACGTGACCGCGTTGCGCCCCATTTTCTTGATCGGGCGAATGTCGACCTTCGAGCGGTCCAGGTCGGTGAGGAACAGCGTCAGGCCGTCCGTCTTCTTCTTCGCATCCTCGAACTTCGTAGTGCGGGTGAGGAGAAGAATCTTCTCCGACTCCATCGCCTTGGAGATCCAGACCTTGCGGCCGTTGACGATGTACTTGTCGCCCTCGCGTCGCGCGAAGGTGGTGATCTTGGTGGTGTCCAATCCGGCGCCGGGCTCGGTGACGCCGAAGCATACGTGCAGATCGCCGTCGACGATCCGCGGAAGGGTGCGCTGCTTGAGTTCCTCGGAGCCGTGCACGATCACGGGGTGCATACCGAAGATCGACAGGTGCATCGAACTCGCGCCGTTCATGCCGGCGCCGGAAGCGGCAACTTCCTCCAGCAGGATCGAGGCCTCGGTGATACCCATACCGTGCCCGCCGTACGCCTCGGGCGTGGTGATGCCGAGCCAGCCGCCCTTGGCGAACGCGTCGTAGAACTCGGTGGGGAACTCGTGCTCGCTGTCCTTTTCCACCCAGTACTGCTCGTCGAACTTGCCGGCCAGCTCTCGCACCGCTCCTCGGATCGTTGCCTGATCCTCGGTCAGATCAAAGTCCACAGCACGTCCCATCGTCGTCGAATCCGTTTGGACTTAAGTTACTAAAGGACAGACCAAAAAGTCAACGGTGGATCAGACCGCGGGCAACAGCGGCAGATCCCGGGCGAGCCGCTCGTTCCACACGTCCGGGCCACCGAACAGCTTTTCGTCGAGCTTGGCGCGCTTGTAGTACAGGTGCAGGTCGTGTTCCCACGTGTAACCGATCGCGCCGTGCATCACGAGGGCACTGTCGGCCGCCTGCACCGCATTCCGCGGCACCTGGGCCTTCGCGACCGCGGCATGCATCGCGCGATCGCCGAGACCGAGATCCACCGACGCCGCGGCGTAGTAGGCAATGGAGCGGCCGGCCTCGACGGAGACGAGAATGCCTGCAGCAGCGTGCTTCACGGCCTGGAACGAGCCGATCGGCACTCCGAACTGCTGGCGTTGTTTGCTGTAGTCGACCGCGAGATGCAGCATGCGATCCATCGCACCGAGCGCGTCCGCGGCCACGAGCACGGCCGCGCGGAGTCCGACGTCTTCGAGGGCCGTCGCCGCCTCGCCGTCAAGGCGCTGTCCGGCGCCGCCCTCGAACAGGACATCCGCGGCAGCGCGAGACGGATCGAGGAAGCGCCGCGACTTCACCGTGACGCCAGGGTCGTCGACGCGGACAAGGTAGAGGGCGACCTGTCCGTCGACATCCACCGCCGGGACGACCAGCAGTTTTGCTCGTTCTGCGCCGAGTACCACCGGGACACGACCGGTCAGCGTGCCACTCGAGTCGGCGCGCACCGAGTCGGTGACAGAGAACGGCCGGGTCGAATCGACGGCGACTGCCGCGAACCCCTCCCCCGACAGCACGTCGGTGGCGACGTCGGCGGGCAGGAGGGGGGCAGCGAGGACTGACGCGGTCCAGGCGCTCGACGGCGCGGCGTACCGGGCCAGCGCCTCGGCGGTCAACGCCAGTTCGAGTAATCCACCGCCCTGACCGCCGATGTCTTCGGCGAGGCCGGCGGAGAACCAGCCTTCCTCGACGAATCTTTGCTCGAACTCGGCAGGATCTCCCGATTCACCCCACTTGCGGACTTTTGCCGGAGCGGCGAACCGCTCGAGCCAGCCGCCGAGGGCTTCGGTGAACATTTCCTGCTCTTCTGACAGCTCCCAGCGCATAGAACTGGTCCTCCCGATGAGACGAAGAATAGGCTGCAATACGACCGCAGCGAGAACACAATGGTATATTAGGTCTGACCGTTAGACCAGAGAGGGCGGGGAACCATGCCACCAGCCGTGCCGAACACCATCCGGAACGGACGTTCCTCCATTCAGTTGACCCCGATGGAGGTTCCGAAGGCGTCGGATGTCCTCGCGAACGAGCTGCGCGAGCGCATTCTCAGCGGGGACTACGTCGAAGGCACACCGTTGCCGCCGGAGCGCGAACTCGTCGTCCAGACCAAGATGAGCCGCACCACCGTGCGCGAAGCCCTCCGCATCCTCGAGGTGCAGGGACTCGTGCGCATCAAGGCGGGACGAGCCGGAGGCGCCTTCGTTCAGCGTCCGGGCGAACAGTCCATGGCGGACACGGTGGCCCTGCTCATCCGCGGCCGCCAGATCCGTCTCGCTGCATTGCTCGAGACCCGCGAGGCGATCGAGCCCTTCTGCGCTCAACTCGCCGCCCGGCATCGCACCGACGAGGATCTCGCTCGACTCGATGCCGCCAACGACGATATCGCCGTCGCAGGCGACAGCCTCGATGCCTTCCTCCAGGCGAACATCGATTGGCACGTCGCCGTCGCGAGCGCCAGTCACAACGAACTGTTGTCGGGTCTCATGATCTCGCTGTCGCGCGCCATCTATGCCGCAACGGAAAACGAAGGTTTCATCGACGACAAGGTTCGCGAGATCACCGTCCGGGCCCACCGCTCGGTCACCAAGGCCATCCGGGACAAGGACGCCGATGCTGCCGTGCGGCGCATGAGCCGGCACGTCCACTCCTACGCCGAGTCGATCAAGGACTTCGAGCAGCGCACCGACATTCTGCTCGACGAATGAACATCGCTGCATAACATCATCGAGTAGCTGCGAGGGCCCCGCACCGTGTGCCGGTGTGGGGCCCTCGTCGCTGTCACGTCGCCGAACTGGCGGTCACCACGGCGCGGATTTCGTCCACGGCCTCCGGGTTCTCCGCACCTGACAAGTCACCGGGATCGGTACCCAGCGCGGCGGCGCGCACCGCGCGGCGCAGGATCTTCGCCGACCGGGTCTTCGGCAACCGCGATACGCGGTGTACCACACTGGGCGCGAACGGTTTTCCGAGTTCGGCAGCCACACTGGCAATCAACTCGGCCGAGATGTCCGCCGTGTCACCGACCGCGTCCGCGCGAGGCACCCAGAACGCCCACACCGCCTCACCCTTCTTCGGGTCCGGGACACCGACCGCCGCCGCCTCGGACACCGCCGGATGTGCGGTGAGCACCGCCTCGACCTCCGCGGGCGCAAGCCGCTTCCCGGCCACGTTCATCACGTCGTCCGAACGGCCCCGGATGTACCACTGGCCGTCGTCGTCGACGAGCGCGTAGTCGCCGTGCCGCCACATACCGGGGAACGTCGACCAATACGCCTCCAGATAGCGTTCCTCGTCCTTCCACACCCCGCGCGTCATCGACGGCCACGGTTGCCGGCAAACGAGTTCGCCCTGTTCGCCGCGCAGCGAGCGTCCTGCGTCGTCGACGACGTCGACGTCCATACCCAGCGAGGGCCCGCCCAGTGAACAGCTGTGGATCGGTTCCACCGGGTACGGCGCGAGAAACGACCCGCCGACCTCCGTGCCCCCGGAAAAGTTGATGACCGGTACGCGCCCACCGAAGACGTCCTTCGCCAGCCAGTCGTACGAGTCCGGGTCCCACGGCTCACCGGTCGACCCGATCGTGTGCACCGAGGACAAGTCGTATCGTGCCGCGACATCCGTCTCCCGTCCACGAAGGGTGCGGATCAGCGTCGGGGAGACGCCCAGCATCGTCACCCCATGTCGCTGCACGAGCTGCCACAGTCGGTCCGTGTCCGGTACGTCCGGGGAGCCTTCGTAGAGAACGAGAGTTCCACCGTTGGCGTGGGTGCCGACGATCGACAGCGGCCCCATGATCCAGCCCATGTCGGTGATCCAGCAGAAGGCGCCACCGGGTTTCAGATCGAACGAGTACGCGACCTCGCTGGCAGTCTTCACGAGGAACCCGGCGTGGGTGTGGACGGCTCCCTTCGGCTTGCCGGTCGTACCGGACGTGTAGGCCAGCGCGAACGGCGCGTTCGCGTCCATCGCCTCGATCGGACCCGGGTCACCGCCGTTCCCGAGAAGCTTCGCCCAGGCGATGTCGCGTGCGGTGGAATCTACAGGGGCACCGACATTCTCGACCACGACGACCGATTGCACCGTCGGGCAGACGGCCAGCGCTTCGTCGAGCGCCGGCTTCATCGTGACGGTCTTGCGACGCCGCACGGTTCCGTCCGCGACGATCACCACCTTCGCGTCCGCGTCCTGGATGCGGGACGCGATCGCATTCGGCGCGAAGCCTGAGAAGAGCGGAACGAGGACCGCACCGAGCCGCGCGACCGCATACACCGACACCACCGCCTCGGGAATCATCGGCAGGAAGAGGGCGACGGCGTCGCCCTTGCCGACGCCGAGCTCGCGCAGGCCCGCCGCTGCCCGTTCGACGTCCGCTGCGAGCTCGCGGTACGACAGGCTGCGGACGACCCCGTCCTCTGCTTCGTGGGCCACGGCCACCCGATCGGCGGCGGCCGGGTCGGCGAGCCAACGCTCAAGACATGCGTCGACGACGTTCGTCCTGCCGCCGACGAACCAGTCCGGATGCTCGATTCCGCGGGAGGTGTCGAGAACCTCGTGGTACGGCGACTGGAACGGCAGACCCAGATCGCGGACCACCGCGTCCCAGTACCACCGCACATCGGCGACGGAGCGGGCGCGGAGCTCGGCGAGGCCCGGGAGGCCGTGGGCGCGGGCGAGCCGCGTGACGTTCGCGTTCTCGACGTACTCGTCGGTGGGGTGCCAGGTGTAGTCGGACACGGTCAGCTCCTCGGCATGTCGAGCATGCGCTCGGCGACGATGTTGCGCTGGATGAAGGTGGAACCGCCGGCAATCGCGGTGCCGCGGGCCTGATAGGCGAGCCGTAGCCACCGCGCCGCCTGCTGCGACTCCTCGTCCAGGCCGAATTGCCCGCCGGCCGGCTCGAGAGACAACCGGAAATCGGCGAGTTCCTCGACGAGGGGGCAGAAGAACAGCTTGCCGATGGACGTGACGGGCCCGGGTGGGCCGTCGTTCGCCGCGAGTGTGATGACGCGCTGACCGATGAGGTAATGCATGAGGGCTCGGCCGTACAGGTCGGCGACTTTCTGCCGGATCACCGGATCCTCGCCGAGTGGGCGGCACGCGTCGTCGGTCATTCCCGCGATATCGCTGACGATGTCGTCGACGGCCCGTTTGGTGTTGACGCGGCCAGTCGCGATCGCCACCCGCTCGTAAGCGAGGGTGCCCATCGCGACCTTCCAGCCGCCGTCCACCTCCCCGACCACGAGGTCGTCGGGAATGAACACGTCGTCGAGGAACACCTCGTTGAATTCCGCCTCGCCGAGCATGTGTGCAAGCGGCCGCACCGTGATGCCCTCACTGTCCATCGGCACCAGGAAGAACGTGATGCCCTTGTGCCGCGGACCGCCGCCGGTGCGGGCCAACAGGATCGCGTGGGCCGCGATGTGCGCGCGACTGGTCCAGATCTTCTGTCCGTTGACCTTCCAGCCCCCGTCCACCCTCGTGGCCTTCGTGCGGAGCGAGGCGAGGTCCGATCCGGCGTCGGGCTCGGAGAACAGCTGGCACCAGATTTCCTCGCCGGTCAGGATGGGCCGGAGGAACCGTTCCTTCTGGGCGGGCGTCCCGAAATCGATGATGGTCGGGCCGGCGAAGTCCTCGCCGATGGTGTTGAGTCGCTCCGGCGCTCCCACCCGGTCCATTTCTTCGGTGAAGATGGCCTTGCGGATCGGGTCGGCGGCTTGACCGCCGTATTCCTGCGGCCACGACATCCCGCCGTAGCCGGCGTCGAAGAGCAGTCGCTGCCATTGCTGCCAGAACGGCACCTTGTCGACCAAATCAACAGGTTCCGGCCATGGCAGCGTCGGCACAGCCTTCTCGGCCCACTCCCGGACTTCTGCGCGGAATGTGGCCTCGTCTGGGGAATCAGCGAGCTCCATTACACCCTCCTCGAAAATTTCTGGCTCAATGATAGTATAGGTCAGTCCAAAAAGGAGGACTCGATGACAGATCCACACCCCGCCGGCGTCGTCGACCGCGTCGAGTACGACGTCGAACGCGGCAAGATTCGCGAGTTCACCCGCGCGACATTCATCACCGATCCCGTCCACACGGATCCGACCGCGGCGCGCGACGCCGGATTCGGCGATGTGCCCGCCACCCTCACACACACGGTCGTCGCCGGACACCAGCGCGACCAGCGCGCCTTCGTCGACGCACTGGGTTTGGCGCTCGAGCGCGTGGTGGTCGGCTCGGTCACGTGGACGTATCTGCGACCACTCACCGCGGGCGAACACGTGGTCGGCACCCGTCGCGTGGTCGACGATGTGCAGCGAGAAGGCAAGCGCGGCGGCACCATGCGCCTCGTGACCTTGGAGACCGAGTACGTCGACGCCCATGGCGAGCCCGTGGTACGGCTCGAAGAGGTCCTGATCGAACGAGGAGAACAGCGATGAGAACACCGGCCAAGGTTCGCGTCGGCGACGCCCCCGACACCCGAGTGGTCGGCCCGGTGAGTCAGACGGACATCGTCCGGTTTGCCGGCGCTGGAGGCGATTTCAACCCACTGCATCACGATCCCGAGTTCGTGGCCACGTCGGGGTTTCCGGGTGTCATCGCGATGGGTCAGATGCAGGCGGGCATCCTGGCAGGCTGGGTGTCCGACACGTTCGGCGTCGAACACGTGCGCTCCTTCGGTGTGCGGTTCGTCGCCCCGGTCTTCCTCGGCGACACTCTGACCGTGGGCGGCACGGTGGCGGCGATCGTCGAGACGGACGGGGAGTTCCTCGCGACCCTCGACCTCGTTGCGTCTGGGGACAAGGGCCCCGTCGTCACCGGGTCTGCGACCGTGGTAGTGGCGGCGACCTGACCCACCCTGTTCACACCGCCGAAAGGGGCGAAGCCGATCGGCTTCGCCCCCTTTCCCATTCGGTCAGACGACAGCCCGGGCCTCCCGGTCGGCCGCGATCTTCTCCGCGATCTGCGCGCGCAGCAGGTGCTTCTGGATCTTGCCCGTCGCCGTCGTCGGCAACGCCTCGACGACCTCCAGCCGCTCCGGAACCTTCTGGATGGCCACTCCCTGCTCGAGCAGATAGGTCTTGATCTTCTCCAGAGTGATGTCGCCGTGCCCCTGCGCGGGAACGAGGTAGAGGCATACGGCCTCGCCGAGCCGTTCGTCGGGCATCGCGACCGCCGCGACACCGCGCACCGCGGGATGTGCCGCCAGGAGATCTTCGACCTGACGGACGCTGATGTTCATTCCACCGCGGATCACGATGTCCTTGGTGCGGCCGGTGACGCGCACATAGCCGTCCTCGTCCATCCGGCCGAGGTCGCCGGAGCGGGAGTGGCCGTCCGGCGTGAAGAGCTTGGCTGTCTCCTCGTCGTTGTGCAGGTAGGCGAGCATGTGCATGGCGCCCTTGTAGGCAATGTCGCCCTCCTCCCCGCGCGGAACCTCGTCGCCGAGTTCGTCGACGATCTTCACCGATTGCATCGGCAGCGGACGGCCGTCCGAGTTGATCGACCGCTGGGGATCGTCGTCGACGGTGCACATGGTGGTCGTGACGTTCTCGGAACGGCCGTACAGGCTGAGCACCTGCAGATTCGGGAACTGGTCGGCGGCCTTGGTGACGAAGCTCCCCGGAATCGGGGAGCCGGCGGCGACCCACAGCCGCATGCTGCCGATGTCGTGGACTGCCGGGTCGTAGGCGTCCATGAGCATCTGCAGGAACGTCGTGGCGCTCACCGCGACGGTGCACCCACGTTCCTTGATCTGCTCCATCCCGCGAACCGGTTCCCACACCTCGATGAGATGCGACGCCGCGCCATGCATGAGAGGGAGGAAGATGCTCGTGACCAGTCCGGTGGTATGGGTGATCGGCGAGGGGCCGAACTGCACGTCGTCGGGCGTGTAGGCGAACCCCTTGGCCAGCAGGCGAGATCCACAGGCCATCGTGTTGAACGTGTGGATGCAACCCTTGGGCCGGGACGTCGTGCCACTGCTGTAGACGATGACGAACGGCTCGTCGGGTCCGACACCCGGACCGAGTTCGGCAGTCGCTTCCTCCGGGCTCACCTCCACCGACAGCGACTCGAACGACACTGATCCGTTCGGCAACTCGCCGTTACCGCGGACGACGGCGACGTTTTCGAGCGAGTCGACGGTATCCAGGAGTTCGGTGTACATGCCGGCGTAGTCGAACTTCTTGAAATGCTGCGGCGTGATCGCGAGCCGGACCCCGGCATTATTCAAGATGTACTCGACGTCGGCGCGGCGGTAGATCGGCATGATCGGCACGAGGATGGCGCCCAGTCGAGACAACGCGACTGAGATGACAGCGAACTCGATCCAGTTCGGAACCTGCACCGACACACGGTCGCCGGCGGTGATGCCGTGACGCCGGAGGCCCACCGCCAGGCACAGAGCCTTGTCGCGCAACTGCCGGAAGGTGATGCCTCCGCTGGTGTCGTCGGTGAGGAAGATGCGGTCGCCCCGCTCGGCGACCTGAGTCTCGAGCAGGTCGAAGAACGTGTCACGGTGCCACTGCCCGGTGGCATAGAACTCTCGGATCTGTTCGTTCGAGTAGCGATCGGTGACCGATGCGAACGCCATGGGAAGCCTTCCTCTGAGCGCAGATGTGTAGAGGGCGTAACCGCCTGTGTTGGTCCTCACAATATAATGGTCGGACCGAAAATGCAACGGGTTGCCGCTTTCGCTGTTATCGCATCGTCCATACAGGAGAACGCTTTTCGCGAAAGGCGGTGACCCCCTCGACGATGTCCTCGGTTGTGAACGCGAGCGCGAGCTGGGATTGCAGTGCCGTGAGGGCGTCGGGCAAAGACATGTCGCGGGTGTTGTTGATCGCGTCCTTGCCGAGACGCATGAGGAGCGGCGACTTGCTCGCAAGCCGGCGCGCCCATTGCTGAACTGCGGTGTCGAATTCACCGTCCGGAATGACCCGGTTGACGAGCCCCAATTCGAGCGCTTCCGCGGCGGTGATCGACTCGCCACACATCATCAGCTCGTTCGCCTTGAGCCGCCCGACGTTCCGGTAGATCAAGGCGGAGATCATGAACGGAAAGACGCCGACATTGATTTCCGGGCACCCGAACCTGACCGACTCCTTGGCGAGCACGAAGTCGCAGGCCAGAGCGAGCCCGAACGCACCCGCCAGTACGTCGCCACCGGCCGCGCAGATCACGGGTTTCCCGAGGCCACCGATGAGTTGGTAGAGCCTCGGGAATCGGTCCAGTCCGGCATATTTGATGATCGTGGGGGTGTCGCTCGCGAACGCCTTCAGGTCACCACCAGCCGAGAAGATCTTTTCGTGCGACGAGGCCAGGACGACCACCCGCACGTCGTCGTCCCCGCGGGCGCGCTCGAGCGCGGCCAGCAGCTCGTCGAGCAGATCGTCGGACAGCGCATTGCGCGTCTCGGGCCGGTCGAGAGTGAGGACGGCGACATGCTCGTCGACGTCGTATCGGACAGGCTGCCCCATGGTACGGATCCTTCCAATTTGGTCGTACCATTCGACCCTAGTACCCGCTCGTCGCTGGAAACAAGAACCGATGCGATTTTCCTGAAGTGGGTGACGAATTTGGACTGACCATATACATTGGCGATGAGGCTTGCGGCGGTGACGAAACGCCCAGGTGACACCGCTCTATACTGTGCTGTGTGTCACTGGGCGTGCGGCAGCGTCGTCTCCGTCCGTGTGGCAGCCGCGGCGCAAGGAGTAGTGAGTGGTCATTTCGACGAGTCCGTTCGAGCTTGCCCAGCAGGCAGTTGCAGAGTTGCAGGAGTTGCTGGGGAGCGAACCGAACCTCGCCCGCTTGGCGGACGGCGAGCCGGACCTGACAGTGATCCGCGCGTTCGCGGCCCGAAAACTGCGGGAAGGCCCCAAGTCAGCCGAGCACGCCGTGCGCCTCGCGGAACTCGTGACACGACTCGACACCGCGAGCCGGGACGACATCGTTCGCCGGCTCCACGTCCATACCGAGCAGTTCGAGGCGTTGCAGCAGGTGGTCCGCGCCATCGATGCCCGCGCCGACCACATCGCCCGGACAGTGACGCAGGAATTGTGCACGAACCTGGGATATGGCAAGGCAATGTTCTCCGTGGTTCGCGGTTCCACCTGGTCTCCCGTCGCGCTGGCTGTCAATCCCGAGCTGACCGGAGACTTCCAGGAACTCATCTCTGCCGTCGACGGCCGGGAGATCTTATTGCGCGAGGCCCCTCGCGAGGCGGAATTGGTGCGCCGTCGTCGGCCGTATGCGGTGGAGGCCGTCGACACCTATCGGCACACGTACCGCCCTCTCATCGACCTGTCACGTCCCGCGGGATACATTGCGGTCCCCATCGTCGTCGACTCACGCACGGTGGCAATGATTCACGTGGACCGCCAGAGCGACAGCCTGACTGACACCGATGTCCATATCGTCGGAGCGCTGGCAGGTGTCTGCGCGTCAGTGAAGGAACGCGCCTACCTGCGGCAACAGATCTCTGCGCGCAACGAGCACGTCGACGCCGAGATCCAACGCCTGACTCGCGCACTCCGACATCTCGAGCAGGCACCCGTCACGATGCCGGAACTGGCTACCTGCGAACCCCCCGCAGGCGCGCCGAGTACGGATGTCAATGCGCAAGCACCCGCCATCCCTCGCGCGCACACGCTGACGGCCCGCGAGCGTGAGGTGTTGACGCTGATGGCGACGGGCGCGACAAACGGGACCATCTCTCGGCGGCTGTGCATCTCCGACGGCACCGTCAAGTCCCATGTCCAGCGGATCTTCAAGAAACTCGGCGTCTCGACGCGAGCCGAGGTGGCAGCGCTGTGCGCCCATGCCAAGACGGTGAACGGTGGCTGACGTCCCCCGCTCCGCATCGCAACCCGGCGAGGACACTGCGGACGACGAACTCGATCGCGCCATCGCGGACATCCTCTCCGAAATACGTACGGCGAGTTCGGAACACGCCGTCGATCTCGGTCGGCGTCTCGTCGACCTTCTCGACCGCAGGAACACGCTCGCTTCGACGCGGGCCGCCGAGATCGATGCCGTCGCGAGGAGGATCGATCGGGCCGTGCACGCACTCGACGATGCCGCCTCGAGTGCGGAACTCATGCGGCGAGCGTGTGAACGCGTCGCCGAACTCTGCACCGTGGACAAGGTGGTCCTCTCCCGCCTCGATGGCGACCGGATCGTCCCCGTCACCTCGTTCAGCGCCGCCCCCGAGACAGCACCGTCGTTCCCCGCCGAGTTCGGCCTCCTGGCAGGCTCACCCGAAGAGCACGCCCTCGAGACGAACGCGATCGCGGTCGGATCCCACGTTCCCGCCGAGCTTCGAGAGGCGCTGGGCGTCAAGGGGTTCACCGTCGTCCCCGTCGTCGTCGATGGGATCGCTGCTGCGCTGCTCCACGTCGGTACATCACTCGACGGCGCGAGGCGCCACGCCCTGGGAGTGTTCGCCGAGGTGCTCGGTGGGTGTTTCGAGCGGGTCGGGCTCGAATCCCGCCGCGACCGCCAGGACGTCCTCCTCCGGGAAGGCGCCCAGCGGTGGAGTGGCGACACAGACTTCGACGCGGTGACCGCAGGTTCTCCCGACCTTGCGTCGGCCGGGACCGAGCAGGACGACGCCGATCAACGACTGCTCGACCCGCTGACCGAACGCGAGGCGGACGTCGTGCGGCTGATTCTCACCGGCGCGTCGAACTCCACCATCGCCGCCGAACTGGTTATCACGGTCGATACGGTCAAGTCGCATGTGAAACACATCCTCCGCAAACTCGGCGCCACCAACCGCGCCGAGCTGATCGCGAAGTATCAGTCCACCACCCGGTGACTCCGACGTCAGGCGTCCGAGGACGGGACGGTCACCGTGACGGTATCCACGTCCGGCGTCAGCACGAGCTGGCACGCGAGGCGAGAACAAGGCTGGACGCCGTCGAGGAACTCGAGCAGGTCTTGTTCCTCCAAAGTCGGCTCGTCGAACGACCCGCAAGAGTTTTCATCGAGGTACACGTGACAGGTGGCGCACGAGCAGCTACCGCCGCATTCGGCGACGATGCCGGGAAGGTTGTTACGCACCGACCCGTCCATCACGCTCTGGCCTGCTGGAACGTCGACGGACGAGGTCGAGCCGTCGGGCAGCTGGTATACGACGGTGGGCATGGCAATCTCCTTCGGGGGTGATCTGTGAACGTCTGCGCGGTCTCTCGCCGAGTGGGTTGCCGTCCCGGGATTCGGCCGCGTTCTGTACCAAAATTGTGTCGCGGGTCACTGAACCGGCACATCACCACTTCGACGTATTACCCCCCTCCAGTGGGGTGAAGTTCCGCCGCACGAGTCCGCCACCAACTGCGTGACCCAGCACACATACCCCATTAGGTGGACAACTTTCGATCAATGGTGTGATGCCCCTCACTCTCGTGACTGACAGGCTGATGTCACTCCAGTCGGCGAGGGCGCCGCGACACACGGCGCCGGAACTCACTGCACCACGAAGGGGAATTGATGAGCACCACAGAACAGGTCACGGAACTGATCCCGGACGCCGTCGCCCGTCAGATCGTATTGCCCGAGGGACACCGGGACAACGACGCGCTATTCGAGGCCTACCGCTGGCTACGCGAGAACAATCCTCTCGGCCGCGCCGAGGTGGAGGGTTACGACCCCATCTGGCTGGTGAGCAAGCACGCCGACATCATGGAGATCGAGCGCCAGCCCGACATCTTCACCAGCGCGGGAGGCGAGGACAAGGGGTCCGTCAATCCGATCCTGGCGAACAAGGCCGGCGACGCGTTCACCAAAAGCATCAACAACGGCAGCCTCCGCATCCTGGAGACCCTCACCTACCTCGACCCTCCGGAGCACACCGCGATCAAGGACATCGCGCTGGACTGGTTCCGGCCGACCAACCTCGCGAAGTGGGAAACGGTTATCCGCGACCTCGCCAAGGCTGCCGTCGGCAGGCTCCTGGAGACGGACGGGAAGATCGACTTCGTCAAGGACTTCGCACTCCACTACCCCCTCCACGTCATCATGAGCCTGTTCGGGGTACCCGAATCGGACGAGCCTCGGATGATGGCGCTGACCCAGGAATTCTTCGGCACCGCCGACCCCGACGCCGCCCGTGAGGATGTCGAACCGCTCACCCCGGACGCTGCCGCGAAGCAGTGGGTTGCCACCATTCAGGACTTCTACGCCTACTTCGAGAAGTTGCTGGAGGACCGTCGCGCCAACCCGCGTGACGACCTCGCGACGATCATTTCGGTGGCACGCAACGAGAGTGGCGAGTACTTCCCCAACGAAGTGGCTTACGGCTACTTCATCGCGATCGCCACCGCGGGACACGACACCACGTCGAGCACGCTCGCCGGCGGCATGCTCGAACTCGGCCGCAACCCCGAACTGCTGGCAAAGGCGAAAGCGGATCTGGCGCTCGCTCCACACATCGTCAACGAGTCGCTGCGCTGGGCATCGCCGGTCAAGCACTTCATGCGACAGGCAACCCAGGATTACACGCTCCGCGGTCGCGACATCAAGAAGGGCGACCGATTCATGCTGCTCTACCAGTCGGGCAACCGCGACGCGGACGTCATCCCCGATCCCGACCGCTTCGACCCGACCCGCAGGCCCAACAAGCACATCGCGTTCGGCTACGGTCCGCACATGTGCATCGGCCAGCATCTGGCGAAGCTGGAGCTCAAGATCATGTTCGAGGAGTTGCTCCCCCACATCGAGTCGCTGGAGCTGGTGGACGACACCAAGATGATCCAGACCAACTTCGTCGGCGGACTCAAGAACATGCCCGTCCAGATCCAGTTCAGCAGGTAGTCCATGTCGCACTCAACACCGACCGTAGTGATCGTCGGGGCCGGGCATGCCGGCGGCACCCTCGCCGGCATGCTGCGGCAACAGAAGTTCGACGGCCGCATCGTCCTGTGCGGCGACGAAATTCACCCGCCCTATCACCGTCCGCCACTGTCGAAGAAGTACGCCGGTGACGAGTTCGTCCAGTGGCTGAAACCGGAAGCGTTCTACGCCGACAACGCGATCGAGACGCTGCTGGGAGATCCGGTGGTCGGGATCGATCGCGATGCCCGAACCGCGACGACCGCGTCCGGCACAGTCCTCGAGTACACGACACTCGTCCTCGCGACGGGCGCCGCGCCGCGAACCTTGACACTGCCGGGGAGTGAACTCGGAGGAGTGCTCAGTCTGCGCACGCTCGCCGACGCCACGCTGCTGCGCGACGCCGTGCACACCGGATCGGCACTCGCCATCATCGGCGGTGGATACGTAGGGCTCGAGGTCGCAGCGTCGGCCCGGGCTCGTGGATGCGAGGTCACGGTGATCGAACGGGAGGACCGGGTGCTGGCACGGGTCGCCAGTCCCGAATTATCCAGCGTGCTCACCGAATTCCATCGAGACCGCGGAACTCGCATCATCACGGGCGCCGAGGTCCGCGAGATCTCGGGCGCGGATGGACGGGTCGACGGGGTCGCGCTGGGGGACGGAACCGAAATTTCCTGCGACATGGTCCTGGTGGGTGTCGGTGCGATCCCGAACGACGCGCTGGCCCGGGAATCGGGTATCGAATGCCTCGCGGGTATCGTCGTGGACGGTTCGGCACGCACCAGCGACCCGCACGTCCTTGCGATCGGGGACGTGACCTACCGATTGCACGACACTCTCGGCAAGATGGTGCGGCTCGAAAGCATCCCCAGCGCAGTCGAACAGGCGAAGCAGGCTGCGGCGGTCATCATGGAAGCGCCGCTTCCTCCGCACGAGGTTCCGTGGTTCTGGTCCGACCAGTTCGACCTGAAGATGAAGATGGCCGGGATGGTCGGCCCCGACACGAGGGCTGTCCTGCGCGGCAACCCCTCCGAGTCTTCCTTCGCCCTCTTCCATCTGAACACCGACGGCATTCCGGTCGCCGTCGAGACTGTCAATGCCGCAGCCGAATTCATGGCGGGCAAAAAATTCATCGGCAACCGCACCAAGATCGATCCCGCCGTACTCGCAGATCCCGTTATTTCGTTGCGGGAAGCCGTTCTCTGAGCATTTCGATTCCGGCCGGTTTCACCTGCCGGCCTTCAAGACATGGAGCAATGACGATGGAAGCACACGCAGCAGTCGCGAGAGAACCGCGCACCGAGTTCACCCTGGAACCGATCACCCTCGACGGCCCCCGCGCCGGTGAGGTACTCGTGGAGATCGAGGCGGTCGGCATCTGCCACACCGACCTCGCCGCCCGCGACGGGGCCCTGCCGACCGCACTGCCCGCCGTCCTCGGCCACGAAGGATGCGGCATCGTTAGGGAAGTCGGCGACGGCGTCACCAAAGTCGCCCCCGGTGATCGGGTCGCCATCACCTTCAACAGTTGCGGTACCTGTCCGTCGTGCACCACCGGGGCGCCCTCGTACTGCCACCAGTTCATGCACCTCGCCTACGACGGCGTCCGCGAAGACGGCACCGGACCGATCACCACCACCGACGGCGAATCCCTGACCGGCCTGTTCTTCGGCCAGTCCTCCTTCGCCACCCACAGCATCGCGTTCGAACGCAACGTCGTGAAGGTCCCGAGCGACGTCCCCGCCGAACTCCTCGCACCCCTGGGCTGCGGGATCCAAACCGGCGCAGGTGCGGTGATGCGCTCACTGAACTGCCGACCCGGATCGGCCCTTCTCGTCGCCGGCGCCGGATCCGTCGGGCTGGCCGCCGTGATGGGCGCCGTCGTCCGCGGCTGCGACACCATCATCGCCGTCGAACCGCACCAATCGAGACGTGATCTCGCCCTCGAACTCGGCGCCACCCACGTCATCGACCCCACCGCCGGGCCGGTCGCCGAGCAGGTCCGGGCCATCATCCCCGCCGGCGTGGACTACGCCATCGACACCTCCGGCATTCCCGCGGTGATCGAATCGCTCGTCGGCGCCATGACCTTCCACGGCAAGATCGGTCTCATCGGTGTGCCCGCCGACCCGGAGTCGTCGGTGCCGCTCAACATCATCAACTCCCTCGCCATGGGGCTGACCGTCACCGGAATCATCGAGGGTGACAGCGTCCCCGACGACTTCATCCCCGAATTGGTCGACCTGTACAAGGCGGGCAGATTCCCCCTCGACAAGCTCGTCACCACCTTCCCCTTCGCGAAGATCAACGACGCGATCGACGCCCAGCACCGCGGCGAGGTCCTCAAACCCGTCCTCGTACACCACTGACAACCGACTCCGAACCTCACTGACGAAGGACACCCGATGACGATCGACTACCCCGATCTCTACATCCGCGGCGAATGGGCACGGCCGTCCGGCGATGCCACCATTTCGGTCATCTCCCCGACCACCGAGCAGCAGATCGGCTCCGTGCCCGACGGCACCGACACCGACATCGACGACGCCGTCGAGGCCGCCCGCACCGCTCTCACCGACTGGGGGTCCCGGACCGCGGCCCAGCGCGCCGAGATCCTCGGCCGCTTCGCCGACGAACTCGAATCCCGCGCCGAAGACACCGCGACCCGGGTGAGCAGCCAGAACGGCATGCCCATCACCCTCGCCCGTCAGTTCGAGGGCGGCTTCCCACCGCTCCTGCTGCGCTACTACGGCGAGATGGCCGCGAAACAGGAAGACGAGATCCGGCCCGGCATGCTCGGCGGATCCACCCTCGTCACCCGCTCCCCGATCGGCGTCGTCGGCGCCATCGTCCCCTGGAACGTGCCCCAGGCCATCACCTTCCTCAAACTCGCCCCCGCCCTCGCCGCCGGATGCACCGTCGTCCTCAAACCCTCCCCCGAGACCGTCCTCGACGCGTTCCTGATGGCCGAGGCCGCCATCGCCGCCGGACTTCCCGCCGGAGTACTCAACATCGTGCCCGGCGGCCGAGAACTCGGCGCCTACCTCGTCGCCCACCCCGGCATCGACAAGGTGTCGTTCACCGGCTCCACCGCCGCCGGCCGTGCCATCGGCCGCACCTGCGGCGAACTACTCCGCCCCGTCACCCTCGAACTCGGCGGCAAATCCGCCGCCGTCATCCTCGACGACGCCGACCTCGCCGCCAACCTCGAATCCTTCTACGCGGCAACACTGCTCAACAACGGACAGATCTGCTGGCTCGGCACCCGCGTCCTCGCACCGCGCTCGCGCTACACCGAGATCGTCGACACCATCACCGACCTCGCCAGAGTCATCTCGGTCGGCGACCCCCTCTCCGACACCACCCAAATGGGACCACTCGTCTCCGCCCGACAACGCCACCGCGTCGAAAGCTACATCGACAAGGGCCGCGCCGACGGCGGACGCGTCACCACCGGCGGCCGCCGACCCGACAAACTCGACCACGGCTGGTTCGTCGAACCCACCGTCTTCGCCGACGTCGACACCGGGCACACCATCGCCCAGGAAGAAATCTTCGGCCCCGTCCTGTCCGTCATCCCGTACACCGACGAAACCGAAGCCATCTCCATCGCCAACCACTCCGACTACGGACTCGGCGGCTCCGTCTGGACCGCCGACCCCGAACGCGGCGCCCAATTCGCCCGCCACATCGCCACCGGAACCGTCGGCATCAACGGCTACACCAACGACCCCACCGCACCCTTCGGCGGCATCAAGAACAGCGGTCTCGGCCGCGAACTTGGACCCGAAGGCCTCGCCAGCTACCAACAACTCAAGAGCATCTACCTCGACGTCCGCTAATACGGGTCGGTGCGGCCGTGCGACAGCACGCACGGCCGCATCGGCTTGTCCAGACAGTGAGCACCGGAGATGCCGTGACCGAAGAAGACCTCGCCATGCTCGACTTCGCGGTCACCTGGGCACCCTTCGACGATTAGATCATCTCCGAGCCACGAGACTGGACCGTCCTGCGCCACTACGCAATTCGTACTGGCGGGTTCGCAGGACGCGGTGATGGTTCCGCTGTTCAGAACAGCAAACGGAGCTCCGAACGTGCGCCACGGGTACTTCGGTGGCACGATCGCCGAAGTGCGCCGTCAACCCCGCCCAAGAGATGTGTCTGAGCGGGCTCGTCTTATCGAAGCCGTCGTCACCGCAGCGATGGACCGACTCTGATGCGGTACGCCCCCTTTCGACGTCTCTCGGCACAGGTGCACGTCGGATTCGACCAGCGTGCCAAGCACGGCGACGGGGATGGACCGCGCACTGGGGACTCGGCCGCTCGTATTCGGCGGTCGAGTCTACGGTCGCTCAGTCGAGCTTCAATGCTCGAGTTGGGCACCGCCGCACTGCTTGTTCGACCTTGGGACGCTCAGTTTCGGCCGGGATTTCGTCGACTACGTCGAGCTCTCCGTCATCATTGATGCTAAAGATCTCGGGGGCCGCGAACTCACATTGACCGTGGCCCTCGCAGAGATCCCAGTCGACCACGATCTTCATCATGAGCCCTCCTTTTCGACGCGGACATGCAGACGCTTGAACGCGTTGAACTGATTGGTATGCAGTCGGTCCGGCGGCCCGAGCGGGCTGATCCGAAGTCCGCGGTCAAGCAGCGCCCGGAAGAATGAGGTGACCTCGGCCCTGGCGAGGTGCGAACCCATGCATGCGTGAATTCCCCAGCCGAAGCCCACGTGGTCGTTCTCAGCGCGGTCGATCTTGACGACGTCCGGGTCGGGAAAGACTCCCGGGTCCCGGTTGGCGGCCTGGAACCAGCAGACAACCTTGTCTCCCGCCCGGATCACTTGGCCGTCCCAGTCCACATCTGTCGTCGCCGTACGACGCATGGCCCGGATTGGAGTGACATAACGCAGCATCTCCTCGATCGCGGACCTCAGGAGTTCCGGTCGGGCTACCAGCTTGTCCCACTCCTCCGGGAACTCGTCGAAGGCCAGCACCGTGCCGGTGATGAGGTTCCGTGTGGTTTCGTTTCCCGCCCCGACCAGAACGAAGTAGTAGGCGGCGAGGTCTTCCCAGGACAGTGGGCCACCCTCAAACTCGGCATTCACCAGCCGCGACACCAGGTCGTTACGTGGTTCAGCCCGTCTCGCCGCGGTCAGGTTCTCGAAGTAGGCAAACATCTCCGCGCGAGCCCGTTCCTTCTCGTCTGGAGTTCGCATGAATTCCGGGTCGTCCGAGATCACCCGGTTGGTCCAGTCGAGGAGGAGCCCGCAGTCCTCGAGTGGTACGCCGAGGACTTGTCCGAGAACCTGGATTGGTAAGAGGGCGGCCGCCGAGTGTACGAACTCGACCTCGCCTGGCACCGAGATGTCGTCCAGGATGGCGGCGACCGCTCGGTCGATGATGTCCTGCCATTCCCGCACCTTCACAGCCCGTAGGTGCGGGGCAACGAGCTTGCGCAGTCCGGTATGGCGGGGCGGGTCGGTGTTGTGGACGGTGCTGGTCCCGCCTTCGACCTTTCGGCTGAGGATCTGGGTTCCTTCACCGTTGATGAACGTGCGCGGGTCGTTGACCACCCTGATGACGTCGTCGTAGCGGGTAACCGACCAGAATCCGGGCCCGTCCGGCTCGTCGTTCCAGTGCAGGGCTTCCGTGGTGCGCAGCTGGGCGAGAAGAGCATTCTCGGTGCCGTCGATAAAGGGCTCGAGATCCATCAGATCAACGGCCGACTCTTGTTGCAGTGTCATGACCAGCTCTCAAAGTATGGCGGCGATCTCTCACGAGACTCGCCTTTGAAGATTGGACCAATTGTTGAAATTGTGTAGTGGATGTCACAATGGAGTCAATCGTCTAAGGGGCGAATCGGCGGGTTTCCCTCTTTCGAGGGAGGTCTCGGCACCGAGTTCCGAGGTCTGCGGTCGCTGTTGCCTAGTGACGTGAATCCATCTGAAGTCATGATCGGAAGCGGTTTCGTGAAGAAGCATGATTTAGACCCCGCGGTGCACAACGCTGTGCGTGTCGTCGTTAATGCAGCCCGGCGGTTGGAAACCGACCCACGAAGCGCGGCGCACCGGGTCGGTGACGCCATCACCGCGCTCGAGGCGCTCGACGCCACCGAACGCGCCCTGTCTGCACGCCTGCTTCCCGAAAATTACGAGCTCCTCCTCGACGTACGGGCGGCGCGTGCCGATGTGATTGCCTATGAGTTGAGCCGACAGCGTGCGATGCTGCCGACGCTGACTGCCGCCCTTGGTCGGTTGCGCGCAATATCGACCATCGACGATCTCGTTGAGTCGATTGCCATAGAGAGCGCTGCACTCGGTTACGAGCGTTCAATGTTCTCCTGGGTCCGCAACGAACGATGGGTCCCGCGCTCGACACACACAACGAGCGGCCCAGAGGAAGGGCGATCGATCCTCGAGGCGGGTGCTCCTCCCTATCACCACACTCGGGATCTGGTGGAAGTTGACGTCGTGCGCAAGAGGCGTCCGATCCTTATCACTGATGCCGACACCAATCCGCGGGTTCATCCGACGATTTCCCCGGTCTCTCGCTCCAACACCTACGTCGCGGCTCCAGTGGCGGCGCGCGGCCACGTCGCTGCCTTCGTCCATGTGGACCGCAACGCTGTCACCGGTACGACCGATGAGTTCGACCGCGACCTCCTCGCGTCCTTCTGCGAGAGCATCGGGGTGATGATCGACCGTTTCGTGGCCACAGGGAACCCGTCCGAGCAGACACCTGACGATTCACCGGTCGCTGACTGGCCCGATGCTCTGACTGACCGAGAACGTGAGGTACTTCGGCTACTGGCGACCGGACTGACCAACGCCCAGATCGGTGCTCGACTGTTCATCAGCGAGGAGACGACGAAGACACACGTCAAGAAGCTGCTCCGCAAGCTTGGGGTGAGTAATCGCTCTCAGGCCGGAGCGATGTATCACCGTCTCCATGGCTCGGCGGACTCGGGCGGCGACGCGCTGCCGCGCGAGACGCCGGCTTGAACCGGGCGTCCCGCGCGGCAATGCATCAGAGGTGGATCATGCCCTCCCCGCTTGCCCAGAAGCGGCCGAGCATCTCGAGTGCCCGCCCTTCCTCGACGATGGGACCGTAGCCCTTCTCGACGCTGGCCTCGAAGTCGTAGAAGCCTGCTGCCAGCATGTCGTCCCAGATCCCGGCTGCCTTGCCGACCGTGCCGATGAAGTCGGTGTAGTAGACGTAGCTGCCCGCCAGGATCTTCTCGCGGTTCGACATCGACGCAATCCGTGGATACAGGAGGGCGGCGCCCTTCTCGGCCCTCGCGGCGATCGGCGCCAACTCGTCCTCGGCGAGCAATCTGATCTCGCCGATGGGAGAGTCCTCACGCTCGCGCACGTACACGGCGTACCCGGTGAGGTATTTGAGATAGTTCGCCGGGTTCGTGAACATCGTGCCGATGTCGACCACTCGGCTGTCGATCTGCTGCTCTCCCTCGAAGAACATGACCAGCGTCACCGACCACGGTAGGTCGCCGACCGCGTCGGCCCAGGGGTAACCGGGATCGTTCAGTACGTGGTCTCGCACGAGGGCCCAACCTCCGCCCGGCAGCGGGTACGGACCGCTATCGGCAACACCGTTTCGGCAGTCGAAGTGCAGCAGGAACGACGCCAGCTGGGTACTGCCGTTGAAGCGCTGGAAGTCTTTTCGCGCCTGCGGGTCCGCCGACAATGGTGTCTTTTCGTCCTGGAACCGGGTCACCCAATCGTTGTTGAGGAGCGGGGCGTGATAGCCCCGGGCCGATGTGAACATCGGCCCTTGGTCGTCCCACATTCCCCGGTACAAGCGGCGCGTGAACTGCATGGCGCCCTTGAGATCGTCGGCGCGATCTCCCGGCTGTTCGTGACCCAGTTCGACGGCGATGGCGCGTCCGAGCGCCGACGGCACACCTGCAGCCCAGATGTGTAGTGGGTTGAGTTTGGTGCCGATCTCGCGGCGGATTCGGCCGCCGATCTCACGAAGTCCGTCGACTCCGACCCCCTCGGTGATCATGCGATGGAAACGGGGATGGTGCTGCCACTGGAGGTAGGTTCCCATCACTTCGTATTCCTGCCGGGGGATGAGTCCGGATTCGCCCTCGCTGATCCGGGCGGCGAGGATGTCCCAGAGGTTCCACCCGTAGTAGTCGAGCAGGTCGTTGGCCTCTGCCGTGGTCAGGTCGCGGATGAGGGACTCGTCGGTGAGATCGAGTACGCCGGTCGACAGCTTCGACGACATGATCAGATGTCCTGCGGTGCCTCCGGGAACGCCGTTCGCGTCGGTCGGGACCGTGTCATCCGTCGCCTCGGATGCCTCCTGCCCGCTTTGCTCGGGCGTTCCGGATCCGCTCGCGCCTTCACCGAGAACCACCCCTCGGGGCGCGTCGCTGAGATCGAGTCGCACGACCGTGCCGTCTTCGGGCACAACTTCGCCGCGCGCATTTACCTCGCCCGCCGTGAACGTCACCGACATGATGCACGGGATTCCGTACTCGCGGGACACGATGCCGAGGTGGCTTGTCGGAGCTCCTTGCAGGGTCAGCACACCGCGAGGACCGGCGACCAGTGCCGGGGTGAGGAAGGTGGTGGTTCCACCTCTGGCGATGACGACGCAGTCCTCGATGTCGTCGCGCTCGACGAAATCCATTACAGCTTCAGGGGTATCGAGCCAGACCGTTCTGCCTTCGACCGGCTCGGCGTCTTCGAAGACTGCGGTGCCGGTACCGATCGAACCGAACACCGTCTTGTCATCAATTGCGGTCATCGGACGCTCCTGTTCTCGCCTGCCGGCGACGGTGTTTCCCAGATGACATCTCGATCCGACTGCTTGTTCACCATGTGTCTCGAATCTTTCGCTGGTTTCGGTGCGGACGACGTCGCGGACGTGTCGCACCGCGGTCCCCCGTCACATTGCCCTCCTGGCGGCGCCTGGCCCATCCCCCGAAAGAGTGAACTGTGGCCTGTGTCACGATTCGGGCTTCCCTGCCGCCGGTCGGCGCTGTTACGTTACGGCCATTCCAATAAGGGTCAGACCAAAAAAAACTTTCCAGGAGGCAAGTGTGACGTCGGGTGTCTATTCCTTCGATCACGACCATGGCGTACCGGCGCGAGAGCTCGGCGACCTCCTCGGCGGCAAGGGCGCAGGATTGGCGGAAATGACTGCGGCACTGGGATTGAGTGTGCCGCCAGGATTCACGATTTCGCTTCCCGTGTGCCGCCAGTACCTGTCCGACGGCTGGCCGGCCTCCCTAGACGATGCGCTTCGAGAACACGTCGATGCGCTGGGCGAGAAGATGGGCCGGCGGCTCGGCGATCCGCACGATCCGCTCCTTGTCGCGGTCCGCAGCGGTTCGCCGGTGTCCATGCCCGGCATGCTTGACACCGTCCTCAACCTCGGCCTGAACGACGATACGGTCCATGGGCTGGCCCGCTCGTCCGGTGACGACTGGTTCGCGTGGGACAGCTACCGCCGGTTCGTCACCATGTTTGCGACCACCGTCATGGGAGTGGACGGGGCGGCATTACGGATCGGGGACCCTGGGCAAACGGCCGACGAGATCCGTACCCACGTCGAGCGTCTACGCGCTGTCGCGCAGAAGTTCGCGGGTAGACCGGTCCCGCAGGATCCCATACAGCAATTACGTGAGGCCGTGGAAGCGGTGTTCAGCTCGTGGGGGTCGGACCGAGCCCGCGCGTACCGTGCCCACGAGGCCATCGACGGTGATCTCGGCACCGCCTGCAATGTCCAGGCGATGGTGTTCGGTAACCGCGGACCGTCGTCCGGAACCGGCGTGGTGTTCACGCGGAATCCCGCGACCGGGGAGCCCTGTGCGTATGGTGACTACCTGCCCCGAGCACAGGGGGAAGACGTCGTCGCGGGCACAGCGAAAACCGTTCCGATCCAACGCATGGCCGAACATCAGCCTCTGGCCTACACCGACCTCACGGCGGCGTTGCGCCGACTCGAAGTCCACTATCGCGATGTCTGCGACGTCGAATTCACTGTCGAGGACGGCCACTTGTGGTTGCTGCAGACGCGCATCGGTAAACGCGGCGCGGTCGCCGCAGTCCGGATCGCGGTCGACCTCGTCGACGATCCGGAGGTGAGACTTACCGAGGAAGAAGCGCTCGACCGAGTGCCGCCCGCCCTGCGCGCGAAGGCTCGCGCCGAAATCATGGCCCGCTGCGGCACCCGCGGGCCCGAGGAAGACTTGCTGACGACCGGACTTGGCGCCTCTCCCGGACGAGTCACGGGACGGGTGGTGTTCAGCGCCGACGAGGCGATGGACGCGGACGACGATGTGATCCTGGTCCGTGCCGAGACGAGTCCGGAGGACGTCGCCGGCATGGCGGCATCGGTGGGCATCCTGACCACACGCGGGGGACTTGTCAGCCACGCTGCTGTCGTCGCCCGCGGATGGGGTGTCCCCGCAGTCGTCGGCGCCGACCAACTCACCCTCGACGGTGACACGATCGTCGGCATCAACGGAGTGAAAGTGGCTGTTGGCGAGAGGGTCACGATCGACGGCGCAACCGGATGCGTGTGGCGTGGGACCGTGGCCGGCACGTCGGCAGATGACGACGTCGCCGCCGCGCAGCTGCCGCAGCTCGCCCGGCTCGAGCAGTGGGCGCTCGCGCGAGAGGTGTCTCCGGCATGAGCGGCTCGGTTCCCGGTCATGTCGTGGTGGTGGGCGCCTCCCTGGCAGGGTTACGGGCGGTAACCACCGCCCGCGAGAAGGGGTATGCAGGACGCATCACCCTCGTCGGTGAGGAGTCCCATCTCCCCTACGACCGGCCACCGTTGTCCAAGGAGTACCTCGCGGACGGCCCCCTCACCACCGCCCACCACCTCCCCGACACCGATACCCTCGGCGACAATCTCGACGTCGATGTACGCACCGGCACCCGAGCGACAGGTATCGTCCTCGACGAGCACCTTCTGACGCTCGCCGACGGCGAAATCCACTACGACGCAGCGCTGATCGTCACCGGTGTCCAGGCACGCACGCTGCCTGGGTCCGACCACCTCGCCGGTGTCCACACCCTGCGTACCCTCGACGACGCGGCCTCGATCCGCGCCGGACTGGACGCCGGTGCCCGCACCGTCGTGATTGGAGCCGGGTTCATTGGTGCCGAAGTGGCGTCGGCGGCCCGGCGCCGCGGTCTCCCAGCGACGATTCTCGAGATGCAGATGGCACCTCTCGTCCGGGCGGTGGGGAGCACCGCGGGCACCGCACTCGCGGCCCTGCATTCACGGAATGGCACGGACCTACGGTGCGGTGTCGCGGTCGAGGCACTTCTCGGTGACCGCCGAGTTGAGGCCGTCCGGCTCGGTGACGGAACGGAGATCGCGGCCGACCTCGTCGTCGTCGGGATCGGAGCCGACCCGGCGACCGAATGGTTGAGATCCTCCGGCCTGACTCTCGACAACGGTGTGGTCTGCGACAGCACACTCCATGCCGGCCACGACGTGTGGGCGGCCGGCGACGTCGCGAACTGGACCAACCACCTGTTCGACCGCCGAATGCGTCTCGAGCACTGGACCAACGCCGGGGAACAGGCGGCCCACGCCATGGGGAACCTGCTCGATCCCGCACAGGCCACGCAGTACTGCCATGTCCCCTACTTCTGGTCCGACTGGTACGGGCAACGCATCCAGTTCGCGGGCCTCCCGATCGGCGAACCCGTCGTCGTGAGCGGCCATTGGGGCGGCGAGGCGTTCGTTGCGCTCTATCGCGAGGGCGAGCGGCTGATCGGTGCCCTTGCGCTCAATCGGCGCGGCGACATCATGAAATATCGTGCCCTGCTCGCGCGCGGCGCCGACTGGAACGCGGCTCTCGACTTGGCGAGCCGCCGTAACGCATCCGCTCCCATCCCGGCCTGACCGTATCGATCCAGGAGTCCATTCCATGCAGCAGCACACCGACGTCTTCATCGCAGGACGCTGGGTCCCATCACACTCGGGCGCCAGCATCGACGTGGTGAATCCGACCACCGAGGAGATATGGGCCTCCGTCCCCGGGGGCGACGAGCAGGACATCGACAAGGCCGTCACTGCAGCCCGCGACACGTTGCCGAGTTGGGCCGCGCGCAGTCCGTCCGAGCGGGCGGAGTTTCTGCGTCGCCTCGCCGACGAGATCGACCGGCGCGCGGCCGAACTCACCCGGGTCATCACCACCGAGAACGGAACCCCGATCGCCGAGAGCAGCGCCGCACCGGCACACAGCGCCGCACATCTGCGCCTCACCGCGGGACTCGCCGACCTGCTGACCGAACCCGATGTGCGGCCGAACCCGATGGCACCTGGAAGCTCGGTGGTCCACCGGCGGCCGGTCGGTGTCGCCGGACTGATCACACCCTGGAATTTTCCCCTGGGGCTGGTCGTCATCAAGCTCGGTCCGGCCCTGCTCGCCGGATGCACCGTCGTGATCAAACCCGCCCCGGAGACCCCGATGGCGACGCGATTGCTGATGGACGCCGTCGACGCCGCCGGCATTCCCGCCGGTGTGGTGAACCTGGTCACCGGCGGCACCCGGGCAGGCACTGCACTCGTCGAGCATCCCGGTGTCGACAAGATCTCCTTCACCGGTTCCACTGAGGTGGGGCGCGCCATCGGCGCGTCGTGCGGACGTCGGCTCCGGCCGATGACACTCGAACTCGGCGGCAAGTCGCCCGCGATCGTGCTGGACGACGTCGACCCGGAGTTGCTGGCGCACACCATCTTGAAAGTATCGATGCGCAACACCGGCCAGACCTGCAAAGCGTGCACGCGGCTCCTCGTGCCGGCTACCCGCCACGACGAGCTGGTCGATCTCGTCGGAGACGTCGTTTCCGCCGCCCCGATCGGCGATCCCTTCGACCCTGGCACGTTCTTCGGGCCCGTCGTCTCCGCCCGGCAGCGCGAGCGCGTGCTCGACTACCTCGACCTGGCTCAACGTCAGGGCGCGAAGGCCGTCACCGGAGGCGGACCCGCGACCCGATTCGATCGGGGCTACTACGTGGAACCGACCGTGTTCCGCGACGTGACACCGGACATGCGCATCGCGCGCGAGGAGGTCTTCGGTCCGGTGCTGGCCATCGTCCCGTACCGGGATCTCGATGAAGCCGTCGCCATCGCCAACGACTCCCCCTACGGACTTGCCGCCACCGTGCTCGGTGAGGACCTCGACCGCGCGATGGCTGTCGCCGAGCGTCTCGAGACCGGGAACGTCGGGATCAACCACTACGGGTCGAACGCGGCGGCACCTTTCGGTGGGCACAAGGACAGCGGACTGGGTACCGAATTCGGACCCGAGGGTCTCGCGGCCTACCTGCAGTACACCTCGATCCACCGCCAATTCTGAGCAGAACGAGAGAAGACGCCATGAGAGCAGCAGTGATGTGGAAACCGGGCACACCGTTCGACGTCCATGACGTGGACATCGCGGCACCCGGCCCCGGACAGGTCTCCGTCGCGATCCACGCCTGCGGAGTGTGCGCCTCCGACCTGTCTTTGACCACGTCGTTCGGCCAGCCCACCCCGGTCGTCCTCGGGCACGAGGGCGCGGGCATCGTCACCGAGATAGGTGAGGGCGTCGACTCTGTCGTTGTCGGTGACCATGTGGTGCTGGTGTGGGTTCCCCCGTGTGGTCGTTGCGCCCCGTGCCGGCGAGGTGACGACTACCTGTGCGCGAATCGCCGCTCCTCCGCCGATTCCCGCGCGGGCAAGGCAGCGGCCCTGCCCTCACCCCTCAGCGTCGACGGCAACGCGGTGCATCAGGGCATGGCCACCTCGACGTTCGCCGAACAAACCGTGGTCCCCGCCAACGCCGTCGTCCGCATCGACGACGACGTCCCCTTCCCCGTAGCCGCGATGATGGGCTGCGCCGTCCCCACCGGCGTGGGCTCCGCGCTGCGAAGCGCACGGATCACACCAGGGGAAAATGTGGCCGTAATCGGCTGCGGAGCAGTCGGGCTCAATGCCGTCATGGGTGCGGTCGTGGCCGGCGCAGCCCGCGTGATCGCGGTCGACCCCATGCCGGGCCGCCGCGCACTGGCCGAGAAGATCGGCGCCACCGAATCTGCCTCGCCGGAGGAGTTCGGCGACGTCCGCGGCCTCGACGTCGTCATCGACGCAGTCGGCCACCCGCCGACCGTGACCGCAGCATGGAAGGCTGTGCGACGCGGCGGCACCGTGGCGGTTGTCGGCGCGGGACGCCCCGACCAGGTCGTCGAAATCAACGCGTACGAACTCTTCCACGACGACAAGCGACTGACCGGAAGCTTCCACGGCGGAATCAGTATGCACCGCGACCTGCCAATTCTCGTCGGTCTGTGGCGCAGCGGCCGACTCCCGATCGAGGCGTTGATCGACGACACGGCCGACCTCGACCGCATCAACGACGTCGTCACCGCACAGCAGGCCGGCGACGCACTCCGCATCGTGCTCACACCAAGCCTTTGAAGTTCAAATTGAGTACTTACGAAAGGATTTGATCGATGGGTATCAATCTCCTCAACAACGGCGCCGAGCGGCGACACATCTTCTTCGACGCCGATGCGCACCCCGACGTACGCGAATCACTCGCCTACCTCCTACCGCTGCCGCATCTCGGCCTCGGCGTCATCTTCTACACCTGGGTGCACGCACTCGGTGACAACGGGCAGGGCCGGGCCGGGGTCGCCGGCATCGTCTTCGGTCCGGGCGTGGACGAGACGGTGTTCGAGGTCCACGACCACATCAGCGTTCCCGATTCGCTGTCCTTCGATGACTGGCAGGTCGGACCGGGTCGGCTCACGCTCTCCGACGACATGATGAAGTCCTCCATCGAATTCCGCGGCACACGGCTCACCATCGACTACGAGTGGACCGGGCTCAATCCCTCGTTCGGCTTCGCGGCCAACCGCAACGGCTGCCCGGACTGGCTGGCATGGGATCGCACCGAACAAGGCGGCCACGTCACGGGCACGCTCACCCTCGACGGCACCACGCACGAGATCGACGGGTACGCCCATCGTGACCATTCCTGGGGCATGCGCGACTGGGGCGGGCCCACCCACTGGAAATGGTGGAACATCCTCACCGACGGTGGAACCGCCATCCACGCAATGGAACTGCAGTACCGCGGGAAGACCAGTTTGCACGGATACGTGCAAAAGGACGACGTGATCGCGACGATCGAAGAGATGGACTCCGACATCACCTTCGACGAACGATTCATGCACACTCTGGTCGAGGCCCGGATCGTCGACGATGAGGGTCGGGTCACCGAAGTGACCGCTCGACAGGGCGCCGACCTGCAATGGCCCGTCAGCCCTCGCCTGTGGATCCACGAAGCGGCGATGCACACCACCGTCGACGGCGTCGAGGGTGTCGGATACATCGAGTGTGCCTGGCCACCCGAGTACGTCGCACATCACCGCACGGACGGTGTCGGCGTCGGCGAACGCAACGAACTCACGCTCGATCGAGATTGATCACCTCACCACGACGACACGGAAGGACGACAGAATGAGCTACACGACCAGGGAGGAGTACGACGTCCTCCACCGCCTGCGGGTGCGCGGCCTCGCCACGTCGGAACCTTTGGCGCAGAGCAGCGGTCTCGCTCACCAGACCGTCCAGCGCATCCTGGACGACGCGGTCGCGCGCGGGCTCGCGAAATCCCGGACCGGTGGACGCGTGGAGGGGTACATGCTCACGTCGGCTGGACGCGAACGCCACACCGAACTCCACGCCCAGCAAGTGTCCTCGGCCGAGATGGAGGCCTTGGCAGTCGCTTACGAGGCCTTCCTCGCGCCGAACCGTGAGTTCAAAGAGCTCACCACCCAATGGCAGACCGAGGCCGCGGGCGACACGGCACGCATTCTCCCGGACCTGGTCCAAGTGCATGAGCAACTCGGCAAGGTGCTGTCACTGGCCGTGTCGGCGACCCCTCGGATGAGGCACTACCAACCTCAGTTCGACTCAGCACTCGCCGCCTTCCGCAGCGGCGACACCGGCGCCCTCGCTCGTCCGATGTCTGGCTCCTACCATGACGTCTGGATGGAATTGCACGAGGATTTGCTCCTCACGCTGGGCCGCGAACGAACGGACGCCGACGAGTGACCGAGATCCCGGTGCCTCGCCTCAGTGGGGCCCTCGCCGAGAGTCGGGTGCCACTTCCCGGCACCACCAACGTGCGCGACCTCGCCGGATACCCGGCGCGGCCGGGGTGGATGATCGGTCCACGCCGGCTGTTCCGGGGCGAAGTGCTCGCCACCGACGCCGCCGAGTTCCAGGGGCTGTGGGACGAGGAGCACCAAAGCGACTTCCAGGATCTCGGACTGCGGACTGTCATCGACCTACGCGCCGAACACGAGGTGCGCCGGACACAATCGGTATGGCACCGTGCGACCGGAGCCGAGGTCGTCGCGCTCCCCATCGCGGAAGGCGGGGAAGGCACCGACACAAACTACATCCGCAAACTCCTCTCCGGCGAGATGCCACGGTTCGAGGAGGCCCATATGACGCAGTTCTACTGCGACACACTGGACCGGCGGGCGACGACTTTCGGGGCGGCGGTGACCGTGCTCGCCGACGCACGACGCCTCCCCGCGCTGGTGCACTGCTCCGCAGGAAAGGACCGCACCGGTCTTCTTATTGCCCTCGTACTGGAACTGATCGGTACCCCGCGTGCCCTCGTGGTGGAAGACTACGCGCTCACCGGCGTCCTCCGGCCAAACCGGATCGCCGCCTACGAAGCCCTCTTCACCGACGCCGGGGTGCACCCCGACGCCGCGCGGGTGCTCTTCGAGACGCCGGCAGCGAGTATGGAACGTGCACTCGCTTACCTCGACGACACCTACGGCAGTGTCGCCGACTACCTCGTCACCACGGGTTCCCTGCTGCCCCGGACCCTCGACGACCTGCGCCGTTCCCTGCTCATCCCTACGCAAACGGCAACACCGTGAGCAAGGAAGAACTCGCCATGCTCGACTTCGCTGTCAAGTGGCCCCATTCGGGTGATCAGCAGGCGCTGGTCGACGCTGCCAGTGCATTCTCGCAAGAGGAACTGGCGCCGTTCTACCGGCGACGGGAACCAGAGCGCACTCGACCGTGACGTTCTGAGCCGGATGGGAGAACTCGGTTTCTCTCGGTCTAGTTTCCGATTCGGTGGTCCACCAGATGCAATGAACTCAAGGACGGTGCCGCGACCGAATCGCAGCGCACAAACGCCCTCGCTGTTGTCCAAACGCTGATCCGACCTTCGACACAACCGGGTGGGCGCGGACCCGATCTCGGATCGGCCGCGCCCACGCTCTAGTCGCCGATCCGCTCCCCAGTTTCCGGGTGGAACAGATGCACCGCTCCTTCGCGCTTGCGCAGGGACACCGTGTCGGCCAGCCGCGCGGGGGTGCGGGTCAGTGACCGCGCGGTCAGTTGCGTACCGTCACCGGCGATGTGGGTGTGGACGTAGGATTCACTCCCCAGTTCCTCGACCAGGTCGACGATCACCTCGATGCCGCCCTCTCCGGTCGAGAGTTCCAACTGCTCGGGACGGATCCCGACCGTGACGGTGTCCAGCCCGGCGGAGTGCAGCGCCGACAGCTGGTCGCGTTCGAGAGCGAGCGTCGAGTTTCCCAGGCGCACCCCGTCGCTGACGATGGGCATGGTCATGAGGTTCATGGCCGGTGACCCGATGAAGCCGGCGACGAAGGCGTTGTTCGGCCGGTCGTACAGCTCGGTCGGCGCCGAGAACTGCTGCAGTTTACCGTTCTTCAGGACGGCAACCCGGTCACCCATCGTCATGGCCTCGACCTGGTCGTGGGTGACGTAGACGGTGGTGGTGCCGAGCCTGCGCTGCAATGCCGCGATCTGGGTACGCGTCTGGACGCGCAGTTTTGCGTCGAGGTTGGACAGTGGTTCGTCCATGCAGAACACCTGTGGTTCACGCACGATCGCGCGTCCCATCGCGACGCGCTGCCGCTGGCCGCCGGACAGCTTGCCCGGTTTGCGATCGAGGTATTCGGTGAGATCGAGAACCTTGGCCGCCTCGGCCACCTTCCGCTTGCGTTCCTCGAGTCCGACCCCGCGCATCTTCAGCGCGAATCCCATGTTCTCGCCCACCGTCTTGTTCGGGTACAGGGCGTAGTTCTGGAAGACCATCGCAATGTCGCGGTCCTTCGACGGCACGCCCACCATGTCCTTGCCGTTGATGGTGATGGTGCCCTCGTCGATGTCCTCGAGGCCGGCGAGCATGCGTAGTGCCGTGCTCTTGCCGGAACCGGACGGTCCGACGAGGACGATGAATTCGCCGTCTTCGATCTCGAGGTCGAGCGAATCGACCGCCAGCGTGTCGGCGTTCTCGTAGATGCAGGATGCGCCCTTGTACGCGATGTCAGCCATGATTGCTCCTCTTGTGAGTACCGAAGTCGGGGGAAGTGATTGTCGGGGTGATCATTTGATCGCGCCGAAGGACAGGCCGCGGACCAGCTTGTTCTGCGCCACCCAGCCGGCCAGGATGACCGGGAGCGCCGCCAGCGTCGCCGCTGCCGACAGCCGGGCCCAGTACAGTCCCTCACCGGTGATGAATCCGACGAGGAACACCGGAATGGTCTGCGCCTGAACGGCGGTGAGGTTGACCGCAAAGAAGAACTCGTTCCACGAGAAGATCACACAGATCAACGCAGTGGCCGCAATGCCGGGAGACACGAGCGGAAGAATTACCTCACGCACCGACGTCCACAGGCTCGCACCGTCCATGCTCGCCGCCTCGAGCAGTTCGCCCGGCACCTCGAGGAAGAACGAGCGCATCATCCACACCGCGATGGGCAGGTTCATCGCCGTGTACAGGATGACCAGTGCCCAGATGTTGTCGAGCAGACCGATGTCGTTGACGATCACGTACAGCGGGATGATCGCGGCCACGATCGGCAACATTTTCGTGCTGATGAAGAAGAACAGGGCGTCCTTCGTCTTACGTACCGGCCGCAGCGACAGCGCGAACGCCGCCGGCACACCGAGCACCAGCACGAGGATCGTCGACATGGCGGTCGCGAAAGCCGAATTGAGCAGTGCGATACCGATTCCGCTCTCGAGCACTGCCGTGAACTGGTCCAGGGTGGGCGTGAAGAACAGCTTCGGCGGGGTCGTGTAGGCGTCACCCTCCTGCTTGAACGCGGTGAGCACCATCCAGGCCACCGGGAAGAAGAAGCCGAGCGCCACGATCCACGCCACCACGCTCCACGGGCTGAACTTGCGGTGCTTGCGCGCCCGCTTCCTCTCCGGAACGGCGGGCGTGGATTCCACCGGCGCCGCCGCAGTGTCGGTACTCATTACGCTGCCTCCTCGTTACCGGTAAAGCTCTTGAAGATCAGGCGCAACGCCAGGGTCGCGACAACGATGGTCGCGATCACGACGATGACGCCCATCGCGGCGGCCTGCCCGATGTCGAATCCGAGGAACGCGCGCTGATAGATGTAGAAGGGGAGGTTGGCACTGGCCGTGCCGGGCCCGCCCTGGGTCATCATGTAGATGGCGTCGAACGTGTTGATCAGGTAGATCGCACCCAGCACCGCACCCAGTTCGATGAACCGGCGCAGATGCGGCAGGGTCAGTTCGCGGAACATCGCGAACGGCTTGGCGCCGTCCACCCGCGCCGCCTCGAGGATGTCGCGCGGCATGGATTGCAGACCGGCGAGGATCAGCAGCATCATGAAGGGCGTCCACTGCCAGATCAGGTTCACCATGACAGCGGGGAGCGGGAACCTGCTGACCCAGTCGACCTGTCCCACCCCGAACGGGGAGAGGACGAAGTTGACGATGCCGAACACGGGGTCGAACATTGTGGTTTTCCACAGCAGCGCACCGGCAACAGGCGTCACCAGGAACGGGGTGATCAGGAGGGTACGGACGATGCCCCGGCCGAGGAAGGCGCGGTCGAGCAGCAGGGCGAGCAGCAGTCCGAGCACCACCGAGATCAGCACGGTTCCGACGATCAGGATGACGGTGTTGACCGCAACTTCACGGAACTGGCTGTCCTTGAACACGTCCACGTAATTCTGCAGCCCGACGAAGGCCTGGGACCCCGGACGCACCAAGTTCCAGGACTGCGTCGAGTAGTACAGCGTGAACAGGAACGGAATCTGAGTCACCACGATCATGAAGATCAGGGCGGGCAGCAACGGTCCTCGGCGACGCCATCCTTCGGCACGGGAGACGCTGTCGTCCTTGGCCTCCCGCAGTTCTCGCACCCGGTCGGCGGTGGTGTCCGCGGCCGGTTTCTCCGCGATGGTGGTCACTGTTCCTCCCGATATGTCGCGCCGACGACCTCGGCGTACTGCTGTGCCTGGGCGAGCGCCTCGGGCACGGTCTGCTGGCCTGCGATGGCCGCGCTGATCTGCTGGCTGACGCGGGTTCCGAGATCCTGGAATTCCGGGATCGCCAGGAACTGCACCCCGGTGTAGGGAACCGGTTGCACGGTGGGCGCCTCCGGTGTCGCGTTCTCGATCGCCTCGAGCGTCAGCGAACCGTAGGCCGCCGAGGCCTGCTTGTACTCGGGAATCTCATAGGTCGACAGCCGGCTGCCCGGGGGCACCCGCTCCCAGCCCAGATCTTCACCGACCGTACGTATGTATTCTTTGTCGGTCATCCACGAGATGAACTTCCACGCCGCATCGGGGTTGTCGCTGCTCTCGGGTATTCCGAGTGACCAGCTGTACAGCCAGCCGGAGTTGTCCTTCACCTCGATCGGTGCGGGTGCGTACCCGATCTTGCCGACGACGGCGCTCGACGACGGGTCCTCCAGGGTGGACACCGCGGACGTGGAGTCGTACCACATCGCCACCTGCCCCTGAGCCAGCTGTGTGGCGCATTCACCGAAACCGCTTGTCGCGGCGCCGGGCTCGCCGTACTCGCGCACCAGGTCGACGTAGAACTGCACGGCGCGTTCCACCTCCGGACTGGTGAGCTGCGCATTCCAGTCCTCGTCGAACCAGCGGCCACCGAACGTGTTGATGACGGTGTCGAGTGGTGCGAGCAACTCACCCCAGCCCGGCTTGCCACGCAGGCAGATGCCGGCCATGTCCTCGGAGTCGAGTTGCTGTGCTGCTGCGGCGACCTCGCTCCACGTCGGCTTCTCCGACAGGGTGATCCCGGCCTGCTCGAACAAGTCCTTGCGGTACATCAGGAACGAGGACTCGCCGTAGAACGGCACCGAGTACATGTTCCCCTCGTAGGACAGCGACTCGCGCAGGGTGGGGATGAAGTCGGCCTCGTCGTACCCCTCGGTCGCCTGGGCGTACTCCGACAGATTCTTCAACCAGCCGTACTTGGCCCATTGCGAAGTCTCGTAATTGCTGATCATCACGACGTCGAACTCGCCGCCACCGGTTGCGGTGGATGCGGTGATCTTTGCGCGAGCCTGATTCTCCGACAGCGTGACGAACTTCAGGTCGATGTCGGGGTTCTCTTCCTCGAACTGCGACGCGAGCTTTTGGGCATCTTGCATTTGCGAGTTGGAGACCATCGCAATGGTGATGGTCTGTTCCGACGCGCCCAGCGATCCGGCGCCCGCGCAACCACTGAGCGTGAGGCAGAGCGCTCCCGCGCCCGCCACCAGCATCGTGGCCGGTTTCCTGTGTTTCTTCACCGATCTTCACCTCTCTTGCGTGGTGCTACTGATCGAGCAGCCAACGCGCGCATTCGATGTCGCAGACCAGCATCTTGGCCAATCCGCCATTGAGGGCACCCAGTGCCGCATGGTGTTTCGCGGCTCCACCCGTGACGAGGATCGATCCCTCGCAGGCCCGGATGTCGTCGAGTGGAACAGACATGGCCCGCTCGTTCAGCGGCCCATCCACGTCGGTGCCGTCGAGCCGGAAGAAACGGCCACCCACCTCGCCGACCGCGCCGAGGTCGGTAAGTACGGAGAGCATGTCGGTGTCGAGAAAGCTTCCCTCGAACAACGTGGTCGACGTGGAGACCGCGCCGGTGCCGAACATCATCATCTGAGCCGTGCGACCGACCTCGAGCGCCTTGGAGATCACCGAGTCTCCCCGCATGGATACCACCGTGGACGCATCCGCGTACAGCGGGACGGGAAGCCGAATGGTGTTCGCCTGCAATTGTTCCGCACACCTACCGAGGACGTACTCGGTGCCGGTCTGGTAGTTGATGGCACTCACCGAGCCGTCGAGCTGCACAACGGTGGCGCACACCGCCGCACCGGAAGGCAGACCCTGCGCCACGGCCACCGTTTCCGGGCCCCAGGTGAAACCGAGCGTGTCGGTGTCACGGATCCGCCGCACGAGCAACGACGCAGCAGCGCGTCCCACCCCGGCGAAGCTGCCGTGTTGGTCGATCGGGCCGGCGGCGTCCACCGAGTCGGCGACCACCACCGCTTCGACCAGGTTGAACCGTTCTTCGAGAGCGCGTTCCTCGTCGGAGCGCAGGGCGTCACTGAGATGCGCCGGAACCTGCACCTCGATGCGGACCAAGCCCTGCGCCTTGGCGCGGGCAACCAAGCGGCCCGCGGTGGGCCGGGAGACGCCGAGCCGTGTCGCGACCTCGGCCTGTGTCAGCCCGTCGAGGTAGTAGAGCGTTGCCGCTCGTAACGCGAGTCGCAGATCTTCCGTGGTCGACGGGGACGGGACTGCGGTGAGAGACGGCGTCGGTGCCGTCGTGTCGGGGGATGTCACTGGTTCTCCTCGCCATGATCTCGGGGCCGTGGAGCGGTACTTCGGATGCCCGAGAAACCGTGAGCAAATGATCACTATGCGTTCTTCTGCTCAGTACGTTAGCATCGAGGTGTGACCCACACAACACTTCCCTCGAGTATCCCCAGCACGATGCGTGCCAGCGTTCTCGTCGAACCCGGTCGCATCGAGATCCGGGAACGCTCGGTACCCACCCCCGGTCCCGGCGACGTGCTGGTGCAGGTCTCCTCGGTCGGCGTCTGCGGATCCGATGCGCACTACTACCGGGAGGGACGCATCGGGGAATTCGTCGTCGAGCAGCCCATCGTTCTCGGCCACGAGGCGTCGGGCACCATCGTCGGTGTCGGCGAGGGCGTCGCGACAGACCGGATCGGGCAGCGGGTGTCGATCGAACCCCAGCGCCCCGATCCCGGTAGCGACGAGACCCGGCGCGGCCTCTACAACCTCTGCCCGCACATGCAGTTCTATGCGACCCCGCCGATCGACGGGGCACTGGCCGAGTACGTGACGATCGGTGCCGCCTTCGCGCACGCCGTCCCCGACGAGATGTCCGACGACGCAGCGGCACTGTGCGAGCCGCTGTCGGTGGCCATCGCCACGGCCCGGAAAGCCGGGCTGACCGCGGGGTCGCGGGTGCTCATCGCGGGCGCCGGCCCGATCGGAATCGCCACGGCGCAAACGGCACTGGCCTTCGGCGCCACGGAGGTGATCGTCTCCGATCTCGACGCACAAAGGCGGGCCGTGGCCGCCAAATTCGGCGCCACCACCGTGCTCGACCCGCGCGAGCAGGACGTGTCGGCCCTCCAGGTGGATGCCTTCGTCGACGCGTCCGGAGCGCCGAGCGCCGTCCTGGCCGGAATCGGCGCGGTCCGGCCGGCGGGCACCGTCGTCCTGGTCGGCATGGGCTCGAGCGAGATGACACTTCCGGTGCAGACGATCCAGAACCGGGAACTGGTACTCACCGGCGTCTTCCGGTACGCCAACACCTGGCCCGCTGCGATCGCACTCGCCCGGTCCGGCCGGGTCGACCTCGATTCGATGGTCACCGGAAAGTACCCGTTGGCCGAGGCCGAACAAGCGTTGAATGCAGACCGGATGCCGGGCAGCCTCAAGGCCGTCGTACGCGTCCAGGAATGAGGAGAGAGCGATGCAACTGAACGCGCAGACGCTGGAGCGGCTCAGCGATGCAGTCGAAGTACCCACCTACGACCGAAACGACATCTCCGTCGGGATAGTGCATTTCGGGGTCGGCGGCTTTCACCGTGCACACCAGGCGATGTACGTCGACAAGCTACTGAGCCTCGGACAGGCCCGCGAGTGGGGCATCTGCGGAGTCGGGGTTCTGCCCGGCGATCGGCGCATGAAGGACGTACTCGAGGCACAGGACGGCCTCTATACCCTGGCCCTGAAACATGCCGACGGGACCTGGGACGTGAGCGTCATCGGCTCCATCGTCGACTACCTCTTCGCGCCGGACGACCCCGAAGCGGTGATCGAGAAGATCGCCGCCGAATCCACCCGGATCGTCTCGCTCACGATCACGGAGGGCGGCTACAACTTCACCCACGACACCGGCGAGTTCGACCGCGAGAACCCCGACATCGTCCACGATCTCCGCGACGGTGCCGCGCCGACCAGCACATTCGGGCTCATCGTGGAAGCACTGGCCCGTCGACGGGCCCGCGGACTCGCGTCGCCGACCATCATGTCCTGCGACAACATCGAGGGAAACGGCACCGTGGCGCGCAAGATGTTCCTCGCCTACGCCGAGATGAAAGATCCGGAACTCGCGGCGTGGATGCGCACCGAGACCTCCTTCCCCAACTCCATGGTCGACCGAATCACCCCGGTGACCACTGCGGAGGTGACGCAGGCACTCTCGACTCGATTCGGCATCGACGACCAGTGGCCCGTCGCCGCCGAACCGTTCACCTCCTGGGTTCTCGAAGACGCGTTCGTTCTGGGCCGGCCGCCGTTCGAGCAGGTCGGCGTGCAGTTGGTGGACGATGTGGCACCCTACGAACTGATGAAACTCCGCCTGCTCAATGCGAGTCATCAGGCCCTCTGCTATTTCGGGTACCTCTCCGGGTATCGCCTCGTGCACGAGGTCGCGCAGGATCCGCTGTTCGCCGAATTCTTGTTGTCCTACATGGACGACGAGGCCACGCCTACCCTGGCGCCGGTTCCCGGGGTCGACCTCGACGAGTACAAGCGCACGCTCATCGAGCGCTTCTCGAACCCGGAGATCCGCGACACCGTCGCCCGCCTGTGCGCCGAGTCCACGGACCGCATCCCGAAGTGGCTGCTGCCGGTGATCCGCGAGAATCTGACCGCCGACCGGCACATTCGACTGTCGGCCGCGGTCGTCGCGAGCTGGGCCCGGTACGCCGAGGGAGTGGACGAGGACGGCGAACCCATCGACGTCGTCGACCAGTTGAAGGACTCCCTCGTGCCGATCGCGCGGAGCCAGCACGAGAACCCCACGGCCTTCATCGAGAACCAATCGGTCTTCGGCGATCTGGCCGACTATCCACGGTTCGTCACCGCCTATCTGTGGGCACTCGATTCGCTACACCGGGTCGGCGCGCGACAAACACTCGAATCCCTGCTCGAGAAGGTGCAGTCATGAGTATGGTCGTCGGCGAAGCCCTCATCGACATCGTCACCGCTGCCGACGGCACCACCACCGAGTACGCCGGAGGCAGCCCCCTCAACGTGGCGGTCGGACTCGCCCGCCTCGGCAGACCGGTCGAATTCGTCACCCGCATCGGGGAGGACGCACGGGGACGAATGATCCTCGACCACCTCGCGGCGTCGGGCGTCCGCCTGGCGTCGGGAAGCATGTCCGCAGAGTCCACGGCCACCGCCCGGGCGACACTCGACCCGACAGGTGCGGCCACCTACGAGTTCGACCTCGAATGGTCGCTGCCCGCTCCCGCCTGGGCCTCGACCCCGGAGCTGGTTCACACCGGGTCCATTGCCGCCGTGATGGAACCCGGATGTGCCGTGGTGGCCGATATCCTCTACCGCCTCCGCTCCGCGGCGACCATCAGTTTCGACCCGAACGTCCGGACCGCACTGATTACCGACGAGGTACGGGCCCGGGAGCGAATCGAGCACCTCGTGTCGATGTCCGACATCGTCAAGGCCAGCGACGAGGACCTCGCCTGGTTCGACCCCACCCGGGACCCCGTCGACATCGCCCGCGACTGGCTGGCGCTCGGACCCGCAGTGGTCGCCGTGACCAAAGGCTCCGAGGGCGCTTTCGCGGTGTGCGCGGCGGGTGTCGTCGAGATGGCCGCGCGCCAGGTTCAGGTGATCGACACCGTCGGCGCCGGCGACGCCTTCATGGCCGGACTGCTCGACGGAGTCTGGTCCCAGGGCCTGCTCGGCGCGAAACACCGTGGCGCCCTGCGCGCACTCGATCCCGCCCGGCTGCGCACCGTACTGGCCAACGCCGTCCTCATGTCCGCCCTCACCGTCGCCAAGGCCGGCGCAGACCTTCCCGACCGCGAGACGCTCGACCGAGAGGCCAGGATTCTGCAATGACCCTCGTCGCAGGAATCGACTCGTCGACCCAGTCGTGCAAAGTGCTCGTCTGCGACGCCGACACCGGAGAACTCGTCCGCAAAGGCACAGCGTCACATCCCGACGGGACCGAAGTGCACCCGCAGGAATGGGCGCGGGCCCTGGACACCGCGATCACCGCGGCCGGTGGTCTCGACGACGTCGCGGCGGTGTCGGTGGGAGCCCAGCAACACGGCATGGTGTGCCTCGACGACAGCGGGTCGGTGGTACGCCCGGCGCTGCTGTGGAACGACACCCGGTCGGCGGAGGCTGCCGCACAGTTGGTGGAGGACCTCGGCGGTCCCGACGCCTGGGCGGACGCCGTGGGTGTCGTCCCGCTCGCGGCCATCACCGTCAGCAAGCTGCGATGGCTCGCGGATTCCGAACCCGCACAGGCTGACCGGACGGCCGCGGTGTGCCTGCCGCACGACTGGATCGGCTGGCAGCTCACCGGTGCCCGCGATCTCGATGCCCTGGCCACCGACCGCGGGGACGCGAGCGGCACCGGTTACTTCTCGGCCGCGGCCAACGCGTATCGACCCGACCTGTTGTCGCTGGCCCTCCGTGGCCGCTCCGTGCAGGTGCCCCGAGTGGCAGCGCCGTCCGAGCGGATCGGCGAGACGCGGTCGGGCGCGGTACTCGGCCCCGGAACAGGTGACAATGCCGCTGCCGCACTCGCTCTGGACGCACAGGAGGGTGACGTCATCGTCTCGGTGGGCACATCAGGGGTGGTGTCCGCGGTGTCGGACATACCGGCCAACGACCCCGGCGGTTTCGTCGCAGGGTTCGCCGACGCGACCGGACGCCATCTGCCGCTCGTCTGCACACTCAACGCGGCGCGGGTACTCGACGCCACCGCAGCGCTACTCGGCGTCGATCACGAAGAGCTGTCGCGGCTTGCGCTGTCGGCACCGTCCGGCAGCGGCGGCCTGGTGATGGTGCCGTACTTCGAAGGCGAACGCACACCGAACCGACCGGACGCCACCGGGTCGATAGAGGGCCTGCGGCTGAACAATTCGACGCCAGCCCACCTCGCGCGGGCGGCCGTCGAAGGGTTGCTGTGCGGGTTGGCTGACGGAATCGACCACCTGGTCGCGCAGGGTGTCGCCGTGCGCCGGATCCTGCTCGTCGGTGGCGGCGCACGCTCGCGTGCACTCCGTGAGATCGCCCCGGCCATCTTCGGTGCGCCCGTCCTGGTGCCGCAACCCGGCGAGTACGTCGCCGTCGGCGCGTGCCGTCAGGCTGCGTGGACACTCGCCGGCACCACGCAACCACCCAAGTGGAATCAGACCTCCACCCAGCGTTACGAGGCCGACCCTGCCCCCGCCGTCCGCGAACGCTATAGGCGCTCCGCGCCTGTGCGCCTTTCTGGTTGTCCCAGCTACCAAAAAGGCGCACGGGCGGCGGAGCCGCCTACACCTTGACCAGCATCTTCCCGACGTTCCCACCACGCATGAGCTGGAGGAATGCGTCCACCGAATTCTCGATGCCCTCGACCACCGTCTCGTCGTGCACCACGTCACCGGACGCGAGCCACGGTCCCATCTTGGCGGCGAACTCGGGGAACACGTGGGTGTAGTTGCCCAGCGTGAATCCCTGCAACGTGAGACCGCGGCTGATGATGTTCATCATGTTGTCCGGTCCCGGCACGCGCTCGGTGGCGTTGTAGCCGGCGATCGCGCCGCACAGCGCGGCTCGTCCCCCGTTGCGCATGGCGGCGAGTGCCGCCTCGAGGTGATCGCCGCCGACGTTGTCGAAGTAGACGTCGATTCCGTCATCGGCGGCTTCGAGCAGCTGCTTGCGGATGGGTGCGGCCTTGTAGTCGAGCGCGATGTCGTAGCCGTAGCGGTCGGTGAGTAGCGCGACCTTCTCGGCGGAACCCGCGGATCCGAGGACCCGGGAGGCGCCTTCGAGGCGGGCGATCTGCCCCGCCGCAGTTCCGACGGCACCGGCGGCACCGGAAATGAACACGGAATCACCGGGCTTCAGGTGCGCGATGTGCAGGAGGCCCACGTAGGCGGTGAGGCCCGTCAATCCCAGAATGCCGAGGTATGCGGACACCGGGACCCCGGGAATCTCCTCCACCACACGGAATGCGGTGGCATCGCCCTGCGCCACGTCGCGCCATCCCAGGTCGTGCACCACGACGGCGCCGACGGGGTGGCTGTCGGCGGTCGACTCGACTACGCGCCCGACTGCGCCACCGGTCATGGTCTCCCCCAGCACGAACGGCGGAATGTAGGACTTGACGTCGTTCATGCGGCCGCGCATGTATGGGTCGACGGAGGTGAACTCGTTGACCACACGAACCTGATCACCGGCGAGGTCGGGCAACTCCACGGTGACAGTCCGGAAGTCGTCCTGGGTGGGCCAGCCCGCCGGCCGGTTGATCAGTTGAATCTGCGTGCTCGATACCACGAGTGGTTCCTTTCACTGCTTTGCCGAAAGATGTCTAGAGCGCCAGTCCGAGCGCGAGGAGAAGGACCGCGAGCAACGGAAGCGTGCCCTGGGTGAGAGCGGCGCGTGCCTTGTCCGGCGAGGAAATCAGTAGGACAGCCGCGGCGAGGACCATCGATCCGGCACCGGCGAAGACAAGGGCCGCACCCACCGCAGTCGCGTCGACAGCGACCGCAACGACGCCGACCGCGGTCACGATGGCGAGGAAGAGATTGTAGAAGCCCTGGTTGAAGGCCAGCTCCTTGGTGGCGGCGGCCTCGTCGGCGGTGGTGCCGAAGGTCGCGCGGGTACGCGGCGCGGTCCACAGCACCGACTCGAGCACGAAGATGTACACGTGTAATGCACTGGCGAGAGCGGCGAGAACCAGACCGGCGGTAACCATGCAAGCTCCTCCTGATTGTGAACTGACCATTTCAATATATACTGAAATGAGCGTTTCACAACAGTGAGTGAGGATCGTCATGCCACGGACACAGGACTTCGACACCGCCGAGGTAATCGGCCTCGCACGTGACGTGTTCTGGGACAAGGGTTATGAAGCCACGTCGGTGCCCGACCTCGAACGCGCCACCGGACTCAACCGCTCGAGCCTGTACAACGCCTTCACCAGCAAGCGGGGCCTGTTCGACGCCGCCGTGCAGGACTACCTCGACCGTGTCGTCCGCCCCCGTCTGAAAATCCTCACCGGTGAGCCCACCCGGCCCGACGCGGGCGTGCGCTACTACCGCGCTCTCGCCGAGACCTTGGCCACGCTCCCCGAGGACTGCCCGGGTCGTGGGTGCCTGCTCCTCAACAGCGCTGCCGGGTTCGCCGCCCACGACGAGACTCAGCGGATGGTCGTAGATGCCTACCGCAGCGAACTGTCCGCAGCGCTGATCCACGCGCTGCGTGCCCTCGATCCGAACGCGCCTGCCGTCGTCGTCGAGCACCGCACGCGGCTGCTGACGTCGTTGTCGGTCAGCGCGTTCCTGCTCTCGCGCATCAACCGGGACGAGGCGATCGCCGTGGCGCACACGGCGATCGAACAGCTCGAGGAGTGGCGCGGGACTGCCTGACCGCGCCGCCCGTCAGTCGGCCAGAGCCGGCGCCGCGTGCTTGCCGCGCTCGGGAAGAGCGCCGTCTCCGGACGCCCGCTCGGCGGCCGCCATCTCGATCGCGGTGGCGTGGTCGACGGCGTGCGGGGCGATACCCAGGTTGTCCAGGGTGTCCCAGAGGCCGGCCATCGCCGCCTTCGGGTCGAGGTAGTACTCGGATTCGCGCACACGCCAGAAGGTCCAGCCGCACCGCTTGAGTTCCTGCTCGCGTTCGAGGTCGGCGATGCGCTGCGCCGGCGTAGTGGAGAAGGCGTCCGCATCACATTCGACGGCCAACCTCATCGTCCCGCCGGTCACCACGAGGTCGATGCGCCGATTGTTCACCTCGACTTGAGGATTGACGTGATAACCGCGCTCGGCGATGTCGTGGAACACCCGCTGCTCGAGGAGGTTGTCGAACGGTGGCGTCCGGACGTCTCGGCTCACCCCTCGGGGCATCGGCTCGGCCGGCGCCGGCGACGTCGACATGACGTAGCTCAGCAGGGAGTTACGGAGGTCGGCCCGCTTCAATTCGTCGACGGTCACCGAGTGGAACAGCCACAACTGGTCCTGCGCCCGCGACGCCGCGACGTTGAATCGACGCTTGTACTGATTGGCCGTCAGCGGCACGAAGTGCTGCTCCGGCGTCACCACCATGGACAGGAATACGACGCTGCGTTCATCGCCCTGGAAGTCGGGCGGTGTTCCCACCCGCAGTCGCCGTTGCTCCCACTGCTCGATTCCGATGCGCCGCACCAATTCGCCGCGGATCGCGTCGACCTGCGACTGTCCTTGCAGTACCACGATTCCGAACGTCTTTCCGTCGTAGCGGGGATCGACGAGGCATTCGATGAGCTGATCGACGAGCGCCTTCGCCTCGACGTGGTTGGCGAGCGTGGCATCCTTCCCCGACACCGTGGCGTCGGGAACGTAGGTGTGCCGCAGGGGCGGTAGCCGGTCTGCACCGAACTGCCGCACCGGCACCAGCGGCAACTCACCGTAGAACTGGGTACTCGACCAGTTGATGATTTCGGGCATCGACCGGAAATGCTCGCGCAGCCTGACCACCTGGCCGAAACTGGTACGCAGGATGGAGAACAGGCTCGACCGGGGTGTCAGCGTCGCTTGCACGTATTCCGGGAGATCCGGAAGGTAGGCGTCCAATCTGGTGAAGACGTCGTCGAGCGTCCCGTTGGTGGGGATATCAGCGGGCGCGCACTGCTTGTCGTCGCCTACCACGATCACCCGCGGTGCCAGCCACAGCAGGAAGAGGTTGGTGATATCGGCCTGACTCGCTTCGTCGACGATGACGACGTCGAAGCTGCCCGGGACCGGCGGTATGGACGCGAGGACCTGCTGCAGCGGCATCACCCAGGCGGGCACGGCTCCCTGCGCCTCTCCCATCGCGGATCTGGCTGCACTGCGGTACTTTTCGGCGTACTTTCCGCCTCCGGCACCGATGTTGGAGATGTGTTCGCGGTACGTTTGCAGCGCCCGGACCTGGTCGGCGGTGAGATTCTCGAGGCAGTCCCGCCACGCGGCGGCGGCCGCCAGCCGAGCGGTCAGATGTGCCAGATCGGCGTCGAGGCCGTTCAGTTGGGCTTCGAGTTCCTGCTCGCGCCCGGCGCGGTGCTGTTCGGTGACCCACTGACGCGCACGACGCCACGCCCACGCCTCCGACAGCTGCCAGCTCATCTCGTCCCATTCGGGAAGCGTCGCTGTCCGGCGCACCAGCTCGTAGAAGGCCGGGGCCACGGGGGCGAGGCGGTCGGACAACTCGTCGAAGAGCAATTGATCGTGCTGCTCGGCGCGCGCCCTGGCGTATTCCGCAAGGGCAGCGGACAGTGCCGCGTTGTCGGCACGGTCGAGTGCGGAAACCAGAGCGGTGCCCTCGGGGGAGGGACCCGAGTCGATCTCGGCAGACACCGCCGAGACGATGGCGTCGAGTTCTGCACGCGCACTGTTGACGTCGGTGCGGGTGGTGATGGCCTCGGCCGCACCGGCGACCGCGGTGGCGTCGCGAAGTGTGCGCATGCGGGGGGCAGTGGGCGACAGGGCGAACAGCTCACGGGCAAGGGCATCCCGCACCACGAGCAAGGCACGCACCCGCGCGATCCTGCCGACCATCAGGTTGAGGCTGTCGACCTGAACGGCGCGGGAACCGTTCATCTCCACCGGAATGCCGAGATCGCCCAGCAGTGTCGCCGCGGTCTGCGCGGCGTCGTGCGCGCGTAGGTGTTCCGTCACGAGCCGGACGGCAGCGGCCGTGGTGGCGGGTAGTCCGTCGACGGTCGCCTCGATGCCGAGTTCCTCGACGGCCTTCTGCTCGTCGCTGCGACGAAAGCGCGACTTCCATTCGACGGCACCGGATTCCATGGCGACGGCCAGCGCCCCGACCGCGTGGAGTGCAGGCCTGCTCATGACGGAACACTGGACGTCGTGCGCGCCGATGTAGCGGTCGGCGGCGGCGGCCGCTTCCACGATGGCAGGCAGCGCATCCAATCGGCCCCACAAATGCGTGGCCCGACCGGCCAGAATCGTGTCGGCCAGTTCGTGGAATCTGCCGTCGAGTTCGAGGACGTCGTGAGCCCGGGCCTGCAGTTCCTTGCAGTGCCGGCGGACCGTGTGCGCAGTATCGGTGTCGACACCGCCGAGGACGTCCAGTAGATGCGCCGACTGGGGGGTGTCGATGGGAACGGTGGTCGACGCCCGTGCGCAGAGCCGTTCGAGTTCTGCGCGGGTGGGCAGAAGTGCGTCGAGTGGCGGCAGACTTTGCCGCGAGCGCAGTGCACGTTCCGGTGTGGCCGACACACACAGTGCGCGCAACGTGTCGAGCTCGGCGCCCGTCAGCGGCGGTTCGTCACTCAGCAGGGGTCCGGGGAGCCATTGGAAGTCGGCCTGAAGTGCCATGACCTTGCGGACGATCGTGGCGGCCGTGCCCTCGTAACCCTCGGCCACGGGATCGTGGAGGTACGTCTCGGACTCGCGCAGTGCCGTCACGCGGTCGAGTACCACCGCGCGTTTCTGCATTCCCTCCGCCCGCTGGGCCCGCAGGTCGGCGATCCGCTTACCCTCACTGTCCGGGTTGAACGACGACTTCCGCTCGGCAATCGTCGCGACACTGCGGTTGAGCTCGTCGGATCCACCGCGCGAGAGGTCGGTGATCGAGACGCACAGTTCCTGCATCTCGGGCGGCAGCTTGTCGCGGAGCACCCGCAGAGCCTGAGCCTTCTCGCTGGTGACCAGCACCCGCTGTCCCCGGGCGAGGAGGGCCGAGACAAGGTTCGCGATGGTGTGGGTTTTTCCGGTCCCGGGCGGCCCCTCGACCACTACCCCACTGTCTCCACCGAGGCGCTCGATGATCTGCGACTGCTCTGCGTTGGCGGGGAGGGGGAACAGAGGGTCCTCGGCGAGCGTGGCGGGCGCGGCAGCACCGGTGCGCTGCAGCCACGTCACTCGGTCCGCCGGCTCGATCGCGTCGACCAGCTGGGCAAGCCCGAGCGGGACCGTGGCACCGTCGCGTTCGAGATGGGCGATCATCTTCTCGTAGTACTCGACGAGCGCGAATGCGCTGCGCTTGCGGAGCACCAGCGCGGGTGCTGGGGCGAGTGTGGCCGTCCCCGTCTCGTCCGGGGGCTCGACAGCATCACGGACGTCGAGAGCGGTGGTGACCGTCAGCGGGGCCCACTCCCGGAGGAACTGCCCGATCTCGGTGCCGAGCGGAGAGGTCGCGACCTCCTGCAACTGCTGTTGCAGTCGCATCGACTGCGAGCTGTCGTAGAGGCCGAGCCCGGTCAGCAGCTGGGAATCTTCGAGTCGAGGCGCTGTGCTCGGCGTCAACCGCACGAGGAGGTCACCTGTCCGAATGTCGCGGGAGATCCCCGCGGGCTGCGTGACGAGGTGGGTGCGGATACCGGCATCCGGACCCACACTGGGAACGGTGAGCAGACCGGAGGCGAGGACGAGTTCGATCGACTCGGGCCGGGCATTCAGTTCCTGCAGCATCGACTGCAGCGACTGGTACAGCTCGGCGTGCGGGCGCTGTTCGCGATCCGTCGCCGCCCAGGCCTTCCACCGCGGCAGGTACGCGTCGAATGCTTGCCTGACCTCGTACGCCCGGCGGACGTCGTATTCCTCGTCGGAGTCTTCCGCGTAGGCGTCCGATGCGTTCAAGGCGAGTTCGGGACGCGAGCTGTCGGATCGGGCAGCCGCATCCACCCAGCCCTGCAGAACGGGCGGCAGTGCCGGTGGATCCTCCACGGCAGCGACGGGCACTCGAAGGACGATGTCACCCTGCGCTGCATCTGCCGAGAATCGGAGCACCCGGCCTTCGCGGTACAGCCATTCCACTTGTTCGTGCTGGTCGACACGCAGTACAGGCTTGGTGCGAGCCCTGACGATTTCGCGCAGGAACTGCAGCAGCCGCTGGACGCGGCCTGCGAGCTCGGCGTCGGTTTCGGGACTCGACAATGTAAACCTCTGAGAGTTCTCGGTGATGGTCGGCGCTGGCCCCCGCCCTGCACACTATCGGGTCGACGGGGACGAGATCGAGGCGTAGTCCCCGTTCGGAGTCAGGAAGAGCGCCCGGCAGTTGCGCAGGTCACAGGGACTGGACGGTCGCCTGGCACCACCGCGCATCGATGCCCCTCCCCGCCACCCTCCATTCGGACCATTCGGTCTCTAGTATCTGTCCATGGCCGATTCGCGCATCACCAGAGCCGGTGCCGTGCTGGCCGCCGCCGCTCTCCTGGCCTTCGGAACCGGTGCCGTCGGGGCTGCCGACCCCGCGCCGGGGTCGCGGGTCACGGCGTCTTCCGAGGGATTCGCCCTCGACGGTCAACCCTGGTGGCCGACGGGTTTCAACGCCTATCAGTTGGCCACCAACTGGTCGGTGAACTGGGGTTGTGGGGCCATGGTCGATCTCGGGTCCTACTTCTCGTCACTTCCGGCGCACTCGCTGACCCGGTTCAACCTCTTCCAGGCACTGGCGATCAACCGGTTCACCGGGCAGCTCGACTTCGGACCGATCGACGCCGTCTTCGCTGCCGCCGAGGCACACGACCAGATGGTGATTCCCGTCCTCGCACCGCAGGACGGCGCGTGTGAAGACGACGTGTTCAAGGGCCGGCAGTGGTATGTCGACGGGTGGCAGACCATGACACCGGGGGCTCCCCGCACGTTGATGAGCTTCCAGGACTGGATGCACACCGCCGTCGCCCGGTACAAGAGCTCGTCCTCACTGGCCGCCTGGGAATTGGTGGGCGAACCGGAGACGAGCACATGCACGGATGCCGCATGTTCGTGGTGGACTCGGTCATGTGGCCCAGACGCCGCGCAGGTATTGCGGGACTTCTTCGACGACGCCGGGGCCGAGCTCCGCGCCCGCGACCCGCGGACCCTGATCACGGCCGGATTCACCGGCGGCGGGCAATGCGGCACCCAGGGCGATGAATACCAGTTCGTCGGGGCGTCGCCGTATGTGGACGTCGTCCAGTATCACGACTACGGCGCCGACGCCGTCCCGCTGCCGGGCGATCAGTGGAACGGTCTGGGTCGACGACTCGAACAGGCGGAGGCGCTGGGGAAGCCGCTCCTCATGGGCGAGATCGGTGAACTCGCCGGTTCGTGCGGCGACCTTGACGACCGGGCCGCACACATCACCACGAAACTCACCGGTCAACGCGATGCGGGCGCAGCTGGGGCACTGCTCTGGGCGTTCGTTCCGGATCCGAGGCCCACCGAGTGCACTTACGACGTGGGGCCCGACGACCCGCTGTGGGATGTGGTCGAGCAGTTCGGGTCCCTCGGCACGGGTACCGCCCCGGGCGCCTACTGAGAATTCAGGACACGAGCACGCGCACCGTCTCCGCTACGCACGCCGGCTTGTCGGATCCTTTGATCTCGATGGTGTTCTTCACGACCACCTGGGCACCCTTGGCCGTGCGTTCGCAGGAGACGATTTCGCCGCCGGCGCGGATCGACGCCCCCACCCGGACCGGTTCCGGGAAGCGAACCTTGTTGAGCCCGTAGTTGATCACCATCTTCATTCCGTCGACGCGCATGATTTCTGCGCCGAGCTTCGGCAGCAGTGAGAGCGTGAGATAGCCGTGCGCGATCGCCGCGCCGAACGGGCCGTTTGCGGCACGCTCCGGGTCGACGTGGATCCACTGGTGATCTTCGGTGGCGTCGGCGAAAAGGTTCACCCGGTCCTGCGTGACCTCCAGCCATTCGCTGAAGCCGAGGGACTCCCCTACAGCAGCTTCGACCTCGTCGATTCCGTTGAACACGCGCATGTCGGCATTTCTCCTCGTTGGTTCACAGTTCAGAGTGGTTGTGGTTCAGCGTCCGCCGCGGCGGAGCGTGACTCGGTAGGTGTAGTGCTCGGGTAGGAAGTAGCTGACCGCGAGTTCGACGATCCGGCCTTCTGCGTCGGTGTACAGGCGGTCTACTCGCAACATCGGGTGCTCGACATCGCAGCCCAGCTCCCGGGCAACGAACTCGGTGGCCGGCGCCACGGTGATCGACTGCGCCGCCTCGACGATGGGACTTCGCAGGTGCGGTTCCAGCAGCCCGATGATGGTGTACGAACTGACGGCGCCCTCGGCCATTTCGGGCGCGTCGACGACGAGCCGTGCGATCTCGTCGGGAAGGTAGACGGTGGTCAGCACGAAGGGTGTGTCGTCGTGACGTCGCCGGAACACGACCGTGTGAACGAGGTCGGTATCGAGCCGGAGCCTGCTCGCCGCCTCGATGTCGACCCGGCGGCGCAGCGGCGAGACCACCTCCATGGTGGTGTCCGTGGACAGATTCATCAGGTCTTCGATGGATCCGAGCTGACGCAGGTAGCGGCCATCGGACTCGGCCGCGAAGGTGCCACGCCCGGGCACCCGGTAGACGATGCCCTCGGCCACCAGATCCTGGAACGCCCGCCGGACCGTTTGACGACTCACCCCGTGTTGCTCCGCTAGCTCGAATTCGGTGGGAAGTTTCACGCCGTCGCGGTATTTGCCCGCAGCAATGTGCTCGCGCAGCTGTCTGGACACCAGCTGGTACGCCGGCTCGCTCTCTCGTTCCCTACCGTTCATCGCGCACCGATCCTACGTGCAGGTTGTGGGACTACAGACCGCCTCGGGCCACGAGTTGCGAGACGATGACGTTGCGCTGAATCTCATTGGTGCCCTCGCCGACGATCATCAGAGGTGCATCCCGGAAGTACCGCTCGACGTCGTACTCGGTGGAGTAGCCGTACCCACCGTGAATACGGACCGCCGACAGCGCGATTTCCATCGCCACCTCCGACGCGTACAGCTTCGCCATACCCGCCTCCATGTCGCACCGCTCGCCGTTGTCGTACTGCTCGGCCGCATGCCAGGTCAGCTGACGCGCCGCCGTCAACTTGGTCGCCATGTCGGCCAGATAGTTGCCGATCGACTGGTGCTTCCAGATCGGCTGGCCGAAGCTCTCCCGCTGCTGGGCGTAGGCGAGGGAATCCTCGAGCGCCGCCGTCGCCACTCCGAGCGCCCGGCAGGCCACCTGGATGCGACCGGTCTCGAGACCCTTCATCATCTGCCCGAACCCCTTGCCCGGGGTGCCGCCGAGGATCGCCGTGGCCGGAATGCGATAACCGTCGAACGACAGCTCACACGTCTCGACCCCCTTGTAGCCCAGTTTCGGCAGATCCCGCGACACCGTGAGTCCCGGACCGTGCTCGACCAACACGATCGAAATACCCCGGTGCTTCGGATTCGCACTCGGATCGGTCTTGCACAGCAGAGCGATCAATCCCGAGCGGCGGGCGTTGGAAATCCACGTCTTCGCACCGCTGATCACCAGATCGTCGCCGTCGGTCTTCGCATTGGTCGACATTGCCTGCAGATCCGATCCCCCACCGGGCTCGGTCAACGCCATCGTGGCCCGGATCTCGCCCGTCGCCATCTTCGGGAGATACTGCTGCTTCTGCTCCTCGGTGCCGTACAACGACAGCAACTTCGCGACCACGGTATGCCCACCCATCGCCCCGGCCAGGCTCATCCACCCGCGGGCCAACTCCTGCGTCACCTGCGCATAACACGGCATCGACACCGGCGATCCGCCGTACTCGTCCGGCACCGCCAACCCGTAGATCCCGATCTGCTTCATCTGCTCGATCCACTTCTCGGGGTACTCGTTGGCGTGCTCCACCTCCTGCACCGTCGGCTTGACGTCGCGGTCGATGAAAGCCCGCACCGTCTCGACCAGGTACGTCTCTTCCTCGTTCAACTTGCCCATGAACCCTCACCTCACGCGCTCGACATTTGTACGGCCATAGTTGCGCTTTGTTCGTCGCAAGTCAAGAATCCGTCTTGACATAGCCGGTTAGGCCCTGCCAGCATCGTGTGCGGTCCTGAAGTTCTGGCCGTACATATCGGCCGTGCCCGGCTATCTCGAAACCCGGCAATCCCGAAACGAGGAATGAAGCATCGTGCAGAACCTCACCCGCAGGCGCGCCGTCCTGGTGGCCCCCGGATCCGACGAACGCAAAGCACTGAAGGCTTTGCAGTCGAACGCCGACGAGGTGGTCCTCGATCTCGAGGACGCCGTCGCACCGGCCAAGAAGGCTGCGGCCCGCGATCTCGTCTCTCGCCTCGTGCGCGAATCGGACGGCTCCCGGGCAGTCTCCGTCCGCATCAACGCGCTCACCACACCGTGGGCAGCGGACGACCTCGCCGCATGTGCCGAGCTCGGCCCCTCGTTGGCGAGCATCGTCGTTCCCAAGACCGAGACACACAAGGATCTGCAGGACGCCGCGGACGCCGTCGGGACCGTCCGACTCCAGGCGCTGGTGGAAACACCGCACGGGGTACAGAACATCGATGCGATCTCACGGGCCGATCACCTCGATGCGGTCATCATCGGCTACGCCGATCTGGGTGCCGCACTGGGACGTTCCCGCGGAGCCCTCCCCGAGCACTGGCTCGCCATTCAGGAGGCGGTCCTCGTGGCCGCTCGCGCCGCAGGTATCCAGGCGATCGACGGCCCCTTCCTCGGCATCGCCGACGACGACGCATTCCGGCACTCGGCGTCGTGGACGAGCGCCCTCGGATTCGACGGCAAGTGGGTGATCCACCCGAACCAGATCTCCTCTGCCGCCGCGGCATTCACTCCCTCGAACGCCGACGTCGACAATGCGCGACGAGTGATCGACGCACTCGCTTACGCGGAGGCGGCCGGGAACGGCGCCGCGCAACTCGACGGTCAGATGCTCGACGAAGCCGTCGCAGTTGCGGCACGACGGGTTCTCGCACAGGTGGGTGGACAATGATGATCACGCAGACGTACGTCGGTGGACCGTACTTCGACGAACTCGAGATCGGTCAGGTTTTCGATTCGGCTCCTGCCGTCACTCTGACCAGTGGCCTCTCGGCCACCCACCAGGCGATCCTCGGTGACCGGATGCGGCTGCCACTCGATACTCACCTGTCGCGGGCGGTCACCGGAGCGTCCGAGGGGGTGGCCAACCCGGGACTCGTGTGTGACCTCGCGATCGGACAGTCGACGGTGGCCACCCATCACGTGAAGGCCAACCTCTTCTACCGCGGCCTGCGGTTCCACCGCTTCCCGCACCTCGGCGACACCCTCCATACCCGCACGGAGGTAGTGGGATTGCGCGAGAACTCCGCGAAACCCGGGCGGAAGCCCACGGGTCTCGCCGCCCTGCGGATGACGTCGACCGATCAGGACGGCCGGACGGTCCTCGACTTCTACCGCTGCGCAATGCTTCCCCTCTCCGAGAGCCCCGACGAGAACCGCGTCCGGCAGGCGGACGACCTGTCGGCCGTCGGACCGCAATCGGAGCAGCCCTTCAGCGCACCGGAGGGATGGGATCTCGGCGTGTACCGCGAGAAGGTGCCCGGCGAACACTTCACCCCCGGCCTCGCCGGTGCGGTGTTCCGCAGCAGCGGTGATGTGGTGTCCAGCGCACCGGAACTCGCACGCCTGACCCTCAACATCGCGGCCACACACCACGACGAGCGCGTCGGCGCCGACGGCCGGCTCGTCTACGGCGGCCACACGATCGGGATCGCCCTCGGGCAGGCCACGCGCGCGCTGCCCAACCTCGTCACGGTCCTGGGCTGGAAGTCGTGCGATCACACCGGGCCCGTCCATGAGGGCGACACCCTCACCAGTGAACTCCGCGTCGAGAGTGCCGAAGCCCTCGCCACTGGGGGTGGGCTACTCCACCTTCGGTCGCTGGTGTTCGCGCACAACGTCGCAGCCTCCGACGTTCCCGTTCTGGACTGGCGCTTCACCGCCCTCATGGCCTGATCTCCACCATCAAGGAGCTTCTCTCGTGACTGCCCACACTCCCCTTGCCGGACTTCGGATCGTCGAGGTCTCCAGCTTCATCGCGTCCCCCCTGTGCGGGTTGACGTTGTCTCAGCTGGGGGCCGAGGTGATCCGGGTCGACCCCGTCGGCGGCTCCGCCTGCTACAAGCGCTGGCCGGTCACGAGTGACGGCGAGAGCATCTACTGGACCGGTCTCAACCGCGGTAAGCGGTCCGTGGCCGTCGACATGCGCAGCCCCGAGGGGCAGGAACTGGTGCAGCAACTGGTCACGGCCCCCGGTGCGGGTGGCGGAATCCTCGTCACCAACGCCGGTGGCCGTGACTGGCTCGCCCACGACGCGCTCAGCGCCCTGCGCTCCGACGTCATCACCCTCGAAGTTCTCGGTGGCACCGACGGTTCCCCCGCCGTCGACTACACCGTCAATGCGGGACTCGGTTTCCCGTCCATCACCGGTCCCACCGATCATGCCGGTGTCGTCAACCACGTCCTGCCCGCGTGGGACGTGGTGTGTGGGCTGTACGCCGCGCTGGCCGTTGCCGCCGCCGTCCGGCACCGCGACGCCACCGGTGAGGGCACCCACATCCGCCTGCCGCTCGAGGACGTCGCGCTCGCCACCGCAGGCACGCTCGGCTACCTCACCGAAGTCCAGATCAACGGCACCGGCAGGCCGGCGACCGGAAACTCCGTCTACGGCACCTACGGAACGGATTTCACCACCAGCGACGGCGAACAGTTCATGATCGTCGCCCTCACCCCACGTCACTTCCGTGACCTTGTCGCCGTCACCGGAACCACGGCCGCGGTGGAGGCACTCGCCACCGCACTCGACGTGGACTTCGCACGCGAAACCGATCGCTTCACCCACCGCGACGTCCTCACAGCCCTGTTCGCCCGCTGGTTCCGCGAACACACCGCAACCGAAGTTGCCGAGGCACTCTCGAAGACGTCCGTGCTCGCCGAGCGCTACCGTACCTTCGAGGAAGTGGTGAAGTCCGGGGAACTCGAGAAGAACCCGATGTTCACTCCCCTCGATCAGCCGCGCATCGGCACCTACCTCGCATCCGGGCATCCCGCGTCGTTCGACGGCCACCACGCCACCGTCGCACCGGCATCCGCGGTGGGAGAAGACACCGCAGAGGTGTTGAAGGACTGGCTCGGCACGCCGGAATCCGACATCGCCGCGCTGTACGAGCGCGGCGTCGTCGCAGGCTGACGGAGAGCATGCGACAGAATCGACAGAGGGGTAGGCTGTCACTAGCGTCGCATCAAAGGAGCCTGTCATGAGCATCGACCACGATCTCGGCGCAGAGCTACGCGCACTGCCCGACGGCGAGTTCTTCACCCTCCTCGCCCGAGAAGTCAGCAACCGGGAATCGATGAGCGCGGTGCGCGAAGCCCTCCTCTCGCTGGTCGCCTCGGGACCCACCCTTACCGCGTCCATCGCCGCGGCAGTGCCCGCGCACGCGGTGGCGGCATCGATCGCACGGGCAAGGATCGAGACCGCGGCGAGGCAGGCACTCTTCGACCATCCCCACCTCGAAGCGGCCGACGTGGCTGACGTGCTGCGTTCGCGTGACAACAACCGGCGCAACCCCGCCAGCCGATTACGCGAACGAGGTGACATCGTCGGATACGAGATCGGCGGCCGCTACCTCTATCCCAGTTTCCAATTCGACGCAGGCACCGCGAAGGTCCGTCCCGTCGTCGCAGAGATCAACCACCTCCTCGATGCCAAGCACGACCCGTGGGGTGTCAGCTCCTGGTGGCTCAGCCCATCCGGATGGCTGCCAGACGGGCAGTCACCCGCCGACCTCGCTGCCGCCGGGGGGCACGACGAGGTGGTCCGGGCAATCGCCCGCGACCTGTTGGCGGACTGAGGCAGTGCCCGCGGCACCACCACCGCCCGATCTAGCCGAGAAGCCTGTCGTCGTCTTCCTGCCCCGGGGCACCGAACTGTGGCGGATCCACACCGGCACCTATGCGGCCAATGCGGTGAATCCGACGGCGCAGCCCACCGTTCCCGGCGGCGCCCGCTTCGACAGCCTCACTGGTGACTACGCCTACACATACCTCGGCGATTCACCCGAGGCCGCGGTCGCCGAAACACTGTGCCGGGACCTCGCGGTCACCGGGAGCCCTCGGTTGGTGCCACGCGCCCGGATCGCCGGCCGGGTACTGAGCCGGCTCACCGTCACTACAGACGTCACCGTGATCGCCCTGCACGGGCCGCACCTGTCCGCAGTCGGCCAGGACACCTGGCTCACCAAGTCCGATCCCTCCGACTACCTCTACACCCGTACCTGGGCCCGAGCGCTCTTCGACGCTGCCCCCTCCGCCGATGGACTGGTGTACCGATGCCGCCATAACGAGGACCAGTTCGCCTGGATGCTCACCACCGATCCGGCCAACCCGACCCATCCCGCTCTCGACGTTTCCGGTACCTCCGTGAATTTGGACAGCCCCGCCGGACTAGCTCTCGTCGAAGGGATCCTGGCCTGTTACAACGCGACTCTGGCCTCCACGATCTGATCGACAGCCCCGGACAGAGCGGCGGTAATGTCCCGCGTCGGTCAGTCGTGCAGGCGGCCCAGGACGGACGAGAGGATCGTGTGCGCGTCGGCGATGACCGCCTCGATGGGCTGAGGTTTCTCCGACAACACCCACTGCTGCGCGATCATCAGGACGGCACCGACCAGTCCGGTGGCGAGGGTGTGCAGATGCGGATCCGGCGCCCGATCGATCACCGGATTGATGACGAAGAGAACGGCGTCGACGAACTCGAGGGTGACCCGGCGATAGGCGCGGTCCACTTCCGGCCCGACACCCAGAACCTCCTGGAACGCGATCCGCGAAATTCGGGGATCCTCGGCGACGGACTCGAAGAATGCGGTGAGGGCGCCTCGCACTCGGGTGTCGAGGTCGGCGGGGTCACGGCCGGCTCCGGCGAGCACATCCTCCCGCAACCGATCGGTCACCGTGCCATACGCCGCGAGCAACAGCGCCTCGCTGTCGGTGAAGGATTCGTAGAAGTAGCGCTTGGTGAGCCCGGCGACCGCGCAGATCTTCCCGACCGTCGCCGAGCGGTATCCGGTAGTGCCGAACACCTCGACCGCAGCGTCGATCAAGCGCAGTCGGCGCTCTTCCTGACGTTGCTGCGGTCCCGCACCGCGGTAGGTGCGACCGGGTTCCTCGAGCCTGGGCGAACTCACGACCCAATATTGACACCGACCGGTTCCAGATACAAACTGACACCAAGCGGTGCCAGATAACTACGCCAGGAGATCACCATGCCCACGCTCAGGAACAAGGTCGCGCTCATCACGGGCGCCGCACGGGGCATCGGGGCAGACACCGCCCGCGCGCTCGCCGCGAAGGGCACCAAGCTCGTCTTGATCGACCTGGATGCTGCGCCCTTGCAGGCTCTGGTCACCGAACTCGGCGACGACGTTGCCCTCGCCGCCGTCGCCGACGTGTGTGACCTGCCCGCGATGCAGAGAGCCGTCGACGCCGGGGTCGCGAAGTTCGGTGGCATCGACCTGGTGCTCGCGAACGCCGGAATCGCCAGCTACGGCTCGGTGTCGCAGGTAGACCCGGCCACCTTCAAGCGCGTTCTCGACATCAACATTCTCGGCGCCTTCCACACGGTTCGGGCCGCGCTCCCGTCCGTCATCGAACGCAAGGGCTACATACTCGTCGTCTCCTCGCTCGCCGCATTCACCGCCGCACCCGGCCTCGCCGCGTACTGCGCCAGCAAGGCCGGGGTCGAGCATTTCGCCAGCGCCCTCCACCTCGAGCTCGCTCACCTCGGTGTCGCGGTCGGATCGGCGCACATGTCGTGGATCGACACGCCACTCGTCCAGGACGCGAAGGCGGATCTGTCGGCTTTCAATCAGCTCCTCGCCGTTCTGCCCGGCCCCCTAGGGAAGACGACGTCGGTGCAGGCGTGCGTCGGCGCCTTCGTTCATGCCCTGTCTCGCCGCAAGCGCCGCGTGTACGTACCCCGCTGGGTCGGGCCGGTGGGCTGGTTCAAAGCGGTGGTCACCTCCAAAATCGGCGATCGCGCGGTCCTGCCCCACATCCCGCGGATTCTTCCGTTGATGGACGAAGAGGTGGCCGCACTCGGCCGGTCCACCTCCGCGCGCAACGTTGCGCTCGACGACGTGGCGGTCGACCCGTCATGACATCCACTGACACCGCCGCCGACCTATCCGAGACTGAGCCCGCAGTCGAGCATCTCGATGTGATCGTGATCGGCGCCGGCCTCTCCGGGATCGGTGCCGCGTACCACCTGCAGGACAACTTCCCTGGCCGCACGTATGCGATCCTCGAGGGCCGCGACGCGATCGGTGGCACCTGGGACCTGTTCCGGTACCCCGGAATCCGTTCCGACTCCGACATGTACACCCTCGGCTACCGGTTCCGGCCCTGGGAGAACGACAAGTCGATCGCCGACGGCCCCTCCATCCTCGAGTACGTGCGCACAACGGCCGCCGAGGCCGGCATCGATCGTCACATCCGGTTCGGACATCGAGTTGTCCGGGCCGAATGGTCGAGCGCCTCCTCGACGTGGACGGTCGAGGCCGAACGCACCGACTCGGGCGAGAAGATAACGCTGACAGCGGATTTCCTCTTTTCCTGCAGCGGCTACTACCGGTACGACGAGGGCTACACCCCGGACTTCCCGGGGCTGGAACGATTCGACGGCCAGGTGGTGCATCCCCAGCAGTGGCCCGAGGATCTCGACTACGCCGGCAAGCGTGTCGTCGTCATCGGTAGCGGCGCGACCGCGGTGACCCTCGCGCCGTCGATGGCGGCCGAGGCCGAGCACGTCACCATGCTCCAGCGATCGCCCACGTACATCCTCTCCATGCCGGCCGAGGATGCGCTGGCCAACCGCTTCCGCAAGCACCTTCCCGCGCGCGTCGCCTACGCCCTGACGCGGCTGAAGAACGCGTCGGTCGCGGTCGCGATCTACCAACTGTGCCAGCGTTATCCGGAGTTCATGAAGGGCCGCATCCGGCAACTGCAGACGAAGTGGCTTCCTCACGGTTACGACATCGACACCCACTTCACGCCGCGATACAACCCGTGGGATCAGCGTCTGTGCCTCGTCCCCAACGGAGACTTGTTCCGTGCCATCCGTCACGGTGAGGTGTCGATCGTCACCGATCACATCGACAGCTTCACGAAGAACGGCATCGCCCTGAAGTCGGGCGAGGAACTGAAGGCCGACATCGTGGTGACCGCCACCGGGTTGAATTTGCTTGCCTTCGGCGGAATGACGCTCGCCGTCGACGGCCGCGACGTCGATCTCGCGGACACGATGGCCTACAAGGGCATGATGCTCAGCGGCGTACCCAATTTCGCGTTCGTCATCGGGTACACCAACGCATCATGGACCCTGAAGGCCGACCTCGTGTGCGAGTACGTGTGCCGTCTCCTCGAGCACATGGACGAGAAGGGGTACACGAACTGCGTGCCCGAACGTGATGCATCGGTCGACGAAGAACCATTCCTCGACTTCGCTGCGGGGTACGTACTCCGCTCGGTGGAGTCGTTCCCGAAGCAGGGCTCGAAAGCCCCGTGGCGGCTGCGCATGAACTACTTCCGCGACCTCGTCACCTTTCGCCACGGCAAGATCGTCGACGACGCGATGATCTTCCGGGGATCACGACCGCCCCGATCGCTCACGACAGGACGCTGAGGTCGCATAAGCAGTTAGGGGGCGGGAAGGATGTCGGCCGGTAGCGTCCATTCGGGTGGGATTGCCGTGGCCAGCTGGCTGACGACGGGATTGTCGGTGGTGTCGAGACGCTCGATCAGCTCGCGCACCGGCACCTGGTCCGGCGCAGGCGTCGGCTCGGGACCGAAGGCTCCCAGCACGTCGGCTGTGTGCTGCTCCTTGCTCCCATAGGTGTTGGCTGCCACCGAGAAGTCGGGACCGAACGAGGCCGATGCGACGATGTCCGGTCCGTAGTCGGACCAGCCCCATTTGGTGCCGACGACGGAGGGAAGCGTGCTCGTTCCCCAGTCCTGGGTCGTTCCGTCCGCCGCGACGGGGGCGGCGGTGGCCATCCAGCCGAGAATGGGACTCGACGGGTCGGTGGCCTTCTTCGCCTCCAGGAAGGTGACGGTGTCGGCCGTGCTGGTGCTCGAGTTCCCCCAGAACGCGGCGCCGCGCGTTTCGATGAGACCGTACTCGCGGGCAACGGCGTCGATGGAGTGCGGATACTTGGCGTACGCCTGGGAGGCGGCGCCGTCGTCGCTGTCCCGAATCATGCGCTGACCGAGCTCACGGTCCTCGGCAGAACCGTCGCCGTGCCGGAGCATGTAGTCGGCCACATACAGTTTGACGGTCGACAGGCCGGGTCGGGCCTCCGCGGAGTTGGGGGTACCCACCCGCGTTCCGCTGGGCGAGTGCGCGAAGGACAGCGAGGTACGGTCGGGAACAGTGTCGAACCCATCTGGTGACGGAGCGGCGTTCACCGAACCGGCTTGGGCGGCCACTCCACCGCCGAGGAGGAATGCCACGGCTGCACAACGCGCGCAGAGCTTCTTCGCGCCTGCGGGGGTGAAATGGGGAAGATTCATAGTTGCGGGTACCCGCAGCGGGGACCGTGACACATCTCCGCACAGAAATCGACGAGAAAGTGAGGAATGACCGCCATGCACGTTCTGATCGTCGGCTGGTCGAGCGTCCTCCACGGCGAGGCCACGGCGGGTGATGTGCTCGCGATGGACGCTGTGCGGGCCGAACTCGAATTGCGCCGCATTCCACACACTGTCGCGTGGAGTGCCGTGATGTGCCCCGAGGGTGGGACGCCGCTCGACGAGGTCGATCCCCGCGACTGCACCCACCTGGTGTTCGTGTGCGGCCCGCTGACGGGACAGCCGATCGCCGAACTGCACGACCGGTTCGCCCACTGCACACGGATCGCACTGGGTGTCAGCATCATCGATCGCGGCGATCCCGTTGTGACGCGGTTCCACACCGTCATACCGCGGGACGGGCACGGGCCGGCGGTGCGGGACCTCTCGGCTGGTGTACCCACTCCCACTGTGCCGGTGATCGGCGTCTACCTCACCTCCGGCCAGCGCGAGTACGGTGCCCGCCGTCGTCACGACACTGTGAGGCAGCAACTTTCGGAGTGGTTGTGCACGATGAGCGACTGCGCGTTCGTCGAACTCGACACTCGCCTCGATCCTCGGGACTGGCGGCAAAATGCCACCCCGGCGCACACCGAATCCATCATTCGCAAGCTCGACGCGGTGATCACCATGCGACTGCACGGGTTCGTACTCGCGGTGAAGAACAGCGTCCCCGCACTTGCCGTCGACCCGGTGTCGGGGGGCGGGAAGGTGAGCGCACAGGCCGCTGCGTGGTCGTGGCCCGGGCTCGTCACCGCGGAAGAGGTGTCGCCCGCCAGACTGTCGGAGACACTGAGCTGGGTGCTGTCGGACGCGGGACGCGGCCGAGCCGCCGATCTTGCCGAAGTCTCCGACCGTGCGGGCCGCGAACAACTCGACGCGCTCATGAGTGTGCTGCCTACCGTGGACTGAACGTGTCAGGTCACCGGCCGGATCCTGGTTTGGCGAGGAGACGATGCGCTGCCGCCTTGACCGCGTCCGGAGTCACCGTGTTCACCGCCGCCATCGCCTTGGACATGATTGACCCGGCCACTACTTTGCGCTCACCCTTCATCATGGCCTCGTAGCCCTGCTTGGCGACCTCGGCGGGATCATCCTTGGGACCTTGACCGAGCTTGGTGTCGTCGAGCTCGGCGCGGCTGAAGAAGTGGGTGTCCGTGGGCCCGGGCATCAGTGATGTGATGGTGACCGGGCTGTCTTTCAGTTCCCCTTGCAGCCCCTCCGCGAACGACTGCACAAACGACTTGGAGGCGTTGTAGACGGCTTGATACGGACCGGGCATCGTGGAGGCCACGGACGAGGTGATCAGTATCCGCCCCTCACCGCGGGAGACCATGTCGTCGAGCACGAGTTTGGTCAGGTGCACGGTCGACCTCACATTGAGGTCGATGATGGCGAACGTGTCGGCAAGGTCGGTGTCGACGAACGCACCGCCCTGTCCCACACCGGCATTGAGTGCAGCGGCAGCGAGCGGGCGGCCGTCTGTGGTGATCGCCTCCCACACCGACGCCACACCCTGTTCGGTGCGTAGATCGGTGCGCACGGGAATCACACCGGCACCCGTCGACCTCAGTTCGGTGACGGCGGAGTCCAGGGCATCGGAGTCCGCCACGACGACGAGATCGTAACCGTCCTTGACGAACAATCTGGTCAGTTCGAGCCCGATCCCCCGCGACGCTCCGGTGACGAGAGCCAGTGGGCGTGCCATGGTCATAGTTCTCACCCCTCACTGGGAGAAACAGTCGGCGATCACGGTGCCGATTACCCGGGTGCCGGCATCTCACACCGGCAGATCAGGGTGCAGTCGGAGTTGTGCGGGGAACACGGGTCACCGACGATGGAACAAGACTCATCTGACGCAGGTTTCCGCACACCCACCGAGGAGAAGGCACCATGGTCGATTCCGGACGAGCACTCGACACCGTTCGCAGCGCATTCGTGGGCCCGTTCCGCATTGCCGCGTCCGTCCGCCATGCTCGGGTGTTCCACCCCAAGGGGCTGGTTATCGGCGGCTCAGTCGAGTTCAACTCGTCGTGGTGGCCGGGGCGTACCCGCATCTCGTTGCCGGTGACCGCGCGGATGTCCGGTGGAATCGGTACTCCGTCCATGATCCCCGACGTGCTGGGTCTCGCGCTGCGGATCGATCTGGACGAGGGCCCCACGCCGTGGGATCTACTGTTGGCGAGTTCGGGCACCTCGTCGCTGACCCGCATGCTGCCGCTTCCTGCCACGGGATGGAACACCGCCCGGTACAGCAGTCTCATGCCGCTCTCCTCGACGGGCGGACCGCCCACCTGGGTGGTGGCCGAACCGGTCGGTGAGCACCCACCGACGACGTCTATCAACGCACTCGCCGATGCTCTCGCGATCGCGCCGCTCGTGTTCTCCTTACAGCTGGCTACTTTCACCAATTCACCGACGCCGTCAGGACGTGTCGTATTGAGCGACGTGCGTGACCTCGCGGATGACGAACAGCCGTCTTTCGATCCGGTAGTGAACTGCCCACCCTCGATCGCGCTGCGGCCCGAGTGGCTTGCCGCAGCACGGATCGGGGCGTATCGGGGCAGTCGCCGAGGGCGGGGCGCTACCGACGAATAGCGGTCACGGTTTGTCCGGGTCGAGCGCTTCCTTGACCTTGCCGACGAGACCCTTTTCCGTGCCCAGTGCGCTCGAGGCCGGGTCACCCAGGCTCCCGTCGTACGTCGCGTAGAGCTTCGGATCCGGCGCGGGCGCACCGCCCTTGCCACCCAGCGGCTGCGGGTCCGCGAGGAACCGGTTCTCGTGAACTCCGTCGGGTGCCGGACCCGACGCCCATCGCCCTTGATCGGACATCGTGCCGTCGGACAAGTGCCACAACGTTTCTGCGTGCTCGCTGTATTCTTCGTCGAACAACGCGTTCGGGGCGATACGGCCCTCGAGTCCGTCCGCCTTCAACTCCTCGATGGCCGACAACCACATGTTCTGGTGGTAGGTATCCCGGGCAAGGTTGAACTTCAGCATGTTCTTCACGCCCGGATCGTCGGTCATGTTGTACAACCGGGCCGTCTGCAGGCGTCCTTGCGCCTCTGCCGTGACGTTGGCGTAGAAGTCCGCGAGCAGGTTACCGCTCGCGACGATGTACCGGCCGTTCCACGGGACCCCGTTGCTGTCGGCCAGTACCGCGCCTCCCCCGGAGATGATCGCCTGCTGGGGGTCCATCCCGCCGAGGACCGCCGCCACGACGGGATCCGCTCCCGCCGCCTTGGACGATTCGGTGGCCGGTGCGCCCTCGAGAAGTCTCGCGACCATGGTGGCGATCATTTCGACGTGACCGATTTCCTCGGTCGCGATATCCATGATCAGATCCTTGTACTTGCCGGGCATTCGACAGTTCCAGCCCTGCATCAAATACTGCATGGTGACGGTCATTTCACCGTAGGCACCACCGAGAAGCTCCTGCAGTTTACGGGCATACACCGGGTCCGGCTTCTCCGGAGCGACGTCGAACTGCAGATAGTCGGTATGACGAAACATATGGCAACTCCCGATCGTCGATGTGTGTGCCCTCGCCGCTTACCTCGGTTCACCATTTCCAAACCGGGCGGACTGATAAATTCCGAAAATGCGCGGAGCGCTCGTTGCCCGCGGTCAGGGACGTGGGTTCGTTCTGGTCCAACGTTGTCTTTCGTTCCGTGTCGCCGCGGTACACCGTCTGCACGCGGCGACGCCGTGCTCACCGGTGTCTGCCAGCCACAGCGCTTCACTCCACGGCACATGCGGGAAGCGGGCGAGACGGGCGCGCGACAGTTGCACACCGCACAGGGTCTGATTGGTGCCGGGCGTCCACGCATGTGTGTCGCCACTCGGGTAGCGGATGCCGTCGTCGTCGGTCCATCGACTCGACGCGGCGACCGCAGGTTCCGGACGTCTGGCCATTTCTCTCGCGTTCCCCGACGTCTGCGGGTGAAAACAGGAGGGGAAGCGGGAGCAGTTTTGTGTTCCCGGCGTGGGGGTAGGCGTTCGGCACACTGCCGAACACTCGAGAAGGAGAACAACGATGCCCCGGTCACTTGCCGACCAGAGTGAAGCCGAACTCGGTGGTCCCCACAGCGTCCTGACCCTCCAACGACGAGACCATCAGGAACTCGATGTGCTGCTCCAGCGCATCGACAAGTGCAGTGGCAGCCGTCGTCAAGACGAGCTGACGTCTTTGTGCCGTCTCGTCTTTCCGCACGCGTTCGCGGAGGAAGCCGTGTTGTGGCCGCTGGTGCGCCGCACACTTCCGGACGGAGAGGAGCTGACACTGCAGATCGAGCAGGAACATCAGGAGATCAACGAGCTGTTCACCAAGCTCGAGTCCCTGGACCCGGACACTCCGGAACATCAGCAACTGTTCACCGAGATCACCGCACTCCTTCATCAGGACGTGCGGGATGAGGAGGACGTACTCCTGCCGAAGCTCCAGGAGGCACTCGACCCTCGGGCGCTGCGCCGGGCCGGATGGATGTGGCAGGTGGTTCGGTACACCGCTCCCACGCGGCCGCATCCGACGGTTGCCCGACGACTGCCGGGCAATGCCCTCGCCGCTCTCCCCCTGACCGGTTTGGATCGTTCACGGGATCGTCTCGATCACGTGTCCCGCCGGGCACCGTCCCCGCTGGCAGCGGGGTGTCGTCGAACGAGTCATGCGCTCGCGACGGTCGCCGGTGCCATCGAGCACCTGCCACCGTTGCGTAGCGGCGAAGATCCCTCCACCCGCACCTGAGAGTGTGGTTTGCGACTCGTAACACTGGGTAGGCGTTCGACCATGAGTACAAGCGACGATGCACTTCCGCTGCCCGACTACGACCAACTCACGCTGGGGTCGATAGAACACCGGATTCGTTCCCTCGACCTCGACCAGGTGAAACAGATCCTCGAGCACGAACGGTCCACCGCCCACCGACCGCGGGCCGTCGAAATTTTGACTGCGCGCATCAGCCAGTTGGAATCGGGGGCCGAGCCCTCCGGCGGTGATCCGACCAATGCGCCGCCGGTTGCCGGAGCGGCAGGCGGTTCTCCCGTGGATCCGTCCCACTCACCGTCCGACAACACCCCGCTGCGCCACGGTGTCGCGGAACAGACCCCGGCGCGCGGGAAGCCCTGAAAAGCAACACGCTCCGACCGTTCCTCTACCCCGGGTGCTGATTCGGCACCCGGGGCTCGAGCGGTCAATCTCGCGGTGGCGGCGTCACTTCCACTCCGCCGGAGTCGTGTTCGGGCCCGGCGGCAGGGTTGTCGGCGGGTACGCGGCTACGGAATGCCGCCGCCTCGCTTCGTTTGCCGGCGTCGGTGCCCTTCTCCCCGCGGTACGGTCCTGGCTTCGGACGCGGCTTCCCGCCCGGGAATGCCAACCGCAGGATCGTCCGGTGCACCATTCCCCACTGCTGCATCAACGGTCCCGAGTTGTACGGCAATTGGTACCGTTCGCAGATGTTCTTCACCTTCGGTGCCACCTCGGAATAGCGGGTGCTCGGCATATCCGGGTAGAGGTGGTGTTCGACCTGATACCCGAGGTTGCCGCTGATGATGTGGAACAGCGGGCTGCCGTCGATGTTGGCGGCGCCCACCAGTTGACGCACATACCAGCCGCCCCGGGTTTCGTCCTCCACTTCCTTCTCACTGAAGGTGTACGTCTGATCCGGGAAGTGACCGCAGAAGATGATTCCGTGCGCCCACACGTTACGGATGATGTTGGCGGTGAAGTCGGCCAGCGCGGTGGCGAGAAACGTCCGCTCCATCCCGGGCAACATGCGGTCGAATACGTCCGCGATCGACGACCACCGGCCGCGAGCCCGTCTGCCACGCAACAATCTGCCCGCTTTCGACGCTGCCGGCTGACCGAGTCGTCCGCGGGCGGCGAGTTGTGCGAGCCCGAAAGCGCCTGCGCTGATCAAGGGCCAACCGACATAATCCTTCACGACCTGAGCGCGAGCCTTTCCGCCGATCCCTTTGAGGTCCTGCCACACCTCCTTCAACGGCTTGTCACCGGAGCGGACCGCCTCGAGGTCCATGTCGTGGAGCGCGACACCCCATTCGAAAAATGCCATCAGCACGACGTTGTAGAACGGCTGGGCGAGATAGACGGGGTGCCACCGCTGGTTCGGGTCGATCCGCATGATCTCGTATCCGAGGTCTTTGTCCTTCCCCCGGATATTGGTGTACGTGTGGTGAATGTAGTTGTGCGAATGCTTCCACGCCTTCGCGGTCGACGCCGTGTCCCAGTCCCACGTGGACGAATGGATGTAGGGGTCGTTCATCCAGTCCCACTGGCCGTGCATCACGTTGTGGCCGATTTCCATGTTCTCGAGAATCTTCGCCATTCCCAGGCACGCGGTTCCGGCCAGCCAGGCAGGTTTGCTGACCGAACCGAGCAACAGAACGCGGCCGGCGACCGCCAGTTGACGTTGCGCGGCGATGACGGACTTGATGTATCTGCGGTCGCGTTCACCGAGATCGGCGTAGATCTCGTCGTGGATGGCGTCGAACTCGCGTCCAAGCGCCTCGATGGTGTCGTCACTCAGATGTGCGAGCGGGCTCTCGATGTCGATACTCACCAGCAGGTCCTTCCCCTATTTCACAGCTCGATTTCGATGTCACCTTCTGCGGTGTGAACGCAGGTGCGGACCGCCTGTCCGACGGCGTCGTCGACGACGTCCCCGGTTCGCAGGTCACGGAGCCTGCCCGATTTCAGTGTCCCGACGCACGTGTGGCAGATCCCGATGCGGCATCCGAACGGGAGCGTCAAGCCGGCGTTCTCCCCGGCAACGAGGATCGGTGTACCCCCGTCGACCTCGGTTTTCACGTCGCTGTCCGAGAAGTGGACTTCGCCTCCCTCACCGCCGGCGTCATCGCCACCGATCACGGGCTGAAAGCGTTCCATGTGCAGGCGCTGCGGATCGCCGTGGTCGTTCCAATGCTCCACCAACTGATCGAGCATCTCGCCCGGACCCGACGCGAACACCTCGCGTTCACGCCAGTCGGGACAGAGTTCGGCGAGCGCGTCCGGTGTCAGCCGGCCGTCCTTCCCGGTGAGGCGGAGCACCAGCCGAAACCCGTCGTGGCGACGGTCGAGATCGCGGAGCGTCGAATCGAACATGACCTGCTCCTCGCTGCGGGCCGAGTGCGCGACGACCACGTCGTCGACCGCATTCTTGTGGTCGAGGCTGCGGAGCATGCTGATGATCGGTGTAATACCGCTGCCGGCGCTGATGAACAACATCTTGTCGGGCAGTGGGTCCGGGAGGGTGAATGTGCCCTCGACCTCACCGAGACGCACGATGTCTCCGGGGCGGATGTCGCGGACGAGGTACGGCGACACCGTGCCGCTTTCCACCAGCTTCGGCGTGACGCTGATCAGCCCGTCATCCGGGTCGGGGTCCGAGGTCAGCGAGTAGGCGCGCCAGTAGTAGACCCCGTCGAGGACGACGCCGAGGCGCACATACTGTCCGGCCTCGTGCCCGAACCACTCGTATTGGGGACGGATCACGACGGTGGCGGAGTCGGCGCTGGCGGGCTCGACCCGCTCCACCCGTCCCCGCAATTCACGGGTGGTCCACAGCGGATTGATGAGCTCCAGATAGTCGTCCGGGCGGAGAGGGCTGAACAGGTGCCGCACCGCGCGCAGCATGAATCTGCGCACTACGGGAACTTTGGGACGAGCACCACGTTCCGCCATGACGACCACCGTAACTATTCGGCACTGCTCGGGTCAGCGTTCCGGGCGCGATCGGGTGAGAAAATCCGTCGGCGCGAATACTCCTGATGTAATTAACGCTGTTGATTTTCGGGCACCGCGTCGGGTTCGGCAGTGCTCCCGTCGCTCTCGCGAAGTGCTCGTCCCTGCTCGATGTACTTCTGATATTTCTCGGCATTCTTGTCGGACACGCGGGTGTCGCGCGGCGGAAGCTGCAGCTCGTCTTCCGCCGGCAGTCCGGCTTGCAGTTCCCTGCCTCGCTCGAGTTCGGAATCGAGCTCGGCTCCGAACAGCAACGCCAAGTTGGTGATCCACAACCACAGCAGAAACACAATGACCCCGGCGAGAGAGCCGTACGTCTTGTTGTAACTGCCGAAATTCGAAACGTAGAGGCCGAACAGGACCGAGGCCACGATCCACGTCACGATCGCGAGAAATGCGCCCGCACTGATCCAGCGGAACTTCGGCTGCTTCACGTTGGGTGTCACGTAGTACAGGATCGCGACCGCGACGACGACCACTCCGAGCACGAACGGCCACCGGGCAATGTTCCACACGGTCAGGGCGGTGTCGCCGAATCCGATAGCGTCACCGACCGAACGGGCAACCGGCCCACTCACCGCCAGCATGACGGCCGCCACCGCCACGAGCAGGAGTCCGATCAAAGTGACCAGCAGCATCAATGGACGCAACTTCCACACCGGACGTCCCTCGTCGACCTCGTACATGCGGTTCATGGCGCGGCCGAACGCACCGATGTAACCCGACGCCGACCACACCGCACCCAGGAGACCGAAGATCAATGCCACACCCGCAGTGGGTGTTTGAACGAGCTGGGCGATGGGATCCCGCAAGGTGTCCACGGCGGACGAGGGTCCGAGGTCGTCGACGATCTGCAACACCGAATCGGTGGTGCGCTGTCCCTGTCCGAAAACGCCGAGAAGCGACACCAGCGCGAGCAGGGCAGGGAACAGCGACAGGACGGCGTAGTACGTCAACGCGGCCGCAAGATCGGTGCACTGATCGCGACCGAACTCGTGCGCTGTCTTCCGCAGAACGTACCCCCACGACGGTTTCGTCAGATCCGCGGGCGAGTCCGGTTTGCGGGGATCGTCGGGATCCGATTCGGCTTGCTTTTCATCGACCATCGTCTTCTCCTACCCGGGAACCTCCTCCCGGAAACGGCGTCGGACCGGCGTTTCGCGGCTACGGCCGCGCTTCGTGCCGGGGCTGCCCGTGCGTTCGACGGGACTCTTTCATCTCGGACTCGAACACGTGCCGACGGCCGCCGCACAGCTGGCCGCGCACGCTGGCCTCACAGTCCCGGAAGGTGAACCAGTAGTGGTCGTCGAAGTCTTCGACTATCTGGAACGTCCATCGCCCGTGCAGGACGTTGCGGCCCACCAGTTCCTTTTCCACCTGCTCGGCGATGTCGTCGCGGCCTGCCTCACGCAGCTTCTGGACCGCCTCGTCCAGCATCAGGTCGGCGTGACCGATCAGCTGGTGGAAGTCGTACAAACGTCCGCGGGCACGTTCCACCGTCTCGAGGGCCTCGGATAATTTGCCGGCCGCGGCGACCTCTTCGTCCGTCGCCTGCTCCGGCCTCGCGTGGTCGGGGGGATTCGGGGTCTGCTGGTCTGTCATGGACTGACGTGTACCCCGTCGGCGCCGCCACCAACTGCTCCGGCGCTGATTCTGCAGATTCAGCCGCGGATCCTTCGGGTACCACGCCACTACCATGACGACGAGCACGGAGAGCAACCCCGGCGCGAACAACGGCGTGAGCATTACTGCACCCGGGCTCCTCCTCGGGATCGGATTGGGCGGATTCGTCGACGGCATCGTGCTGCACCAGGTACTGCAGTGGCATCACTTACTGAGCAGCACCGCAACCGATCACGTCGGCGTCCCGGAGTATCCCGCAGACACGCTTCGTGGCCTCGAGGTGAACACCCTGTGGGATGGACTTTTCCACGTGCTGACCTGGATCGCCGTCGCGGTGGGGCTCTGGTTGCTCTACTCGAGGGTGTCCCGTGCACGGGGACGGATCTGGGGCTCACGAGTGTTGTGGGGGTGGATCCTCGTCGGCTGGGGGCTGTTCAATCTGGTCGAGGGCATCGTCGACCACCACATCCTCGGTATCCACCACGTGCGCAGCGGACCGCATCAAGCCTGGTACGACATCGGCTTCCTGGCCTTAGGTGTCCTGCTCGTCATCGCGGGACTTCTGCTGCAACGCAGCGGCCGAGTAGTGAGCCCGGCTCGTACGACCAGGGCGTGAATCGGCCCGTTGCGGGTGTTTCCGCCCGCAAGATCCGGGTAACGCGGAACCAGACGAAGGGAGGACCCGTGCACTACATCGACAAGGCGAGAGAGCAGCTGACCGACCTGGTCGGGAAGATGGTCGACTCCGCCGCCGGCAGCGGGAACAGTCAGACGTTGACGATCAACAGGCCCCGACCGGAGGTGGAACAGTTCTGGCGTGACCCCGGAAAATTGTCCGAGGTGCTCGGTGATGTGGCCGAAGTCCGGTCGACCGAACCCGGTAGCTACGAGTGGACGCTGAATCCCGGCGCCGACGAGCCCACCACATGGAATACCACGCTGGTCGAAGCAGACGGCAGTCTGCGGTTCGTCGGCACGACGGGTGAGGACTCCACGGCCCAGAACTCCCCCGACGATCCACCAGAGGTCGAACTCTCGTTTCGCGACGCACCGCACGATCTCGGTACCGAGGTGACGATCCGGGCGAAGACCCCGGTGCCCGACATCCTCACGGGAGCAGCGACATTCAAGGCTCTCTACCGCGCCCGCGCACTCTTGCAGACCGGCGAACTGCCCACTCTCAGAGACAATCCGAGCGCGCGCCAGGCCGCTCGCTGAGCTAGGAGAACCCATGCGTGCACTCTGCTGGAACGGCGTCAACGACCTCAGAGTCGAAACCGTCGACGACCCCCAACTCGTCAATCCCCATGACGTCATCGTGCAGGTACGGCTGACCACTACCTGCGGTTCCGACCTCCATTTCATCGACGGATACCTGCCGGGCATGCGGGAAGGTGACGTGTTCGGTCACGAGTTCATGGGTGAAGTGGTGGACGTGGGCCCCGAAGTCACCGACACCAGAGTGGGCGACCGTGTAGTCGTTCCGTCGTTCATCGGATGCAACTCCTGCTGGTACTGCGACCACGACTTGTATTCGGTCTGCGACACGACGAACCCGAATGCCGAACTGCAGCAGCCGGTCTTCGGCTATCCCACGGGCGGAATCTACGGGTATACCCACCCGTTCGGGGGATACTCGGGCTCCCACGCACAATACATCCGCGTGCCGTTCGGCGACGTCAACTGCTTCACCATCCCCGATGGCATCACCGACGAGCAAGCTCTATTTCTCTCCGACGCCGTCCCCACCGGCCTCATGGGCGCGGATTTCTGCGACATCTCGCCCGGCGACACGATCGCGGTGTGGGGCAGCGGGGGCGTCGGGCTGATGGCGGCACACACTGCCCGTCTCCTCGGCGCGGAACGGGTACTCGTCATCGATCGCTATCCTGAGCGACTTGCGTTGGCGCGGAGAGAATTCGGTGCTGAAACCATCGACTACACGTCCGTCGACAGCGTGCTGGAGCAACTACGCGAGACCACCGGCGGGCGGGGCCCGGACGCGTGCATCGATGCTGTCGGCATGGAAGGGCACGGCACCGGACTGCAGCAACTCTACGACCGCGCCAAACAACTGCTCAGGCTCGAATCCGACCGGGCAACCCCGTTGCGCGAAGCGATCCTCGCCTGCCGTAAGGGCGGGATCGTGTCTGTCCTGGGAATCTACGGACTGACGGACAAGTTCCCGATGGGTGTGGTGACCAACAAGAGTCTGACGATTCGGACGGCACAGCAACACGGCCAGCGGTACATGCCGCGGATGTTCGACTACGTCCAGCAGGGCGACCTCGATCCCTCATATCTGATCACCCATGACATGTCCCTCGAGGAGGCAGTGCGCGGATACCAGGTGTTCAAGAGCAAGCAGGAAGGGTGTGTTCGGGCCGTCTTCCGGCCGTGACAGCCAATGTTTCGGTGACTACTCGATCGGGCACGCAACAACTATGAGTATCGAAGATGGTCCTGGTGACACCCTCAACCCAGCCGAAAGCCTCGACCCCGACGACGTGCGGAACAACGACGGCGACGACGTCGTGGACCCGCCGGAGCACTGGAGCGAGGCCGACAAGTTCGGCATGACACCACGCGAAGAGCGTGAAGGCGAGACTCTCGACGAGAAATTGTCCGAGGAAGAGCCCGACGTCGAGGTCGAGGTGCCGCCGGACATTCCCGTGGCCGCCGCACCGGACGACTCCTTGACCGAGGAGGACGTCGACCGAGTCCTCGACGACGACGTCGAGATTTCGGGCGAGGGCAGAAAGTCCGCGGAGGTCGTCGACGGCGTGATCGTCGAAGATTCACGGGTCGACAAAGGTCAGGTCGACGGCACTCCCGAGGACGGCGACTCGCTCTTTCCGATCGTGGATTGACAACGCACTCGGCACAGCGAACAAGGGGAAAGTGGATGAATGTGGCACAGGCGCCGGAGCGCGAACGGAGTTCGACCACAAGCGAGCGCTCACTGAACGGCTACGCGGCGACGATGGCCGCATACACCTTCGTCGTCGCCGTAGTCACGGTGCTCGGCGCTCTCACCAACCGGCAACTCCCGCGTGCCATGACCGTGCGAGAACTCGTCATCACCGCGTTTGCGGCGCACAAACTTTCCCGCACGGTGACCAAGGACGCCGTCACCACTCCGCTCCGCGCACCGTTCACCCAGCACGCCGGGGATGGGGGGCCCGGCGAGGTGATGGAGAAGCCGCAGGCCTCCGACGGCGTCAAGCACAGCATCGGCGAACTGCTGACCTGCCCGTTCTGCTTCGATGTCTGGGTGATCACCGGTTTCACCATCGGGCACGTCTTCGCCCCCCGGGCGACACGCATGGTGGCGGACGCGATGGCGGCTCTGGCCGGCGCAGACTTCCTGCAACTCGCGTATGCCACCGCCCAACAGGTGGCGGAAGGCTAGTTCGCGGCCCGGCCGGCGGACTCGGCCGTGAAGTTGTCGACGATGTCCGACGCGATTTCCCGCAGTTTCACGTTGCGGTGCTGCGAATACGTGACCAGCTTGTCGAAGGCCGTGTCCGCGTCGCACTGGAACGCCGCCATCGTCAGGCCTACCGCTTGACTCAGTGTGGTGCGAGTGTCCAGTGCGGTGCGCAGCTGATCGGTCTCGCGTTCACCGTCCGCGATGAGAGTCTCCCGGAACCAGGACAATTCCAGGTGGACCCGGATTCGCGCCACCAGTTCGGCGGGTTGAAAGGGTTTGACGATGTAGTCGTCGGCGCCCTGACTCAAACCGTCGACTGCCGACTCGGTGCCCGCGCGAGCAGTGAGGAGAACGACGGGGAGCCGCGCCGTCGACTCGTCCGCACGGAGTTCCTTCAAGAAGGTGATTCCGTCGCGTCCGGGCATCATCACATCGCTGAGAACCAGATGCGGGCGCCGATCCGCCAGGCGACGCCAAGCGGTATCCGCGTCCGGCACGGCGTCGACGTCCCAGCCTTGCCCCTCGAGCAGTCGGGTCAGGTAGGCCCGGAGATCGCTGTGGTCTTCGAGCAGCAGAATGCGGTACCGCGGCGCATCGTCGTCCGCTGCCGCAGGCACCGGGGAGGGCGAGACCGGCTCCCGCTGCACTATCTCGCTGAAGTACGCAGTGGCGTCCACTCGTGCCGGGTTGGTGGAAACAGTCGCCTCTGCCCGCGCCGCGACGCGTGGCACACGGACCGTGAAGGTGCTTCCCCGTCCCAGCGTGCTGTCGAGGGCGACGGATCCGCCGAGCGCCTCGGCGAGGTCCGCGACGAGGGAAAGACCGATGCCCACACCGCCCCCGCTGTTGGGCGCTGCCCCCTCGACCCGATGGAACCGTTCGAACACCCGGTCCTGCTCGTCGGCCGGAATTCCGACGCCGGTATCGGCCACGCGCAAGATCAGATGCTTGTCTTCCTGCCGAAGTGACACGTCGACAGAGCCGCCGTCGGTGTTGTACTTGAGGGCGTTCGACACCAGGTTGAGGACGACCTTCACCCACATTTCCTGGTCGACGTCGACCAGGCCCACGCCTTTGTCGATGTCGGTTCGGAGGAGAAGCCCCGCGTCCTCGGCTGCGGAGGCGAACATGCTCACACAGTCGGCGGTCAACCTGCCGATGTCGGTCGGTTCCGGTTTCTGCTCGAGTGTGCCGCCGGCGGCGGTGGAGAGGTCCAGCAAGCCGTCGACAAGTCGCTGAAGCCGCTGCGCCGCCCGATAGGCGACAGCGATCGCATCGCGCCGTTCTTCGATCGACACCTCGCCGTTCTCTTCGCCCAATGTTTGCAGCGGCCCGAGGAGCAGCGTCAGCGGTGTGCGGAACTCGTGGCTGATGTTCTGGAAGAATCGCGTCTTCGCGGTGTCGAGTTCAGCGAGGGCTGCGGCGCGGTCTCGTTCGAACTCGAAGGCTAGAGCGTCCGACGTCAACGTCGACACCTTCGCGGCCACCAATTCGAAGAAGCTGCGATAGGCGTCGTCGAATGCGCGGCACGCGCTGATGCCGAGAACCAGCAACCCCACCGGCTCGGAGTCGCCCGTCACCACCAGCGGATACACCCGCGCGTCGGCCGGGTGGATGCCCTCGCCCGCAGCGATGCGCAGCGGTGCGAGCTCCGTGCCCCGGTCCGTTCCCACGGCACCGACCAGGACTAGATCGTGCGACTCCCCATTTCCTGCTGCTCCAGCGATGTCCTCCCGCAGATACATCACTGCCACCGGCACATCGTCGCTGCTGTCGGCCAGTACCTCCATAACCGCCTGGCACGAATCCGCGATCGGGTCGTCTCCCTCGGCGGTCGAGACCATGCCCAGCCGACGGAGCGTCTCCAATCGGCGTTCTCCGAGCACACGCGTCGTCACATCCGTCGTCGCGACGAAGACGCCCGCCACGTTCCCGCCTTCGTCGTGCACCGGGCTGTAGGAGAACGTCCAATACGTCTCCTCCAGGTAACCGTGACGTCGCAGGAACAACTGCTGGTTCTCCATGTACGTCGCTTCACCGCCCGCGAGTGCCTGCTCGGCGAGCGGCCCCAACTCGTCCCACACCTCCGCCCAGCACTGCGCACCCGGCTCGCCGACCGCGGCCGGATACTTCTCACCCAGTACCGGCGTGTAGGCGTCGTTGAAGATCTGCACCAGGTCGGGGCCCCACCACAGCAGCATCGGCACGGCCGACGGCAACACCGTGCGCACCGCAGCCCTCAGCTCCACAGACCAGGTCTCGACCGGTCCCAGCGATGTGGCTGCCCAGTCGTGGCGGCGAAGCCGTTCCCGCGTTTCACCGGGCCCTGCGAACAACCGTTCCGCAGACCAGGAAGCTTCACCCGAGGCAGTCACAATCCATGGACCTTTCGTCCACCGCCGGTTTCCCGGACCCATCCATTCCGTCCCAGAATCATGGCCCAGGTTCGACCCATCCCGCCACGCAGGTGGTCGCTACGGATTAACGGGAACGTGCTACCTGGGCGAATGCGGCAATCAACTGCGGGTCGGGGTGAACCCCGTCACCGGGTGTCGATCACCATCATCAGTGCCGTCGCGCGAGCCCGATTCTCGATCGCGTCGACAGCGAAACCCAGGTGGCGGGACAGCTTGGTCAGCCGGTGCGCAACGCTGCTGTGGTGCAGGTGCATGCTCTCCGCCGCGGCGCGCAGCGTTCCCGACCGTAGATACACCCGCAGTGTCGCCAGCAACTCCGACCCCTGTTCGGAGTCGCGCAGTTCGGCAGCGTGAACAAGATCGGGAATCGCGGCGTGGGCGAGGCTCTGCCCCCCTATCAATAGGTTGAGGGCGCCGAGGTCGTCCGCGTTTCCGATCGGTTCGGGTTCCGATGCCTGACTACGGGCGAATTTCGCTGTACCGACAAGCGTGTTCGCATCCGACGCCGCGGACGCCAGTGAGAGACCCACCTGCACGGATCGGGAACGGGCCACGTCGGCGAATTCCGGTGTCGGCACGAACGACTCCGCAACCAGCATCAGCGAGTCGCCGTCCACCTCGATCTCCGTGGAGCGGCCGGGTGCGAGCTCGCCGGGCAGCGGTAGGCGCGCGCCGCCACCGGCCGTGTACACGAGCACACGGACCGGAGTCGACGGTTCGATGCGCAGCGCAGCGCACGAGGTAAGCACCGCCAGCTCGTCCATCGGAAAGAGAAGATTGCGTGTGTGCTCGGCGTCGGTGAGCACACGGCGCGGTTGCAGGATGATCGCCGCGGTCAGAGCCATCCGGTCGACGAGCATGTCGTCGAGCGGCAGACTCGCACCCGACCTCTCTATCCAGACCGACCCGACCACCACATCGTCGACCACGACGTCCTTCGATGCACTGGGCGCGAGCCGGGGCTGCGGAGACCACCGCCCGCGAGGGTCGCAGCGGCGCGGCTCGGAACTGCCGGACCACCCCGAGATGTCGATGCCGACGACGCAGTCGGCCAGCGCAGCACTCGCCCGGAGCATCGAGGCGGTGTCCGCGCCGTGGCGGACCAGCGCGTCGAAATAGTCGATCACTCGTACCAGGCCCGCCGAGTCCGCGTCGAGCTCGGCGAGCCGGTACATCAGTCCCTGCATCCAGCAACGCTACGAGGCTGGTGACACCACACGCAAGCGTCTACGCAGCGCGTCGAGCATCTCCGCCATCGCGCGTTTGCTGACCTCCGCCGTCGCCAGCAATCCGGACCCGTGGAAGGTGCCGGGGAACGAATGCAGCTCCACGCTGATACCGGACCTGAGCAGGCCGAGGGCGTAGTCGATCCCCTCGTCACGCAGCGGGTCCAATTCCATGGTGCAGAGATAGGTCGGGGGCAGGCCACGAAGATCGGTTGCGCGGGCCGGTGCAGCGTAGATCGAGACGTTCGGGTCTTCCGGTCCGGTGTAGGACGTTCCGAGGTAGTACTGCCACGACAGGATCGCGTTGGGGCGGTGCCACAGCGGAGTGTCCACGAACGTCGTCATCGAGGCGGTGGTCAGCCGGTCGTCCAGCTCCGGAATGTCGAGGAGCTGGAATGCGACCGGGACGACGCCCTCGTCGCGCGCCCTCAGGACGGTTCCGGCGGCGAGCCCACCGCCCGCGCTCTGACCACCGACCGCGATGCGGGAGGGATCGATTCCCCACTCGTCCGCGTGGGCGTGGAGGTGAGTCAATGCCGCGTAGCAGTCGTCGAGCGGACCCGGAAAGGGCGTTTCCGGAGCTAACCGGTATTCGACGCTTGCGACGGCGCACCCGAGTTCCCGCACCACCTCGACGCAGAAGGGGTCACTCGAGGCCGCCTTTCCGATGGCGAACCCACCGCCGTGGATCCACAGAAGAACCGGCAGCGGTCCCTCCGAGTTTTCCGGCGTGAAGAACCGGATACCGACGTCCGGATCGTCGCCGAGGCCTGGGACCGACAACTCCTGAACACGGACTCCGTCGAACGACAGATCAGCCAACAGGGAGCCGACCAGGGAGTCGAAGGTTGCCCGTGCGGAAGGCAGGTCGGAGAAATCCACATTCGGGAGCATGGTGACCGCGGCCGCGAGTTCGGGGTCGAGCGTGGGAAATGATGTCATGCACCCAGCATGAGCCCGAATGTGGCGCAGGTCACCCAACAGCTGGAGGAAGTTGGCGAGGGAACGCCCGACGGGTGTCGGACGCCCCGGAACCCGACCGACTACCCGGCGATCTCGGCGTGCATCTCCCACACGATGACCTCGGCACCGGTTTCGGTAGTCAGTTGCTGACCTCCGCCGCCGCTGACCCGAACGGCGTCGCCCTCGCCGAGCACCCCGACGCCCTCCAGCGAAGCTTCCCCGTGCGCCACGAACACGTGGAGGAACGGCGCGTCGGGCAGGGCGATCGGCGCCTGACCGGGTTGCATGCGCGCAACGTGCATTGCGGCGTACTTGTTCTTGATCCGTATCGCCGAGTGGTCGGCGTACGCGGGCATGCCCGACGCGACCGGCACCAGTCCCCCGGCCAGCAATTCGTGGTCGATCTCGAGTTGTTCGTAACCGGGCGTGATACCGGCTTCGTCGGGAACGACCCACATCTGGATGAAGTGCACCGGGTCACTGTGCTGGTCGGCATGGGCACCGGTGACACCGTCCAGACGCCAGGAGTCGTTCTTCTCGGAGTGCAAGATGCCGGTGCCCGCGCTCATCCGCTGAGCCAGGCCTGGGTAGATGGCCCCGGAATGCCCCATCGAATCCTGATGTACCAGCGAGCCCTGCAGCACCCAGGTGACGATTTCCATGTCCTGGTGTGGGTGGGTGTCGAAGCCCATCCCGGGAACGACGATGTCGTCGTTGTTGACCATCAGCACCCCGTGGTGGGTATTGGCGGGGTCGTAGTGGCGGCTGAACGAGAAGGAATGCTTGGAATCGAGCCAGCCGGCATGGGTCTTGAAGCGGTCGTCGGCCCGGCGGACATCCAATGGGGGACGAGTTACGGCAGTGGTCATGATCGGAGCACCCTTCGAGACGTGGAGTGGAGGTTGTGGCGCTCTCGATCAGAGAACGTGTGACCCGTACATTTCCCCGAGCGGGTCGGCGATGAGTTCGAGGCGGGCGCCGTCGGGGTCGCGGAAGTACAGCGATACCTCGCTGTGCTCGATCAGCTCGACGCCGGCGTCGGTCAGCTTGCGGCGCAGGTGTTCCCACCGTTCGGGTTCGACGCTGATCGCGACATGATGCAGGCCGCCGAGAACCTCCTGATAGGGGCCGATGTCGAGTCCGGGGAAGTCGAAGAACGCCAGCAGGTTGCCGTTTCCGATATCGAAGAAGAAGTGCGACGACCCGGGGTAGTCCCGATTCTCGATCAGTTCGGTGAGGGGAAACTCCAGCACGTCCTGGTAGAACCGCACCGTGCGCTCGACGTCCCCGCTGATCAACGCGGTGTGATGGAGACCGCGGGCCGAGGAGGCGGGCCGCGACGATGCCGGCTTCAGGTGCTCGGCACGGATTCGGTCGCGCTGCACCGTGAACCCCTCGGAGCTCTTCTGCTCAGGCGTAGTGTTCATAGCCGTGTTTCCTTTCGCTGAGGTGGCGACGAGGACGCCGGTCAGCTTTCGGCCGAGCGGGGTAATTGCGTCTTCAACTACTTTGAGAATACCTCAAGTAGTTGCGCTGTCAACTACTAGGCGTATTGTTGATATGTGAAGACAACTCGGTGGCTCAGCGCGCAGGAACAACAGACGTGGCGTGCCTATCTCGACGCCACTCGCCTGCTCCTGCAAGCGCTCGATCGGCAACTCACCCGTGATGCGGGCATCTCGTTCACAGATTTCGAACTGCTCGTCGTCCTCTCGGAGGCCCCCGAGCGGCGACTGCGGATGAGCGAACTGGCAGAGGCCGTCACCACGACTCGCAGCGGGGTGACGCGGGCAATCAGCAGGCTCGTCGACGCCGGCTGGGTACGCCGCGTGGAGTGCAAGCACGACAAACGCGGAATGATGGCCGAGTTGACGGATGCCGGCGCCGACAAGCTCGCCGCCGCAAGCCCCGGACACGTGGCCGAGGTTCGCCGGAACATGTTCGACCTGCTCAGCCCGCGGGACGTCGCGATCCTCGGCCACGACTACAGCGAGATGCGCACCCACATGCTCGAGAACACCTGAACGGCAGATTCCACCCACCCGAACTCCCACCCACCCGCAGCGCCACCGAGCAAGAAGGACAATCAATGACGCACTCCGACAACACCTCTCCCGCACTCGACACCACGGTTACGCACGTGCCCGATCGGCACCGCTACGAGCTCGGCGTCTCGGGACAACGAGTGGGGTTCACCGCATACCGCGACCAGGACGGTCGCCGCATCTTCTTCCACACGGAAATCGACGACGCATTCTCCGGCCACGGCCTCAGCTCCATCCTGGTCCGCCATGCACTCGACGATGTGCGCCGCTCGGGATTGCGTATCGTCGCGGTCTGCCCATTGGTGGCCGCCTATCTGAAGAAGCACGACGACTTCGAGGACATCACCGACCCGGTGACGTCCGAGATCCTCGAGTTCATTCGCTCGTCGACCCGGTAGTTTTACGTTTTAGTTGACATCGCAACGACATCCCCCTATTGTTGTAGTTGCAAGTTCAACTACTTCAGATTCTTCACCGCCCCGGTAGACCACTCTCGAGGAGTTCACCATGACCACCGCCATCACCACGCTGCCCGGCCTCACCGCAGGAACCTGGGCCATCGACCCCGTCCACTCCACCGTCGGCTTCTCCGTCCGCCACCTGATGGTCAGCAAGGTCCGCGGCACGTTCAACGACTTCACCGGCGCCATCACCGTCGCCGAGGACGGCACCGCCTCCGTCACCGCCGAGATCCAGGTCGCCTCGATCGACACCAAGAACGCCGACCGCGACGCCCACATCAAGTCGGCCGACTTCTTCGACGCCGAGCAGTTCCCCACCGCCACCTTCACCTCCACCGGCATCCGCACCAAGGGCGACGACTACGTGGTCGACGGCAACTTCACCCTCCGCGGCGTCACCCGCCCCGTCGAGCTCGCGCTCGAATTCAACGGCGTCAACCCCGGCATGGGCAACGGCCCGGTCGCAGGCTTCGAAGCCACCACCGTTCTCAACCGCAAAGACTTCGGCATCAGCATCGACATGCCCCTCGAAGGCGGCGGAGCCGTCGTCGGCGACAAGATCACCATCAGCCTCGAGATCGAAGCCGGCCTCCAGGCCTGACACCACCCGCCTCGCTCATAGCGGAAGCGCGTTGAATGTCGCAGTAGCCCAGTGTTTCTGGGATACTGCGACATTCGTGCGTCGAGCTGAAGAGGCGGGAACCCGGAACGCCGGTTCCCCGAATCGTCAGGTCGGCGGATAGAGGACCCGAACCGACCGCGGAAGCGGCTGTACCGCAATACCGCAACGTGTCGCCGCCGCCATGAAAGAGTCTGGCCGGGGGTTTACGGGCCAGGGCGCTTCCCCGGCCGGACCGAATACTGCGGCCGCATTCGCCGCGGGGCCGGTCGTGAATCGCGTCTGATATCGGATGCCGTCGAACTCGACATCAAACGCCGCCGCCCACGCCCGGGGGATGCCATACGGTGTCATCGAACACAACTCCCGCGTGAGCCCGAACGCGGCAGCCGCGCCGTCGCAGGTGTCCGCGAGGTCATGGGCACCCGGTACCCGCAAAGTCGACAGCACCCGCTCGGCCGCGAAGTTGTGGGCGATCACCCCGAGCGAGGCCAACGCCTCCCCCACCGTCTCGCGGATCGCCGTCATCTCATCGAAGGCGACATAACACGTACCCCGCGGTGCGGACAGATCGAAACGTCCGCCACCCGAAGAAGAAAACCACCACGGTCCATTCGAGACCCGGTGACCACGCTTGACTTGCCGCCTCCCGGTCAACCGCCACCCGGGAAACCCCGTCAGCGTGCGCTTCCGGGCACCCGCAGAGCAACGTCCTCCCTCACACCGCCCACCGCTGCACATCCGCGCGAGCCGCCGCCAGCACCGGGTCGACCCGGCCACCCTCGGTCAACCAATCCACCGCGGTCTTACCACCGAACGCGTCCTGCGGTGCCCGCAGCCATAGCGCACATGTCCACGGGTCCGCCCCAGCACGCAGAGCACGCCACACCTGCACTAGCGCCGGGTCGACAGTGCCGCTGCTGGTGAACTGCCACACCGGGTACACCCATTGGCCCTCCTCTAGTTGGCAGGCGATCACCGCCCCGGTCGCGACCTTCTTGCTCACCGCCTGACGACTGACACTCCACCACCGAGTCAGGCCGGCGGTATCGTAGAACGGGCCCAAGACCTGGTCATAGACATGGTGAATAGGGAGCGCAGCCGACATCGCATCTGCGATCGCCTGCACATCCGCGAACACATCAGTAGACACCCCAGCCGCAGCGGCCGCAGCGAACGTACGGTGCACCCGCTGCGACAGCTCCTCCATCAGCCGCTTCTCCTGCTCCACCAGCGACGTCACCGCCCACCCTCCCGTCAACCTTGTCAACCACGATGGTTCCCCAAGGGTTCAACCACGTCAACCAAAAGAGTCGATGGCAGCGATGAGTTGGTCGGTGAAGCTGCCACCACCGTGGCCGGCATCGTCGACGACGACGAGTCGACTGGTCTTCCAGAGGCGAGAGAGCTCCCACGCCGTGTCCAGCGGACCGGATACGTCGTGTCGGCCGTGGACGAGTACCGCGGGGATGCCCGTCAACCGGTCCATTCCCTCGCGTAGCTGGTTGTCTGCGAGGAAATGATCTCGACCCCAGTAGTGAGTGACCAAGCGTGCGAACACCATACGGAACGCAGGGTCGTGGTATCGGGGGTTCGGTGTCCACCCCGGTGCGAGAGAAACGTGGGTGTCCTCCCACTCGCACCACCGCAGTGCGGCGTTCTCGCGAACGGCTGGGTCGGGATGAGCGAGCAGGCGTGCGTATGCGGCGGCAAGGTTGCCCCCGCGTTCGCCGTCCGGCACGGGTTCGACGAACCGTTCCCACTCGCGCGGAAACACCCTCCGCATGTCGCGGGTGATCCACTCGACCTCTTCGCGGGTGCCCGTGGTGATTGCACCCAACGCCATGCCGATCACACGATCGGGATGACGCTGCGCGTAGACCAACGCGAGCGTGACGCCCCACGAGGCACCCGACACGACCCATCTGTCGATTCGGAGGTATTCCCGCAGTCGTTCGATGTCTTCGATCAGGTGCGCCGTCGTGTTCGTCGAGAGGTCGACGCCCGGATCATCCGCCAGTGGCCGGCTACGGCCGCATCCCCGTTGGTCGAACAGCACCGCCCGAAACGCATTGGGGTCGAAGAACCGGCGCATTCCCAGTGTGCAACCAGAGCCGGGGCCGCCGTGCAGATAGACCACCGGAGTGCCCGCAGGATTACCGACCGTCTCCCAATACAGGACCTGACCGTCGGAGACCTCCAGGAACCCGGACTCGTAGGGTTCGACAGCTGGATACAGCGCAACCATGGATTCCGAAAATACGCGCTTCCCGAATGGGCCGGGCGTTCATTGCCATGGGCAGTTCGATCGCTCATTCGGCGGCAGGTGGTACCTGATCCGGATCGTAGTCATCGATTCCAGCGGCAATCCTTTCTTGCTCGGTGCGGTGCTCCAGATAGTCATCATTGAGGCGGTCGGGGGACTTGCCGTGTTCACGTCGATCCCGTGGAGCTTGCTCGGTAGGATCGATCACGTCGTCGAGGGTGGGTTCGTCGGGTCGCTCTGTCACAGTTCCTCCTCACGTTCTTCCGTGCCATTCGCGTACCCCCCGCCCGCGCTGTGAAACGACCGACCGAACTTGCTCGGCTCCGCGGGATTAGATACGGAACAGTGCCAGCCACGCCGTTCGTCAAGATGAAGCGGTCGTCGATCGGCGACGCGGGCGGCGGAGGCGGAGCCTGCTGTAGGCGACGACTGCGAGGACGACACCGATGAGCACCAGCATGCCGATGCTGAACAGCCACCACGACGGAACGTGTTGCCAGAGCGGGTCGTCCTCCGTGCCGGGCGAGTTCGTGCGCAGATCCGCCGTCGAGGCGGCAGCGGCAAAGCCCCAGCGGGACGGGAACAGCCACGACAACTGGTCGAGCACGGCGCGGCCGGTGATGGTGATCATGCCGCCGCACATCACCAGCTGCACCATGATCGCGATCACGAGCATGGGCATAACCTGCTCGTTCGAGCGCGCCACCGACGACAACGCCATACCGAGCACCACGCAGGCGCAGGTTGTGACGGCGATGTCCACGATCAGTTCGAGTGCGCCCGAGGGGATGACCGTCCCCGGACCCGGCAGCCCCTTGCCGACGAAGACCACCGTGACCATCACCACCGACTGCACGACCCCCGCGGCGCAGAACACCACGATCTTCGCCGTCAGGTATGCGGATGGGAGCAGTCCGGCGGCGCGTTCCCGGTGGTAGATCAAGCGCTCACCGACGAGGTCGCGGATGGTCAGCGAGCAACCCATGAAAGTCGCGCCGAGAATCAGAACGACCAGGATTTGGTTCAACTCGCTCGACTCGGGTGGTGCCGGACCGAATCCGGTGTCGCCGGGCACGAGCACGGACAACCCGCCGAGGACGAAGGGCAGGAAGGACAGGAAGATCAGGTATCCCCTGTCGGCGCGGATCAGCCGAATCTGCCTTCGCGACACGGTGCTCCACTGCCTCCACCTCGAGGTGTGCGCGGGGCTCCCCAACGGTCCGGGCGGCGGCGGCGGACCCACGTCGACCGAGGTGCGGCGGGCTCGGTACTCGGCGAACACCTTGTCGGGCTCGGCCGCGACCCGGGCAAAGACATCGGCCCAGTCGGAGCTGCCCAGCATCGACCCGACCTCGTCCGGCGGACCCACGTAGGCGGTCTTCCCGCCCGGTGCGAGGAGGAGAACCTGATCGCACATCTCGAGGTACGAGAGCGAATGCGTGACGATGACGACGACGCGGCCCGAGTCGGCGAGGCGGCGCAACGTGCCCATGATCTGCCGGTCGAGCGCCGGGTCGAGGCCCGAGGTCGGTTCGTCGAGGATGAGGAGGGACGGCCCGGTGAGCAACTCCAGCGCCACAGATGCGCGTTTACGTTGACCGCCCGACAGGTGATCGACCCGAGTGTCCGCGTGCTCGGTGAGTTGCAGCTCGGCGAGTACCGACGCGATCACGTCCTCGCGGTCCGCCCGCGTCGTGTCCGGTGGCAGCCGCAGCTCGGCGGCGTAACCCAGCGCCTGCCGAATCGTCAATTGCCGGTGCACGACGTCGTCCTGCGGGACCAACCCGATGCGGGACCGCAGGACTTGATAGTTGGCGTGGACGCTTCGGCCCTCGAAGTCGACCACACCTTCGGTCGGGGTCAGTGAGCCGGAGAGAATGGTGGCCATCGTGGTCTTGCCCGCACCCGACGGGCCGATCACCGCGGTGAGCGTGCCCCGCCCTGCAATGAGATCCACTTCTTCGAGCAGTCGACGCCCGCCCTCGATGGTGAGTCCCACGCCGTGCACGTGCAGTCCGCTCACGGCCGGTGCCGTCGTTCGCCGCGGAACGAGCCGATCGCCCTCCACGCTGAAATCGGTGTTGCCGATCGTGACGACATCGCCGTCGTTCAGCCGGGCGCGGGTTACCCGGGCACCGCCGACGAACGTTCCGTTGACGCTCCCGAGGTCCTCGATCTCCAGTCCGGATTTCCGGGTATGGAGGACAGCGTGCCTGCGTGAGGCGAGTACGTCGCGGACGACCAGGTCACTGTCCGGCGCTCGACCCACCGTGACGGATCCGGCGGGTACCAGTTGATCCTGAGGACGGGTCGGGACCGCGTCGTCACGCGGGGCCCCGACTTCGACCGTCGACTCGTTCCATCGCGGGCCGACCGCCTGCTGCGTCGCCTCCGGATCCTCGACGAAGATGCGCACGACGGGTCCGTCGGACGCGTTGCCGAGGCGGACGGTGACGGGATCGGAGACGCGGAGCCTATCCCTGCGCTTGCCGTCGACGAAGAACCCGTTCTTGCTGCCCGCGTCGACGAGTTGCCAGCCGTCGTCCCAGCTCAGGCGCGCATGTTCCCGCGACACCGCCGGATCGATCACCGTAACTTCCATCTGTGGGTCACGGCCGATGCGAACGGTTTTCCCCGCGTCGTAGCTCACGCGGGCGTGCTCGGTCTCCACCACCACCCGCGGGCTCCCGGTGTCCGCCGCGTCGTCCATAGCCAAGGCCTCCGTCAGCGTCGTCCGGCGTCCGGATGTCGACTCGTCCATCGTCTCACGCAGCCGCGGTCGCTCGCGGACGAAGCGATCACCAGAACCGGCCGGTCCGGCCGTTCAGATCCGCGTGATTGTCGCCAGCCACGCCGGTGCGCCGTCGTCGTCGTGGAATCTAGTCAGTATCCGGTCCGGCTCGATGGTGTCGATATTCCATCCGGTCCCGGAGTCGAAGGCCGCTCTCAGCTCGTCGCGACTGACGGGGTGCGGGCCGGTTTCCGGACCATCATCGCTGAAGCACAACACATACAGTGTTCCCTGATGCTCGGTCACCGACGCCAGACTCGCCACGTATCCGCGCCGCTCGTCGTCGTCGAAGGTGTGAAACAGTCCGCAGTCGAGCACCGTCTCGAACATGCGCCCCACACGTTCCAGCTCGAACGCGTCCGCCACAGCGAAGTCGACCGCGAGTCCGCGATCGTCGGCTTTTTCTCGGGCGAGCACCAGGGCCGTCTCGGCCACGTCCACCCCCAGAACCGACAACCCGAGCGATGCGAGGTGCAGTGCGTTCTCGCCGCTCCCACAGCCCACATCGAGCACCGCTCCGGTGAATCCGCCAATGGATGCGAGGCGCACTATTGCCGGCTGCGCCCGGCCGATATCCCACGGCGCAGGGCCGTCGTGGTACGACGCATCCCAGGGCATCCCCGTCAGCCGTTCGTGGCTGGTGGGGCGGCGGTCTATGAAGGGATTTCCGTCACCTGTCATTGTTCTACTTCTCACCTCGTCAGCTGCGGTCGGCGCGCCTGTCGTCGAACGTGACCTGGATGTCTTCGTGGGCGACGGCACGTTGCGCCTGCGCCTGGTCGCTGAAGGTGCGCTTGTCCCCTTCGATGAGATCGACCTTGTCGGTGAACGGTGCGAGCAGGGCGCGCGGATGCAGATTGTCCACCCTCACCACATTGATCTCGACGCACAGCACGACCGTGACCCCGGCGAGGAACAGAAACGCCAACAGTCCCAGAACGATGGCGAATACACCGTTCGTGACCGAGGCGGTGCGTACCACGCTGCTGACATAGAAGGCACCGAACGTTTGCAGCATCTGCCACAGCACGGCCGCGGCCACCGCCCCGGGAACGACTTCTGCGTTGGACAACGGCCGTGCGGTGGTGAGCCGGAAGGCGAGAATGAAGATCCCGGAATTCAGGATCAGCGTGGCGACGATCAGAAGCACGCTGAGGGGTCCGTCGAGATGTGCGGCGGCACCGATGCCGGAGATCGCGGCGGTGCCGAGGACAGCCAGACCGATCGTGCCGAGGAGCAGCAAACCCTGACCGCGGGCGCGGATCGGGTCGGGCCGTTGATGGCGCGGCACCGACCACGCGGTGTTCATCGCGTTCTGGCACGCCAACGCCACGCCGAGACCTCCGTACAGGGCACCGACCACACCGATCACCAGACCGGCCCACCCACCACCTATCCGGTCCTGGGTCGCGAGATCGGTCCCGATTGCCGGGAACTGGCGCAGCGCCGAGTCGATGATGTCCTGCTGCAGGCCCGGATTGCCGGCGAGAACGAAACCGAGAACCGTGGACAGCAGGAGCAACAACGGGAAAAGCGAGATGAAGCCGTAGTACGCGATCAATGCGGCGAGATAGACGCCCTGATCGTCGAGAAACTTGTACAGCACGGCGATCGGGAATCCCAGCGCCGGGTGACGACGCTGAAGGGCGTCCAACCGCCTCGCAATGCTCATGTCCTCATCTTGCCCTGGCAGGCGGCGGAAGGCGCAGGTAAGAAGCATGCTGCGCTCGGACACCAGTGAGCTCCAGGGATTCCGCCGATCCTCGCCGAGCGGCACGATCACCGTGTTCCCGGATGGTTGGCGCGGACGTTCACCTCCGCGAGCGCGACCGTTCGCTCGATCCGACGCTGCCTGGTGTCCGGCCTCTTCGCCTTCGCGATCCACTCCAGGATCAGCCGCCGCGACGACGGCGGAAAGGCTTCGAAGTTGTTGCGTGCGTCATCATTTCGATCGAGCAACGTGCACAGGTCGTCCGGGACACTCTCCTCGTCCGGCAGCACCTGCCACGTTCCCTTGGCCATGGCCAGGTCGATCATCGCCTGACCCTGCTCGGTCATCAGACCGAGCTCGATCATCCTGGCCGCACGCTCACGATTCACCCGGCTCCAGGAACTCCGCTCGGTGCGCGGAGTGAATCGCAGCCGCGAGCTGTGCGCATCGTGCTTGCGGTGCACACCGTCGATCCAGCCGAAGCACAGCGCCTGCTCGATCGCCTCCGCGTAGCGCACGCTCGCGGTGCCACTGTCCTTGTGGTGAAGGACGAGCCACACTTCCTTCTCGGACCGACAGTTCTGTGCGAGCCAGTCCCGCCATTCGGCGGACGTACTCGCGGACACGGTGCTCACCTCAGGCTCCTGTCCGGGATCCGAGGACGTCGAGGTAGTGCTGGTTGTACATCACGCCGAGGACGTTGCCGAACGGGTCGACGACGGAAGCGGTGACGAATCCGGGTCCATGCTCGACCGGCTTGGCATGCACGACGGCGCCCAGGGACAGCAACCGTTCGAAGGCGGCCTCGACGTCGTCCACCGCCCAGTAGGTGATTCCCGCCCCAGCCTCACCTGTCCGGCTGTCCGCCGCGAATCGACGGTCGATGATGCCCAACTCGTGCTGGTAGTCGCCGATCCGGAATTCGATATACGCTGGCGCTCCCTGCACCTCGCGCACGAAGTACGGCTCGATGCCGAGCAGTTCGGTGTACCAGTCCCGTGCAGCCGAGAGGTCGTCCGCGAAGAAGTTGACGGTGGTGAGTCCTCGCAACATGTGTGGTTCCTTCCATCGGTGAGTGACAAGAACCATCTTCCGCCCCAAAGTGCTCACCAAGTGAGCACTTTCTGGAGGAGACTTCACCTATGCGCGCAGACCGCCTCGTCGCCACCCTTCTACTCATGCAGTCGCGTGGCCGCGTGACCGCCGCCGAGCTAGCCGAGGAACTCGAAGTGTCCGTCGCCACTGCCCGTCGCGACCTCGAGGCCCTGTCGGTGGCGGGCATCCCGGTCTATCCGCAACCCGGCCGCGGAGGTGGTTGGTCACTCGTCGGTGGCGCGCGCACCGATCTGAGCGGCCTCTCGGCAACGGAGGCGCAGGCCCTTTTTCTGCTGGTGGGTCCGGCCGCGGCTGTCTCGGACGAGGCGAAAGCCGCGATGCGCAAACTCGTGCGAGCCCTTCCGCAGACCTTCCGGGCCGATGCTGAGGCCGCTGCCAGCGCCACGATGATCGACCCGACCCGGTGGGGTGAGCGGGACCGCCGCCGACCCGAGATGGTCAACCTTCTGCAGGATGCCGTGATCCGCCGACGCAAGGTACGACTGACGTACAACAACAGCGCCCGACAGCAATCCGAGCGGCTCGTCGACCCGTGGGGGCTGGTCGACAAAGATGACACCTGGTACCTGCTTGCCGGAACCGACAAGGGGCAGCGCACATTCCGCGTCGACCGCATCGTTGCCAGCGAGCCCACCGACCACCCGGCCGAGCGGCCCGACGACTTTGCCCTCGCCACCGCGTGGGAGCGGATCGTCGGGCAGATGGAGGAGAAGCGGTCACGCACGTGGGCCACCGTTCTCATCGAAGCGCGGTTCGTGCCCATACTCCGCGACCACTTCGGCCGCCACTGCCACACCGACGCCGAGCTCGACGACGGCCGCGTCCGCGTTCGCCTCGCCGCACCCACCCCGTTGGATATCGCCCGCAACCTCGCCGGGTGGGGTGTCATGGTCGAGGTTCTGGACCCATCGTCGGTGCGATCCGAACTCGCACGGATCGGCGGTGAACTCGTCGGCCGCTATGGTTCGGGTTGATCATTCCCCGGACGACTGGGTCGGGGCCGACGTCAGTGCCTTCGCGGCGCACGGCGGCGAGTGACATCGGCGACGACGTCGGCGAGTGCCTCGTCGATCACACCGCCGCTACGGGCGGTCATCGTCGTCCAGGATGTCTGCACGGCGCAGCCGTCACCATCGGTGATCTCGTTTCGAAACACCAGGACATCTTGTCCGTGCGACTCCCGGAACGACTCGAGAGTCGACTCGCAGTAAAGCTGGTCTCCCACCCGAACAGGTCTGTGTACCACGATGCGCTGGTCGGTGTGCAGAACCTGACTCAAATCGTAGACCGTCACGAATTCGGTGAAAAGATGCTGCTGGACAATGGAACCCAGAATCGACGTGAACGTGATCGGCGCGATCAACGTTCGATAGCCGAGTTCCGCGGCACCCTCCTCGAGGTGGTGCGCCGGGTGATCGTCGTGCACTGCACCGGCGAACTCGCGGATCTTCTCGCGCCCGACCTCGTAGTAACCCGGCATTCGATAGGTGTGCCCGACCAGTGCCGCAACCTGGTCGCTCACAGTCAATTCGGCTGTCATAAGGCGAGGCTGAACTGCATGACGTCGATGTAGCCGTCGCGGAAGTAATTCGCGCAACCGCTCAGGTACTTCATGTAGGTGTCATAGGTCTGCTGCGAGGCGGCCCTGATCGCCTCCTCGCGGTGCTCGGCCAGGGCGGTGGCCCACGAATCGAGCGTCCGCGCGTAATGCTGCTGCAGCGGCTGTATCCGCTCCACCCGAAATCCGGCCTTCTCCGCACCTGCCACCACCCATTCCGGTTCCGGCAGTTGACCCCCCGGGAAGATCTCGTACTGAATGAACTGTCCGAAGAGTAGAACCTCCCGATTGATAGGCAAGCCCAGCTCTCGGATGCGGTGGCGGTTGATCTGAGTGATGGTGTGCAGCAACATTCGACCATCTTCGGGCAGTATCTTCCGGCATCGCCGGAAGAAGGTGTCGTAGCGTTCACGCCGAAAGTGTTCGAAAGCACCGATACTGACGATCCGGTCTACCGGCTCGTCGAAATCTTCCCAGCCCTCGAGGCGCACCTCCGCCGCGAGATCACCGAGGGGCAGCCGCGAGAATTCCTCGTTCACGTGCTCGAACTGGTTACGGCTCAACGTCAACCCGATGACGTTCACCTGGTACCGGTCGATCGCCCGCAGCATGGTGGACCCCCAGCCACACCCCACGTCCAGCAGCGTCATACCCGGTCGCAGATCACATTTACCCAACGCGAGGTCGACTTTGGCGATCTGCGCCTCTTCGAGACTCATCTCGTCACGTTCGAAATACGCACAGCTGTAGGTACGAGTGGGATCGAGGAACAGGGCGAAGAACTCGTCGGAGAGGTCGTAGTGGGATTGCACATCGGCGTAGAACGGGGTCAGTTTGTCCACCGCGCGACCCACCTCTCGTGACCAGTGCAGATGCACCAACATCGAGCTGGCTGCTTAGCTCACGAACCTTTTCACTGGAGCGATGACGTCGACCCCTCGGAGACGACGCCACCGTCCGGCTGATCTCAAGATACCCACTGCGTGCTCGGCCCGCGACCGGAACTCCATGAAAATGTGCGTTGGGCACTCCGCTCCCGCGCCGCTGACTCAGTGTGTGGTCAGCGATACCTCCGTGGTGGCGGTGGTGTGCACCTCGGTGCGCTCCACGCGCAAGCGCGAGACCGCCAACGCGGCGAGACCGAAGGACACGGCGACAAGTACGTAGAGCTGAGCCGGGGACCAGTGCAGATCGAGCAGGGCCCCCGCAACGATGGGTGACGCGATCGCTCCGATCCGGCCGATACCGATACCCCACCCGACGCCCGTGGCCCGGACCGCGGGGGCATACACCGAGGGGGTGATCGCGTACAGGCCGGCGATACACCCGTTGACGAACACGCCGATGAGAGCACCGAGGGCGAAGGCGAGCACGATGGTCGCGGTGGTGGGCACGAACACGGTGAGCAGCACACCCGCGACGAGCATGTAGGCGATCAGCACCCGCTTCAGTGCGAACCGGGCCGACAACGCCCCGAGCAGAGTGGCGCCGAAAATGCCCCCGAGGTTGAGGAGCACGCCGCCGGTCACGCCCTGATTCGCCGACATACCGGCCTCGACCAGGAGCTTGGGGGTCCAGCTGGTGACGAAGTAGAACCCGAACATCGCCATGAAGAACGCCGACCACACCAGCAGGGTGTTGCGACGCTGCTGCGGTGCGAGCAACGCCCGCATCTTCGATCCGCCTTCGGCGGCGTCCTTGACCCTGGGAGCCGGCAACACGGTCAGACTGTCCTGACCGACCTTCGCGGCGAAGGCGTTGATGCGCTCGAGGGCCCTGGCCGGGCGACGTTCGAGGAGGAAGTCGATCGATTCGGGCAACCGCAGGTAGACGACGGGAATGATGGCAGCAGTACACAATCCACCGAACAGGAACACCGACCGCCATCCGTAGGACGTCTGCAGGACCACCGCAATGATGCCGCCGAGGGTGGCACCGATGGCGTAACCGGTCGAGTTGAGGCTCACCGCCAGACCGCGCCACCGCGTCGAGGCGTACTCACTCGCGATCACGTTGCTGCTGGCCAAGATTCCGCCGATGCCGATGCCGGTCAGTGCGCGCAGCAGCCCGAGTTGCATCGCGCTCTGACTGATCGCGGACAGCAACATGCCCGTGGACGCCAGCACCAGGCACAGCAGGATCATCGCCCGCCTGCCGATGGTGTCCGCCCAGGGCGCGAGGAACAGCGACCCCGCCGCCATACCGAACAACCCGGCACTGAGCAGGAGGCCGAGGACAGAACCTGACAGTGCCCATTCCTTCGACACCGACTGCGCTGTGAACGCCATTACCAGCACATCGAAGCCGTCGAGGACGTTGAGTAACACGCAGATCGCTACCGCTCCCCACTGGTACCGCGTCATCGGACTCCCGTCGATACGCTCACGCAAGTCGAACGTCATCTGATCTCTCCCTTTTCTCGGCAGCTCAGCGCTGCACGGTCGTGACGCGTACCGGCAAGGACTTCCAGGAACGCAACGTGTTGTTGAGGTGGCGCCGAACCGGGCCCACGATGTCGATCGACTCCACCCGGGACGCCAGCGCTGTCAACAGCGCCTCGGATTCGAGCCTTGCCACGTGCTGACCGACACATTGATGAATGCCCATTCCGAATCCGACGTGCCCGGAGGGGTTTCGGGTGAGATCGAAGGCGTCCGGGTTGTCCCATCGGCGAGGGTCCCGGTTTGCGGCGCCGAGGAACATCAGGATCTTCTTGCCGTCCGGGACGACGGTGCCCGCGATGTCGATGTCGCCGGTGGCCGTGCGGAAGAACGTCTGGACCGGCGACTCCCACCGCACCGCCTCGTCGAAAGCGGTGCGCGCCAGAGCGGCGTTCTGCCGCAGCAGCGCCCACTGGTCGGGGTGACGCGCGAACGCGTAGAGGACGGCGGCGAGCCCGTTGACCGTGGTGTCGACGCCCGCCGTCAAGAGGGAGCGAACCACGAGCGGTGCCTGCTCGTGCGTGATGTCACCGCGATCGGCAGCCGCCCAGATCTGCGCTCCGAACCCGTCGTCGGCGAGTACCTCGCGGCGGCATCGGTCAGCGACCCAGGCCGACAGTTCGGCCACTCGGGGTGCACCCCGCTCCACCAAACTGTTGACGGGACCGAACGCATTGAACGCGTGGTCCCCGTAGGGCAGCAAGTTCTCGCGGCCCTCCTCGGGAAGTCCCACCGCGTCGGGAAAGACCCGGAGCGGGAACGCAGCGGCCAGATCGGTGACCGCATCGAACTCTGTGGACTCGAGTAGCCGGTCGACGAGCACTTCCGCGTCGGCGAACCACGCTGCGCGCAGTTTCTGCAGTGCGCGGGGTCCGAGAATCTTGCTCAACACGGCCCGTGGTGCGTCGTGGTGCGGGGGATCCGCTTCGAGCAGAAGGCTCGGTGGCCGCCACGGCTGCTCGTACCGGAAGTTGGTCAACCCGACACCGGCGGCAGACTGGAACGACTGCCAGTCGGTCAGTGCGGTGTGGACCTGTTCGTAGCGCCCCATCGCGAACACGTCGTACCGACTCAGGTAGACGACGGGGCCGGCATCACGCAGCTGCGCTTGAAACGGCAACGGATCTTCCAGGACACCCAGTGCGAACGGGTCGGCGTCGCTGACGGGGAGGGTGGGGGCAGGGGCGAACATCGTCACGGTAAAGGTCCTTCGCTGGTAGTCAGAGGTCGAGCACGAGACGGTCGGAGCAGGACCTGGACACGCAGATGAACATGCAGTCGGCGGCGGACCGCTCTTCGTCGTCGAGGATGGAATCGCGATGATCGGGTTCGCCCGCGAGGACGGTGGTCTCACAGGTTCCGCAGGTGCCCTCGCGGCAGGAGGACAGAACGTTGACGCCGGTTGCCTGCACGGCATCGAGCACACTGGCACCCGGTGTCACCGTGACCACCGAGCCGGAACGGGCCAGTTCCACCTCGAAGGCTTCGTCCCGAACCGGTGCGCCACGTTGCTCGGGCACGAACCGTTCCGTGCGCAACTTCCCGGCAGGCCAACCGGCGCAGAGTGATTCGGTGGCTGCGAGGAGAGACGACGGCCCGCAGACGTAGACTTTCGCATCGGTGCCGGACAGCGCGCCGATCCAGGACGGAAGGTCGAGACGACCCACCTCGTCGTGGGGTGCGACGACGACCCGCTCACCGTAGGACTCGAGTTCCGCGAGGAACGCCATCGACCCACGGGTACGTCCACCGTAGAGCAGCTGCCAGTCGATCCCCAGAAGGTCCGCCTGGTGGATCATCGGGATGAGCGGCGTGATACCGATTCCGCCGGCGATGAACAGGTACCTCGGCGCGGGAACCAGCCGGAAGTTGTTGCGGGGACCGCCGGTACCGACGAGATCACCCACTGCGAGCCGATCGTGGATGAAGGCAGACCCTCCTCGTCCGTCCTGCTCGCGCAGTACCCCCACCCGATAGGTGTAGGCGTCCCATCGGTCGCCGCACAACGAGTACTGGCGGGTCGCACCCGAGGGCAGCATGACATCGATGTGGGCGCCCGGTGCCCAGTCCGGCAACCGTCGGCCCGCCGGGTGCCGCAGCGTCAGCGCGACAACGTCTTGCGCTACGTCCTCCTTCGCGACGACTTGCAGGGTCGCGTCCACCGCGGCACTGGGGGCGATCACATTTTCCGGCATCTGGCACTCCTCGATCTGGCTGTCCGTCGAGGATCATCGACAGCCGGATATCGGCACCACACCACTTTCAATAGTTGAAAGTAAATCTGTAAGCCGGGTCACTACAGTGCGTGAACGGTGTCTGCCATCACCCGCGAGATTCCCCGTGCCGCCGCCTTGAGGGCCGGGATCTGCGCGTAGGCCATCTCGTTGGGCACGACGACCGACAGCGCGGCAAGAACCCGACCGGACGGGTCTCGGATAGGAACCGCGACCCCAGTTGTGTTGGGGTAGATGTGACCCGCACACAGGATGTAGCCATGCTTGCGCACATCTGCCAGCGCGGTTCGCAACTGGCGCTCGGTGCGGATCGTCCTGTCGGTGAAGACCTTCAACGGCTCGCGCAGAATCCGCTCCTGTAGTTCGGCCGGCCCGTGCGCGAGCAGAACCAGGCCCGACGACGACGCGTGCAGGGGCATGCGACCGGCGATGCGGGTGTAGTTGACCACGGCACCGGGCGCACTGAGTCGCTCGATGAACAGCACCTCGTCGCCCTCGAGCACTCCCAGCTGTGTGTGTTGTCCGACCACCGAGTGCAGGTCTTCCATGAAAGGCATCGCCGCCTCCCTCAGTCCGAGAGTCGGCGATGCCCGGGAGGCCACCTCCCACAGCCGCACCCCGATCCGCACGCGGCGATTCTCCCGCTCGAGCCAGCCGCACCCGACCAGCTCGTCGATCAACCGCGAGGTGGTGGACAGGTGCAAGCCCGATCTGCGAGCTATCTCCGACACCGTCAGCAGGGAATCATCCGAGTGGAACGACTCCACGATCCGCACCGCCCGGGCCAGAACCGACTCACCGGTGTGCACACGCGCCATGTCACCAGTGTGCACCGAGAAGAATCCCGCGGAGGAAACTGCACCACGCACGGCAGAGGGGCGAGATAGGTTTAGTCCGCACAACCCACACGGATCGAGGGGGCCGCCGTCATGCGCAATCACCGTTCCCACTGTCTGGCCGCACTTCTGACTCTGGTGCTGTGCACCGCGTTCCTCACCGCCTGCGGCTCCACCTCCGGACCGTCCGCGCCCACCAGCGCGCAACCGTCGGTAGGGCCGCAGATCACCGTGGTCCCGGCCGACGGGGTGGCCGCGGTCAAACCGCTCGATCCGGTGTCGGTCGACACCACCGGCGGCACTCTCGAGTCGGTCACGATGACCAACGACGAGGGCCGGGTCATCGACGGCATCTTCACCCCGGACCGCGTGTCGTGGAAGCCGGGCGTACCCCTCGGCTACGGCAAGACCTACACCCTGGTGATCACCGCGGTCGGCGATGACGGCGCCCGTAGCGATCGAACGAGCACATTCACCACCGTGCGGCCCGGCAATCAGACCAAACCCTCGTTCCTGACGACCGGGGGCAACCTCCTCACCGACGGCGGCACCTTCGGCGTCGGCATCGTGATCGTCACCCATTTCGACGAGCCGATCACCGACCGCGCAGCCGCCGAACGGGCACTGAGCGTCGAAACGACGCCGCCGGTGTCGGGCTCCTGGTATTGGGCCGACGATCAGAATGTGCACTGGCGCCCGCAGAACTATTACGAACCCGGCACCAAGGTCACCGTCCGCGCGAATGTCTACGGAAAACCTCTCGGCGAGGGTCTGTTCGGTCAGGAGGACGCGACCACCTCCTTCACCATCGGAGACGCCCACATTTCCGTGGCCGACGACACCACCAAGCAGATCACCGTCACCGACAACGGCGAGGTGGTCCGCACCATGCCGACGTCGATGGGCATGGGCGGAAGTGAAGTCGTCGGCGGCCAGACCCTGACGTTCTGGACCCAGCCGGGCATCTACACCGTGATCGACAAGGCCAACCCGGTGGTGATGGATTCCTCCACCTATGGGCTCCCGGTGAACTCCCGCCTCGGCTACAAGGAGTCGATCAACTTCGCAACCCGCATCAGCACCGACGGCATCTACCTCCACGAACTCGCGGACACCATCTGGGCTCAGGGCAACACCAACGTCTCGCACGGATGCCTGAACCTCAGTCCCGAGAACGCCCGCTGGTTCTACGACTTCTCCCGCCCCGGCGACATCGTCGAGGTACGCAACACCGGCGGCGCTCCCCTGGAGCAATGGCAGAACGGTGACTGGAGCGTGCCCTGGGATCAGTGGCTGGCGGGCAGTGCGCTGCGCTGACGCTTCGACGTGGCAGTTCGTGCAGCGCCGCCGGCTGCCGGCGCCTCCGTGGCCGTTTTCGGGCTTTCCGGTGTCGTGGTACCTGCAGTGTCGGGCTCCGTCGGCACCTCAGTTTTTCCTTGGCCGGGCTCGAGTTGGTGCAGTAGCAGGGCGGTACCGCCGGCCGCCGCGACGAGAGGCCACTCCACCACGCCGGTCAGCGCGACCGCCCCCATCGTCATGACGGCTGCTGGAGTGGAATGGCTGCCGCGACGAGCGCCCTCGACTGCCCCCTCCCCGGCCCCCTTGACAGTGCCGACGACGCTACCGATCGCGGCACCACCGATCGCACCGAGAGTGGCCGTTGCGGCGTCACCGGCTCCGGCGACCACCCGAACGGTGTTGTGAACGATGTTCATGACATTCACCAAGTTTCGCGACAATCCTCATGTCGCTGATCGATCCGAATAGGACTTTTCCTGAGTACCCCGCTCCTGTTTCGGTGAACACGCTGACCGGCAGAAAGATGACTCACTTCCGGATGTCGGGCGGTGATGACTTCCCGGGAAGAGCGCCGCGGCGGATGTCGCCAGGCGCGGGAAGCGGTGCCGGGTCGCGGATGCGTTGGGCGGAGTCCAGCAACCAGGGGATGCTGGTGACCATCACACCGGGCGTGTACAGCAGTCGGCCCTTGAGGCGTAGTGCGCTCTGATTGTGCAGAAGGTTTTCCCACCAGTGCCCGACGACGTATTCGGGAATGTAAATGGTGATCACCTTCCGGGGGCTGTCGCGACGTATCGTCTTGATGTAGTTGATGATCGGGCGGGTGACTTCGCGGTAGGGGGAAGCCAGCACCTTGAGCGGCACCGGAAGGTCGTGCTTGGACCATTCCTTCTGTAGGCGGGGCGTGTCGTCGCTCTGCACGGTCACGGCCTCGATGATCGAGGGCTGAGTTGCGCGGGCGTAGGCGAGGGCGCGAGCAGCAGGTTTGTGTAGTTGCGAGATCAAGACAATGGCATGCACCTCGGACGGCAGATCGAAACTGTCCTCCTCGAGGACGAGCGCGGCCGACACACGATCGTAGTGCCGGCGGATGCCCTTCATCAGAGCGAAAAGGATCGGCATCGCGATGACCACCAGGTAAGCGCCCTGGGTGAACTTCGTGACGGTCACGATGATCAGCACCAGCCCTGTGAGCACACAGCCGATTCCGTTGACGGCACGTCGCAGGTGAATCCTGTGCCGCTCGGCGCGATCCGGTGTGGTGCGCAGGAGGCGGTTCCAGTGCCGGACCATCCCGGCCTGACTGAGAGTGAAGGAGGTGAACACCCCGAGGATGTACAGCTGGATCAGGTGCGTAACCGAGGCGTCGAAGATGACGATCAGGGTGCCGGCCGCGAGGGCCAGCAGAATGATGCCGTTGCTGAACGCGAGCCGGTCACCGCGGGTATTGAGCTGGCGGGGCAGGTAGCGGTCGCGGGCAAGTATTGAGGCAAGCAGCGGAAACCCGTTGTAGGCGGTGTTCGCAGCCAGGATGAGGATGAGCACGGTGGCTGCCTGAATATAGAAGAACCCCACATTGGTGCTTCCGCCGAACACCGCGGCGGCGATCTGAGCAATCACTGTCCGCTGCGGATCGGTCGCACAATCTCCGGCGAACCCGATGAGGTCGCAGGTGTTCTCCGCGATTCGGACCTTGCTGATGATGGCCAGTGCGGTGACACCGGAGAACATCACGATCGCGGTGGCTCCCATTGCGACGAGAGTTTTCGCGGCGTTGGCGCTCTTGGGTTTGCGGAACGCAGGCACACCGTTGGAGATCGCCTCGACCCCCGTCAACGCCGTACAGCCGGAGGAGAAGGCGCGCAGGGCGAAGAAGATCAGTGCGAGGCCGGTGAGTCCCGAGTGTTCGGCTGTGATCGTGTAGGCGGCGCTCTCCGCGACGGGTGGATCGCCGAACGCCGCCCGGATCAGCCCGGTGACGATGAGCACGACGACGCCGGCGATGAAACCGTAGGTTGGTACAGCGAACGCCTTGCCCGACTCGCGGACCCCGCGCAGATTGATCGCGGTCAGCAGGACCACGAAGCCCGCCGCCAACGCCACTCGATGCTCGTTCAGGGACGGGGCGGCGGAGATGAGGTTGTCGACCCCCGCTGCCACCGACACCGCCACCGTCATCACATAGTCGACGAGCAGGGCGCTGGCCACGGTAAGGCCCGCGGACGGTCCCAGGTTGCGGTTGGCGACCTCGTAGGATCCGCCGCCGCTGGGGTACGCGAAGACCACCTGCCGGTACGAGAGAACAACCACCGCGAGGAGCACCACCACCGCTGCACCCAGGTACGGCGTGAGGTAAAGGTACGCAAGCCCACCGAGCGACAGGATCAGCAGAATTTCCTGGGTCGCATACGCCACGGACGACAGTGGGTCGGACGCGAAGATCGGCAGCGCCAGCCGCTTGGACAGCGACTGCTCGCCGAGGCGTTCGCTCCGCAGCGCACGGCCGAGGATCAGCCGACGAGCCGCGTGTACAGCTTTGGACACTGCCGAAGCGTACGTCCTCGGCACACGGTTCCGGCGGCTCTTCTAGCCGAGTGGCTCGATCCGGAAGACGGCACACCGGGGCGCGGCGGCTTCGAACGCTTCCGGCGACGCATTCTCGACCGTTCCGGCCTTCAAGAACATCGAGACGCCATGTGGCATCTTGACCGGGAACTCCCGCAGGATCGGTCCCCGCTCGGACACCGGCAGGGCCACGAGCCGCACCTGCTCGCTGTGACGGCCACGGGTCAACGTTCCCCGGCCTGCCGCCTCCGCATTTCTTGCCCAATCCGATCGGGCATATCCGGCGACCACGTACCTCGAGCCGTCTACCTCGTAGGGTGACACCGGCGTCGACCGCGGCTTACCGCTCTTTCGCCCGGGAACGGTGAGCGTCGGCATCGGCATGGCGATCCCCAGGTGATGCAGACCGATGATCACCTTGTTGACCCAGGGCAGGTACCACGGAGGCTTCACGGTGTCGGGCGAGTGTTCCATGTCGTTCGGCCTCCACTGATGGTGTACCGCGCGGGCAGAAAGAAAACTGGACGGTTTGGTACTCGCAAGTAGTGCAAGATCAATCGTAACCTGCACGGCGCAATGCAATTCCCGGCGAGGTCGTGTGCTCCACAGCGATCAATAGCGAAGGAAGCTTTCATGGGCATGCGCGACACAGTCAACGGTGCACTCGAAGTAACGCGCCTCGCCTTCGACGCAGCCGCTGCCGTCGCATCCGTTGTCGTCGCCATACCCATTGCGTTCGCCATCGGCGAGGCCACCACCATGGCGCGGGCCGTCCGAGGTGACATCACCCCCGCTGCAGCCGATCGGTCGGCCGACGGCAGTACACGTCTGCACAGCGCATCGGACATCGCCCCCGCTCCACTCGTCCTCCGAGGCGACGCCTACCGCGAGAACCGACCGGCACGCGTCGGCTCCATTCGGCGAGACAGCTGACTCGTCGCCACTCTTCGCGCGCTACGGCGTGCAACCCTTGAGTGCCCGCAATCGACAGTGCTTGCCTTCTCTGTGAGGACGATCACTATCGAGAGGAGCTCAGGGATGAGCATCGAAGGCAAAGTCGCTCTGATCACGGGAGCGGGGCAGGGTATCGGGCGGGCAATCGCGTTGCGTTTAGCAGCGGACGGCGCCGACATCGCACTCGTCGATGTCAACGGCGACCGTCTGCACGCGGTGGCCGACGAGATTCGGGCCGTGGGGTCGAAGGCGATATCCGTAGTTGCCGATGTGACCGACCGAAGCCAAGTCCAGTCCGCTGTCGATCAGGCCGAGCACGAATTGGACGGCTTCGACATCATCGTCAACAATGCGGGAATCGCGCAGGTGAATCCCCTCGCAGACGTGCAGCCCGAGGAAGTGTCGCGAATCCTGGCGGTCAACGTCGAGGGCGTGTTGTGGGGTATTCAAGTCGCGGCAGCCAAGTTTCGGGCGCGGGGGCACGGCGGCAAGATCATCAACGCATCGTCGATCGCCGGTCATGAGGGCTTCGCGATGCTCGGCGTCTACTCGGCGACGAAGTTCGCGGTCCGCGGGTTGACGCAGGCCGCGGCCAAGGAGTATGCGGCCGACGGCATCACCGTCAACGCCTACTGTCCCGGGGTCGTCGGTACCGACATGTGGGTCACCATCGACGAGCGGTTCGCGGCCCTCACCGGCGCTCCGAAGGGTGCGACGTTCGAGAAGTTCGTCGGCGGTATCGCGCTGGGCCGTGCCCAGACTCCCGAGGACGTCGCGGCCTACGTCTCCTATCTGGCGGGACCTGATTCCGACTACATGACCGGGCAGGCGGGCCTGATCGACGGCGGGCTGGTGTACCGGTAGACCACCCCCCTGTGAGTACTTATTAACCTGCGGCGGTTAATAAGTACTCACAGGGGGGTGCGGGCTGCCACTACTGCCGGCGACACCGAATGCGGCAACAGCCGGGTACGGTCGTCGGGTAGGCGCACGTCCAGCGCCGCAGCCTCGTCGAACCGATAGGGCTGTCCCAGAACAATTCCGGGAAAGTGGCGACGCAGACGCGACATCTCGGCTCGCACCGTCATCGCACGACCGCTGTCGCCGAACAGGTCATCGGCCAACTGCGCGGCCGTGCGGCCGTCGCGACTCCGGGTGAGGAGAAAGAGGATCTCCGCATGTCTGGGTGTCGGCTCGTGCACCCAGGAGCCGAAGGCGCTGTGCACGTGCACGATCGGATGTTGCGGCCGAGCGAGGTCGAGCCGCACGAGCGTCCGCGGCGTTGCCTCGCGATCCGAGTTCCCGACCGGGCGCACCAACCACCCACCGGGAAGCGGTTCGACGTCACACGAGCCGAGGTCGGGCATCCATGCACGACCCGGGGTCATGTCGTCGGGCAACAGCAGTCGCGGACGGAACGGCGACGACTCGATAGCGGCCGTCCATCCGTCACTGTCGACTGCCAGGGCGGGACCGGACATTCGCGACAGCATCGGCGCCGCGACAGCCCGCAACCGGTCGAGGTGCTCCCGGTGCGTCTCCCGCAGGTGCGATTCGGCGAGGCGCGCGACCGCGTCGACGAGTGCGAGTGTGGCCGGGTGCACGGTGCCCACGGGACCGCTGACGTCGACGACACCGAGGACACGGCCCGTTCGGGGATCGCGAATCGGCGCTCCGGCGCAGGTCCACGCGTGATGACTGCGCACGTAATGCTCGGCCGAGAAGATCTGCACGGGTCTGCGTGAGGCGAGCGCAGTGCCGATACCGTTGGTGCCGACGCTCTCCTCCGCCCAGGTTGCGCCCTCGACGAAGCCGAGCCGATCGGCCCGACCGAGTGCCGACGACGATCCTCTGCGCCACAACACAACCCCGTGGTGATCGGTGACGACGAGAATATTGTCACCGCCGTCGACCACCGCGTCCAACCCGTGAACGAGGTGGTCGAGCACGTCGACGAGCCCGGACTCGCGGCGGCGCGTGTCCAGTCTCGACGGCGTGATCCGCGGGGTAGGCGGCGCCGACTCGGGGTCAATGCCCAGCTCCCTCAGCCGCCGCCACGAATCGTCCACCACCTCCCGGGGTCGTGCAGGGGATTTGTCTCCGGACATCGTGGCCTCGTACACGGCCGCGAGAATCCGCGCATACCCCACCGGATCTTCTCCCGCACCCACCGCCGGTTCGGCGGTCCGGCGTCTTGAAGCACCGCGTCGTGTGGAGGTCACCGCGACGGGTCCACGAGCACCTTCATCTTGGTGCCGGCGTGTAGGGCTTCGAAGCCATCTTCGACCACGCTGTCGAGGGCGATGGCGCTGACCCATCCCGTGGTGTCGTACTTGCCTTCCGCCATCAGGGCGATGACCGCCTCGTAGTCGGCCGACGTGTAACACAGCGAACCCTGGATGCGCGACTCGTTCATCACCAGATTCAACAGTGGTGTCTCGAGCGGCTTTTCGTAAATTGCGACACTGACCATGGGCTTACGGGCGCCCACGCAGGCAAGTGCGGTTTCGACGGACGGCTGCACACCCGCGGCGTCGTAGGCGGCGTCGGCTCCGCGGCCCTCGGTGGCGTCGCGGACATAATCGGGAACGTCCACTGCGGTGGGATCGAGGGTCTTTGCGCCCAGCGCCTCGATCGCGGCGCGGCGGGTCGGTGACGGTTCGACGACGAGGACGTCGTCGAGCCCCTTGCCGCGCAACGCGAACCACAGACCGATTCCGATGGGTCCGGCGCCGAAAACCATCGCGGTGTCACCCGGACGGACGTCGCCCAGGGTCGCTGCGTGATAGGCAACGGACATCGGTTCGACGAGGGCGCCGAGCTCCAGCGACACATTGTCCGGCAGCGGGTGGACCATGTCGGCTGGCACCACCGTGTACTCGGCCATGCCGCCGTCCGACATCAGACCGTGGAATCCGATCTGCTGGCAGATGTTGTAGTTCCCGGCCGCACACGGGGCGCAGTGCCCGCAACGGTAGATCGGTTCGATCGCGACCCGGTCGCCCACCGACGTGCCGGTGACCCCCTTGCCGACCTCCGTGACCGTGCCCGAGAACTCGTGACCGAGGACCAGCGGCATCTGCTGTCCGGTCAAGGCGTGCCGCTCGGTGGGGATGAAGATCGGCCCGGCGTAGTACTCGTGCAGGTCGGTTCCGCAGATGCCGTTGAAGCCGACCTTCACCTTTACCTGCCCCGGCCCGGCCTGAGGTTCGGGCACGTCGGCGATCTCCACCTTGTTCGGGCCGTAGTACACAGCTGCGCGCATCGTTCACTCCCGTCGTTCCGGCACCCTGCCGGTATGCACTGAGTTGTATGTGACCTGGCCCACAAACCGGAAGGGTTGCAGCGCGTTGCAGCGGCTACTGCCCGCAACCCTGCCGCGCCCTGTGTGATCCAGCTCATAGTTGCCGCGACATTGCACGCATTTCCGACGAAGGAGCACGACATGACGGCAACCCTGAGCCCGTCCTCGACAAGCGCGCCACCGAAAAGATCCCCGTCCTGGGCGGTGATCGGCCTGGCCAACCTCGCCGTTGTCACGGCTGTAGCAGTCGCTACCTGGTATCTGCTCGCAGATCCGCAGATCAGTCCGTGGAACTTCTACCCGCTTCCGTTCAATGCGGCACTGTTCTGGGCGATCCTGTTCATTGTCTTCATCGGCTTCAACTGCGAGTTCGCAGGCTTCGACCGACTGGGCCAACCGGCGCGAGGGATCGCAATCCTCGGCACGACGGCAGTGCTCGCCGTGGCGGTCACGTGGCTCCTCGCGAACGGACTCGGCCGGCTGTTCCCCGACTTCGCCGCGGACCGCGGCGACGGACTGGGGTACTTCGCCGGGGCCCTGTTCGTGCTCTTCGGCTTCGGGACGTGGGTGATGGCCGTCCTGAATTGGAAACACTGGCCGTGGACCACACTGGGACTGCGTCAACCACTGGTCGGCCTGTGCGAGATCGCCTTCATCGCCGTCCCGACGCTGGCGCTGTATCTGGTTCTCGGATTGCCCTCCGTCTCGCTGTCGGCGACGGACCCGCTGATGTCCATTGACACAGTCCTCGGATGGTTCTATTCGATCGTCGTCTCCGTGATCCTGACGGGGCAGACGCTGGACAACTGGCCGTGGCGCATCTTCGGCGGTGAGCGCAATCCGCGAGCGGTGGCCCTTGCCTCGACGGTCGGGAACGTCGTCCTCGGAACTGCGATCTACTTCGTGATGGTTCCGCTGGTCGAGATTCTCGTCGGCACCGTGGCCACCGCAGAACTGGGCGATGCCATCCATCAGTTCCCGGCCCAGCTCGGAGTGTGCTGGGCATTCTGGATGATTCTCTGGGCCAACGCGTTCGGCAACCGGCCCACCCGTTTCGGTGACGGCAGAAATCTGCCGCTGCGGGCGGCGCTCACCTTCGGACTCGCCGTTGTCACCTTTCTCGTCTACTACCGGTTCGCCGCCGAGCACGTTCTCCACGAGCCCGTGGTCGCCGGTGACCTGCATGGCAACGCACTCGGGTTCCTCGACTGGCTGGTGCTGTGGACCCTGCTGTACGTCGTCGGGTTCCAGTCCTTCGGCCTGCGGCGGTGGGCACCCTCCGTGGCCGGGTCGTGATTGCAACACGCTGCAACGCTGTTGCCCCCGCCCGGAACGGAGTGTGCTGTGAGTCACAACAGAGAAAAGGAGAGGTCCATGACACAGACTGTCCAGCCGCCCGCGGTCCAGACATTCTCGACGCCTCAGGAACGGGTCGACCTGTGGTTGGCTGATTTCGAAGCGGCTCTCGCTGCGCGGGACATCGAACGCGCTGCGGGCATGTTCGCGGTCGACAGCTTCTGGCGGGATCTGGTGGCATTCACCTGGAACCTCAAGACGGTCGAGGGACGCGACGGCGTCGCCGCAATGCTGCAGGCACGACTCGACGACACCGAGCCGACGAACTTCCGCACCAGCGAGACCCCGGTAGAGGCCGACGGTGTCACCTCCGCATGGATCACGTTCGAGACCGCCACGAGCCGCGGAAAGGGCCACCTGCGGCTCAAGGGCGACGAGGCGTGGACGTTGCTTACCACCATGCAGGAGCTGAAGGGACACGAGGAGCCCCGCGGAACGAAGCGTGTGAAGGGCGCAGTCCACGGCGCCGGCGGAGACACCCTGAGCTGGACCGAAAGGCGAGAGCTCGAGGAGAAGGAACTCGGCTACACGCAGCAGCCCTACGTACTGATCATCGGCGGCGGCCAGGGCGGCATCGCGCTCGGTGCCCGCATGCGTCAACTCGGTGTGCCTGCCATCGTGGTGGACAAGAACGAGCGACCCGGTGACCAGTGGCGTAACCGGTACAAGTCACTGTGCCTGCACGACCCCGTCTGGTACGACCACCTGCCCTACATGCCGTTCCCCGACAACTGGCCGGTGTTCGCCCCGAAGGACAAGATCGGCGACTGGCTCGAGATGTACACGAAGGTAATGGAGATCCCGTACTGGGCGTCCACCACCTGCACCTCCGCCAGGTTCGACGAGGAGACCAAGGAATGGACCGTCGTCGTCAACCGTGCCGGTGAGGAGGTCGTGCTCCACCCGAAACAGCTGGTGCTGGCCACCGGCATGTCGGGCAAACCCAGCGTCCCGACGTTCCCCGGCCAGGACATCTTCAAGGGCGAGCAGCACCACTCGAGTCAGCACCCGGGTCCGGACGCCTACGCGGGCAAGCGCGTCGTCGTCGTGGGCTCCAACAACTCGGCCCACGACATCTGCAAGGCGCTCTACGAGAACGGCGCCGACGTCACGATGCTGCAGCGTTCGTCCACGCACATTGTGAAGTCGGAATCTCTCATGGATCTCGGCCTCGGCGACCTCTACTCGGAGCGGGCCCTCGCGGCGGGCATGACCACGGAGAAGGCCGATCTGACGTTCGCGTCGTTGCCGTACAAGATCATGCACGAGTTCCAGATCCCGATCTATCAGAAGATCGCCGAACGAGACAAGGAGTTCTACGACCGGCTCGAGAAGGCGGGATTCAAGCTCGATTTCGGTGACGACGGCTCCGGCCTGTTCATGAAGTACCTGCGCCGCGGGTCCGGCTACTACATCGACGTCGGCGCCTCCGAACTCGTCGCCGACGGCAGCATCCACCTCGTCTCCGGACAGGTCGATCGACTCACCGAAACCGCCGTGGTCCTGGGCGACGGAACGGAACTGCCGGCCGACCTGGTCGTCTACGCCACCGGTTACGGTTCCATGAACGGGTGGGCCGCGGACCTCATGGGCCAGGAAGTGGCCGACAAGGTCGGCAAGTGCTGGGGCCTCGGCTCCGACACCACCAAGGACCCCGGCCCGTGGGAGGGTGAGCAGCGCAACATGTGGAAGCCGACGCAGCAGGAAGCTCTGTGGTTCCACGGCGGCAATCTGCATCAGTCGCGGCATTACTCCCTGTATCTCGCCCTCCAGATCAAGGCACGGTACGAGAAGATCCCGACGCCGGTCTACGGATTGCAGGAAGTGCACCACCTCAGTTGATCCGACCCCGTGTCTGATCGGCCCCGTGTCGGGCGCCCCGCATCACACCGGTGCGGGGGCGCCCGATTTCCCGTTCTCGACCACCTACGGAGAGTTGCCCGCCCGATGCTCCACGCCCTCGTCGCTTGTTTCCTCTTCCTCACCGGACGATGGCTGTCCGCGCCGATCAGTAGCTCGATTACTGCACTGGCACAGGCGCGGACGGTAACGCGGTGGGTTGCTCTCACCTCGTCCTGCAGTAACACTCCCGTCGATTCTCCCGATCACTGACCGTGAGTACTTATTAACAACCCGTGGTTGAGAAGTACTCACGGGGGCGAAGCCGCAGAAGGGAGGACCACCGATGTACTCCTTTGCCGATCGCGGTGCCGTTCCGGGAACGGTTGTCCTCCTTCCGAGCGCCGAATCCTGGCTCGTCAAGTACCTACGCTCGGCGGGAATGCACGTGCAGCCCGGTTCCGCCACGCTCGACGGAGCAGATGTCGTGCGGCGTGCCGACGTGGTGATCGTCGACGCCCGTTCACGAAACCTCGAGGCACTGGACACCATCCGAGTTCTGCGTGTTTTCGGAGCGAGAACGGGCATCCTTGTCGTCGACGAGTTCGCGAACGAGGAAACGCGGTGTTCCTACTTCGAGGCGGGCGCAGACGACGTGATGTGTGTTCCCGCCAACGTCGACGAGGTTGTCGCGAGGCTTCGTGCTCTCCTCCGACGACTGGGGCCGTCTCGCTCGTCGTCGAATTCGTCTACCTCGTCCGGCATCTCCGTGGACACCGACAATGCAGTGCTCAACGTCGGCCGTGCCCGCATCGCGCTGAGTAGAACAGAACTCGACGTGCTCGTCGCTCTCGCGGGCAATGCCGGCCGCGTAGTCCGCCGGGGCCAACTGTTACAGGAAGTGTGGGGGCTGCCGGAGGGTTCCAAGTCGAACGTCCTCAACACGTGTGTCTATCTACTACGCCGCAAATTCGAATCTCACGGGGCACCGGACGTCATCGAAACGGTGCGCGGCGTCGGTTTCAGACTGAAATCCGAGACCGACGAGCACCCGGCTCCGACACAACTTGCCCACAGCAGCCGAAACACCTGCGCTGACACGGGATACACGTTGTCGGATGCGGTGTGAGTTACGGCCCCGTAGTGCATTGAGCATTCGATGCGGGCACCCTGACTCACTGCATCCAGCGTTCGACCTTATTGCGACGTCCGTCCGCGAGTTCTCGCCGGAGAAGGTTCATCGCGGCGTGCTGAGTGAGCAGCACAGTCTCGGTCGAGGTACCGAGAAGCCGGGCCACCTGCTCGACCGGCAACTGATGAGCGAGCCGCAGGCGCAGCACCGTCCGGTACCGCTCGGGTAGTGCGTCGAGGAGCGTCGACGGCCGGGTTGCGCTCTTGTCATCGATGGTCACCACGGCTCGCCTTTCGCTCGTCGAAGTCGCTTCACTGTGCCGGGCCCGATGTCCCGTGGGGAAGGGACCGGCGTCCCGATCAGCCGGGATGTTGCGCGGACGGCAGGGGTGACACCCATCGAACAGAGCACGATAAGGGGAGACAGTGGCGAACTGCCGACGAACTCAGGACAGGTGGTGGGGTTCCGGGTCGGTCTTGTGTGTCCAGTCGGCGCCCACCTCGTCTTGGTCGCCGGCCTGATTGCCGTGCCGCCCCTTCGCTCGCGCGAGCGAGATGACGACAGACTTCGAGGTAGGGCAATTGCTGCCCAGCGCCGTCGAGTCCAGCGGCACCAGCGGATTGGTCTCCGGATAGTAGGCGGCGGCGGAGCCGCGCGGGGTGTCGTAGTCGACGATGCGGAAGTTCTGCGCGCACCGGACCCGCTCGTCAGCGTCCCAGCGCGTGAAGAGATCGACCATGTCGCCGTCATCGAATCCGAGCGCCGCGATGTCGTCGCGGTGCATGAAGATGACGCGGCGGCCACCCTCGATGCCCCGATAGCGGTCGCTGTACCCGTAGATCGTGGTGTTGAATTGGTCGTGGCTTCGCAGGGTCTGCAAGATCAGATGCCCCGGCGGCACCTGCAGGACCTCGATCGGGGACACCGCGAACTCTGCACGACCCGAACGCGTTTCGAAGGTTCGGGCGTCACGCGGCGGGTGCGGAAGGATGAAACCGCCCGGACGTCGGACGTTCACCTCGTACCCCTCGCATCCGGGCACGACGCGGGAGATGTGCAGCCGGATGTTCGCGTAATCCTCTCGCATCCCCTTCCAGTCGATTCCGTAGCGGTCACCGATGGTGGCTTCGGCAATGCGCGTCACGATGCCCACTTCCGACTCCAGGTGTGGACTGGCCGGGTCCAGCGGACCCCGCGACGCGTGAACCGAGCACGTCGAATCCTCGACCGAAACGAATTGCGGACCGGACGCCTGAAAATCCTTCTCAGTGCGTCCCTTCGTCGGCAGAATGAGCGCCGTCTCCCCACACACCAGGTGCGAACGATTGATCTTCGTGGAGATGTGCACGGTCATGCGCGTCTTGCGGAGCGCCGCAGCGGTCACCTCGGTGTCCGGGGCGGCCTGAACGAAGTTGCCGCCCAGTCCGAGGAAGAAGTGCGCCTTGCCGTCGCGCATGGCACGGATCGAGTCGACGGTGTCGTACCCGTTCGCGCGCGGCGGATCGAAACGGAACTCCTTCTGCAGGGCATCGAGAAAATGCCCGGGCGGACGCTCCCAGATACCCATCGTCCGGTCACCCTGCACGTTCGAATGCCCGCGAACCGGAAACAGTCCGGCACCACGCTTCCCGATATTACCCTGGGCCAGTGCGAGATTGGTGATCTCCTTGATGATGGCCACGGAGTTACGATGCTGGGTGAGTCCCATCGCCCAGCAGAACACGGTGGCGTCGGAGTCCCGAAGCAACGTGGCGGCGTCGGTGATCTGCTCCCGGGACAGCCCCGTCGTCTCGGTGACAACGTCCCAGTCGACTGCGGCGACATGCTCTTTCCACAACTCGAAGCCGATCGTGTACTGGTCGATGAAAGCGTGATCGAGCGCATCCCATTCGACGAGCAGCGAACCGAATGCCTGAAGCAAGGCGAGATCCCCGTTCAGTGCGATCGGCAGGTGCATGTCGGACAGGTCGGTACCCGATCCCACCATGCCGCGTGGGGTCTGCGGATTCTTGAAGTTGACCAGACCGGCCTCACGGAGCGGATTGATCGACAGGATCCTCGCACCGTTCTGCTTGGCCTTCTCCAGCGCCGACAACATCCTCGGATGATTCGTGCCCGGATTCTGGCCCTGCAGCACAATCAGTTTCGCGTCGTACACGTCCTCCATCACCACACTCGCCTTGCCGATTCCGATCGACTCCTGAAGGGCGATGCTGGTGGATTCGTGGCACATGTTGGAACAGTCGGGCAGATTGTTCGTACCGAATGCGCGAACGAAGAGCTGGTACGCGAACGCCGCCTCGTTGGACGCCCGACCGGACGTGTAGAAAATGGCCTTGTCCGGGCTGTCGAGCGCCTTCAACTGGCCGCCGATCAGGGCAAACGCGTCGTCCCAGTCGATCGGTTCGTAATGCGTCGCCCCGGGCCGCTTCACCATGGGGTGGGTGATCCGCCCCTGCTGCCCCAGCCAGTGTTCGCTGTGACTGTCGAGGTCGGCAATACTGTGCCGGGCGAAGAATTCCGGAGTCGCGCGGGACCGGGTCGCTTCCTCCGCAACCGCCTTCGCGCCGTTCTCACAGAATTCGGCTTTGTGCCGATGACCCGGGTCGGGGTCCGGCCACGCGCAGCTCATGCAGTCGAATCCCTCGGCCTGATTGAGGCGCAGCAGAGTCTCGGCCGTCCGCCTCATGCCCATATGTTCGAGCGAACGTTTCATCGACACTGCGACGGCGGTGGGGCCGGCGGCATGATCCTCTTGGGGTCGAATTTCGAGGTCGGCCTCGTCGTGGTCGCGGCCCTCATCGTGGTGACGCATGGTCAGTCTCCCGTCACGGCTCGACGTTCTTCCTGTCATCGTATTCGCGCGGCGCGGCATCGGCTGGAGAAAGTGGGCATCGTCAACCCAGCCTTGACGGACGCTATGCGTCAATCTACCGTTGACGCATGACGAAAATACGACTCGACGACCTCATCGACGGAATCCGCTCCGGATACCCCGATCAACCCCTCGAACAGTTGACGGCTGCGGTCTTGACCGCCGAGCACCTCAACGAAATATCCGACCACCTGATCGGCCACTTCGTCGATCAAGCGCGGCGTAGCGGTGCGTCGTGGACGGAGATCGGCGGCTGTATCGGCGTCACGAAGCAAGCCGCCCAGCAGCGGTTCACACCCAAGGGCAGTGCCAACATGTTCGCGCGTTTCACCGAGAAGGCCCGGCAGGCGGTGGTCCAATCGCAGGAGGAAGCTCGGGCGCAGCGCCTGTCCGAGATTCAGTCGGCGCATCTCCTGCTCGGCATGCTGTGCGCGCCCGACAGCCTCGCGATGCGGGCGCTCGCCGACCAGGGCTTCACACCTCAGGCAATCCGGGAAGCCGCGGAGGCAGACCTAGCTGCCGGGCCGGCCGACACCGAATCCCCCGCTCTGATCCCCTATGCGGCAGGCGCGAAGAAGGTGCTCGAATTGTCCACCCGCGAGGCGCTGCGATTGGGCCACAACTACATCGGAACGGAACACATGCTGCTCGCGTTGATGGCCGACGAAACGGACAATCCGGGTCCGCTCCGCCGCCTCGGCGCCGACACCGATGCCGCCGAGCGATTCCTGCTGACGGCGCTCGGCGCAGCGGAAGCGAAGGAATAGAGCCGCTTCCGATCAGCAGTCGGCCGGTCGGGGATTCCACCCACCGCCGGCGTTCACTCGACGAAGGCGAGTCCTCTTTCCTCGAGAGCGCCTTCAAGGATTCGAACAGCTTTGGGACCCACGCCATGCATGGCGAGCAGTTCTCGACGACTGCGAGCGGCCACCTGCGCCAGGGTGGTGATGCCCGCCTCGAGCAGGGCGCTGTTCGCCGGACGCCCGATCGGAGGAAGGTCGCCTATCTGTGCCGGAACATCGCGGGTGCTCATTCCGACACGGTACCGAAGTCACACCGTCCGATACGGGCATCGCGTCGACGAGTTCGTGCGTGACTCGAGCTGCGTGTCAGAAGTTCCCGCGTGCGGCCTGTTCTCGCTCGATGGCTTCGAAGAGGGCCTTGAAGTTACCGATACCGAAACCGAGGGAACCGTGGCGTTCGATGAGTTCGAAGAACACGGTAGGACGGTCGACGAGTGGTTTGGTGAAGATCTGCAGCAGATACCCGTCCTCGTCCCGGTCGACGAGGATCCCGCGCTTCTGCAGCTCCTCGATCGGGGCACGCACGTTCCCGATCCGGGCCCGCAGCTCCGGATCCTCGTAATACGAATCCGGGGTGGCCAAGAACTCGACACCCTCGGCGGTCAGCTGATCGACGGCGGTGAGAATGTCATTGGTGGCCAACGCCAAATGCTGGGCACCGGGACCACGATAGAAATCGAGGTACTCATCGATCTGCGACCGCTTCTTCGCGATCGCCGGCTCGTTGAGCGGGAACTTCACCCGATGATTGCCGTTCGAGACGACCTTGCTCATCAGCGCGGAGTAGTCGGTGGCAATGTCCTCGCCCACGAACTCCGCCATGTTGGTAAAGCCCATCACCCGGTTGTAGAACCCGACCCACTCGTCCATCTTGCCCAATTCGACGTTGCCGACCACATGATCGAGGGCCTGGAACAACCGTTTCGGGGCGCCGTCCCGTTTGCGGTGCGTGGAGGCGCGTTCGACGTAGCCGGGCAGGTAGGGACCGGTGTAGCGGCTGCGGTCGACGAGGGTGTGCCGGGTATCGCCGTAGGTGGCGATCGCCGCCAGTCGAACGGTGCCGTGCTCGTCGGTGACGTCATGGGGCTCGTCCAGAACGGCCGCACCCTGCGCCCGGGCATGCGCAATGCACTTGTCGACATCGGGCACCGCCAGCGCGATGTCGACGACACCGTCGCCGTGGACGCGATGATGCTCGATCAACGAGCTGTCCGGGTCCACGGCACCCTTGATCACGAACCGGACCGCCCCGGATTCGAGAACGAAACTGTGGTGATCGCGGTTACCGGTGGTCGGCCCGGAGTAGGCGACGAGAGTCATCCCGAACGCCGACTGAAAATAATGCGCGCTCTGGGTGGCATTGCCCACCACCCACACGACCGCATCCCAACCACTGACCGGAAACGGATCCGCAGCCGAGTCGTATTCCACCAGACCCACCAACTGCCTGAGCTGATCGAGATCGAGATCCGCCAAACGTTCCTTGTCGGTAAGTGTCTGTTCGATCGTCATCGGAGTCTTCCTCTTTCGTTGGCCGGTGAGCCGGGATTGTCGCCTGCGTCACCACGAAAACCCACTCCGCCGTCGTAGGCAACCGAGCCAGGAGTTCCTAGCCGCAGTGCCACTTTCGAGGAGCAAATCACGCGATTTGTTATACAGTCGGACTAGCTGATCGACCTCGGAGGTGGTGTTCGCATGAAGGATGCCGTGCAGCTGGACGAGCTCGATTTCGCGCTGCTCGACGCCATGCACGCCGACCCGAAGGCGGGAGTGCTGGAGCTGTCGCGTCGAATCAAGGTGGCCCGAGCCACCGTTCAGGCGCGGGTACGCAAGCTCGAGGAGTCGGGCATCATCGCCGGTTACGAGCCGCATATCGACATTTCGGCTGCCGGTTTCGACGTGCAGGCATTCGTCACCCTGGAGACGGCGCAGGGCGCACTCGACTCGGTGACGTCGGAGCTCGAGTCGATTCCCGGTGTGCTCGAAGCTTTCGCGACCACCGGTTCGGGCGACATCCTTTGCCGGGTCGCGGCCCAATCACATCTCGGTTTGCAGCAGACATTGATCGATCTGAACAAATCGAGCGTCGTCGCGCGGTCCACGAGCGTGATGGTGCTCTCCGTGATCGTTCCGTATCGGTCGATGCCGCTGTTGCGCACCCTCGACCGTCGCGGTTCGGCGAAGGCTCCCGCGTACCGGGCCACCGATCAGCACGCCGATCGCTGAGTTTGCTGGGCACGTTGCCTAGAAAAACACCGAATACCTGTCGTGGTGATGTTCATCCTGGCTACGTGCTGCAGGGCTGCTTGCGGCATGGGAGTGGCGCCCGCCACAGTGATCGCCGTAACAGCGGGTGCTGATCGAGGGAACGGCTCGATCGCACTGCTGCCCGGCCGCCCGACTCCCGAAAGAAGCCATGAAGAACCTGCTCACCCGATTCGAAGAAAAGGCCCCCGAGATCGTCTTCGAGTGGCACGACACCGAGACGTCCGCCCGCGGATGGACGGTGATCAACTCCCTGCGTGGGGGCGCTGCCGGCGGTGGAACCCGGATGCGGCGCGGCCTGGACCGCCGGGAAGTGGAGTCCCTGGCCAAGACGATGGAAGTGAAGTTCACCGTCTCCGGGCCCGCCATCGGCGGCGCCAAGTCGGGCATCGACTTCGATCCGACGGACCCCCGCAAGGACGAGGTGTTGCGACGCTGGTTCAGGGCCGTCACCCCGCTGCTGAAGGCGTACTACGGCACCGGCGGCGACCTGAACGTGGACGAGATGGCTGAGGTCGTCCCGATCACCGAGAGCTACGGGCTCTGGCACCCACAGGAAGGTGTCGTCAACGGACACTTCGCGGCCAGCGACCGGGAACGGGTGCAGCGGGTGGGGCAACTCCGGCTCGGTGTCGCGAAGGTGGTCGAGGATCCGCGCTTCACCCCCGACCCGCAGGCCAAGTACACGGTGTCCGACCTGATCACCGGCTGGGGCGTCGCGGAATCGGTACGCCACTACTACCGCGTCTACGGCGGTGAACTCACCGGCAAGCGGGTGATCATGCAGGGCTGGGGCAACGTCGGGGCCACCGCCGCCTACTACCTGGCCCAGTCCGGCGCCCGCATCGTCGGAATCATCGACCGCAACGGCGGGGTGTCGAACACCGACGGGTACGACTTCGAACAGATCCGCGATCTGTTCCTCACCAGGTCGGGCAACGAGCTGAACGCTCCCGGCGCTGTGCCGTTCGCGGACATCAACGAGACGATCTGGAGCGTCGGCGCGGAGGTGTTCCTGCCTTGCGCGGCGTCCCGCCTGGTGACACGCGACCAGGTGGACCGGTTGATCGACGGCGGCCTCGAAGTGGTGGCGAGCGGGGCCAACGTGCCCTTCGCCGACGACGAGATCTTCTACGGCCCCACCTACGAGTACGCCGACAAGAGCGTGGCAGTGGTGCCCGACTTCATCGCCAACTGCGGCATGGCCCGAGCGTTCGCTTTGCTGATGGAGGGCGACATCGAGGTGTCCGACGACGCCATCTTCGGTGATGTGTCCACCACGGTGGCGACGGCGCTCGAGCGGTGCCACGCGCGATCACAGCAGCCGACCGGGATTGCCGGTACCGCCTTCGAGATCGCTCTCGATCAGCTCGTCTGACGTCCTGGGAGACCCCATGAACACAGTTCACGACACAGTGGTGCAGACACCGCCTGCACCCACGAAAGACATTGTCACCCGCGGACTTCAGCAGGCGATGAAGCCACGACAGCTGGTGATGATGAGCTTGGGCGGCGCGATCGGGGCCGGGTTGTTCGTCGGTTCCGGCGCGGGGATCGCCGTCGCGGGTCCGGCCGTGCTCGTGTCCTTCCTGATCGCCGGCTTTCTCGTCGTGTTGGTGATGCGCATGATGGGCGAAATGGTGGCAGCCGACCCCGACAGCGGCGCCTTCTCGGTCCACGCCGAGAAGGCGATGGGGCCGATCGCGGGGCGCACCATCGGCTGGCTCTACTGGGTGCAGGTGGTCATCGTGGTGGCCGCCGAGGCAACCGCTGCGGCAGCCATCACCGCGGCGTCGATACCGGCGGTGCCGCAATGGGCGGCGGCGCTCATCTACATGAGTGTGCTGACCGCCGTGAACCTGGCGGGTGTCTCCCGATTCGGTGAGTTCGAATTCTGGTTCGCTGCACTGAAAATCGCGGCGATTGTCGGGTTCCTGGGCATCGGCTCCGCGATGATCTTCGGTTGGATTCCGAGCTTCGACGCTCCCGCGCTGGCCAACCTGACGGGTCACGGTGGATTCGCCCCCAACGGGGTCACCGGCATCGCGGCCGGACTACTCATCGTGGTGTTCGCGTTCGGCGGCACCGAGGTAATGGCCATCGCGGCCGCAGAGACGTCCGAGCCGCGCCGCAACGTGAGCCGGGCGGTGCGCTCCATCGTGTGGCGAATCCTGGTGTTCTACATCGGTTCCGTTCTCATCATGGTGACGGTGCTGCCGTGGACTGCCGAGGAACTCTCCTCGGGCCCATTCGTCGCGGTGCTGAACGCCGCACACGTGCCCGGGGCCGGCGCGGTGATGACCGTCGTCGTGGTGATCGCCCTGCTGTCCTCGCTCAACGCCATGCTGTTCAGTGGTTCACGGATGATCTACTCGCTGTCCGAGCGCGGCGCCGCGGCCAAGATTTTCGGGCGGGTATCGAGCAACGGCGTACCCCGCCTCGCGGTGCTCGCGTCCGTGGCCTTCGGCTTTTTGACGGTGGTTCTCAACTACCTCGCACCCGATCGGGTACTTCCCCTGCTGCTCAACGCAGTCGGGTCGACGATTCTGGTGTTGTGGACATTCGTCACGGTGTCGCAGATCGTGTTACGCCGCCGCGCCGAGAAAGAAGGCCGCAACGATCTGCCGCTGAAGATGTGGGGTTTCCCGTATCTGTCCTATGTCGCTCTCGCCCTGCTCGCCGCCGTGGCGGTTCTGGCCCTGTTCGACGACGCAGCGCGGAACCAGCTCATCGCGACCCTCACCTTCACCTGCGCGATCACCCTGGCTTGCTGGGTCCTCGGACGCCGGCAGCGGAGGACGAGCAGCGACACTCAGTCGACTATCGAGCACGCCCACTGAGAGGTCGGCCTTCGACCGGAGGAGGACCGCGGCCGGTCAAGCGACCGGAGGAGGACCGAGGCCGGTCACGCGACCGGCGAGATCACCACGTCGTCTGCGCCAGAACCGCATCGAGGGCGGCGTAGCTCTCGTTCATGCCGCCTTCCATGCCGGATTGCAGCATGCCGTCGCGCTCTTCGGGCGTGTGGAACTGGCTGACGACCGTCAGTTTGGTGCGACCGTCGCCCAGATCGGTGTAGGTGTTGTGGTCGACCGTGACGTGCCCGGGCATACCGTCCCATTCGAAGGTGTACACGAGGCGCTCCATGGGAGCGATTTCGCGGAACCGGCCCTCGAATCCATGGGTGTCTCCCTCGGAGTGTTCGACGAAACGCCAGTGGCCACCGCGCTCGAATTCCCAGCGCTCGATGTCGAGCCGATTTCCGCGGCCCCACCACTGCGCCAGGAGGTCGGGGGTGGTGAAAGCTGCCCACACCCGTTCGCGCGGGGCATTGAAAATGCGTTCGACACGGATTTCGCGGTCCGCCGGGGTGGTGAGCGTCGCAGCCGTGGGAGGAGTGGAGGTGCTCATGAGGTGCCTTCCGTTCGTGTGAGGAATTCATCCAGACGGTCCAGTCGGCCCTGTAGAGACGTTTGGTAGTCCCGTATCCAGGCCACCTCGCGCTCGAGGGAATTCACGCCGAGCATGCAGTACCGCACCCGCCCACGTTTTTCCGTCACGACCATGCCCGCAACCTCGAGCAGGTGCACGTGCTTTTTGATGCCGGTGAGTGTCATCTCGAAGTGCTCTGCCAAATCGCTGATCGTGCTGGCGCCCCGGCCGAGTCTCTGCAGAATTCCGCGTCGCGTGGGATCGGCCAGTGCGGCGAACGAAGTGTCGAGAGCTGAATGCTGAACCATCTAGTTCAGTGTTTCACTCACTGGGGGTGCCGTCAACCCCCGGCCTGCGCGCAGCTCGGGTCACGGCGTCTCGGAGCCGATACGGATGGATAACGAATCCGGTTGCCCCGCCCGCGCTACCGAAGCCGCCGACCATCGCCGGTTAGCGTGTACCTCGGGGCGGGGAGAAGAAAGGGGGACGCGCATGGCCGGGTCGGAGGAAGCAGGCGACCGTGTTCCCTTACCTCGCAGCCTGACACTCGTGATCGGGTTGGTGGTGAGCGCGACGGTGGCCGCCGCCTTGGTGCTCGGCCCCATCGATCCGTGGACCCCTGACATCGGGTTGTTCACCGGGGGCGCCGACCTCCACGTGTACCGGGACGGTGGGTGGCGGGTGCAGCACGACCTGCCGCTCTACGGTGGCCCCGTCGTACTCGGATTGCTGTACACCTACACCCCGTTCTCGGCACTCGCCTTCGTCCCGCTCGAGCGGATCCCCGGCGCCTACGTCGACAACCTGTGGATGGCACTGAATCTGTTCGTGCTCGCCGCGTGCATCGTGCTGTGCTGCCGGATCCTCGGCTACCGGATCACCCCCTACCTCCTGCTCGTCACGGCCCTGGCGACCCTCACGTGCACTTTCCTCGAGCCGGTACGGACAACCCTGTTCTACGGCCAGATCAATCTGGTGCTGATGCTGCTGGTGCTGTGGGACTTCTCCCGGCCGAATTCCAGCCGACTGCGGGGAGTGGGGACGGGGATCAGCGCCGGAATCAAACTGACTCCTGCGTATTTCGTGCTGGTGTTCCTGGCCTTGCGCCAGTGGCGTACGGCTGCCGTCGCCATATCGGCCTTCCTCGCGACGGTGGGTGTGGCCTGGGCGGTGATCCCCGGTGATTCGCGGCAGTATTGGACCAGCACGTTCTTCGACTCGACCCGCATCGCCGACAACAGACATCCGTCGAACCAGTCTCTGCGTGGCACCCTGGCCCGGCTGACCGACGGACAGGCGCCGCTGTGGCTGTGGTTCGTCCTGGCCGCGACCGTCACCGTTGTCAGCATTTTGGTATCGGTGCGGTTGTACGAGCGCGGCGAGCACCTCCTCGCGGTCGCCCTCAGCGGCCTCACCATGGCCGTGGTGTCGCCGTACTCCTGGAGTCATCACTGGGTGTGGTTGATTCCCCTGCTCGTCTGGTTGGTGCACCGCGCGCTGACCGTGAGCCGACTCTGGTGGTGCGCCGCGGCGGGATTGTTCGCCGCGACCGCGGCGTGGCCGTACTGGTGGAGCACGGACTTCATCGTGATCGGCCTGTTCCTGTACCCGCCCTCGTGGCCCGTGGCCCCGGTATTGCAGAACATCTACCTCGTCGTCTACGTGCCGGTCCTCGTCGCGTCGGCCGTGTTCGCGCGCAGAACGCGACCCCCCGCCCTGGCCACGGTGCCGTCCGAGCCCGTCGATCCGGTGCTCGAGGATCCCCCGCACCTGCCGTTACGGAGTGCGTGACCGGCTTTCGCCACCGGCCGGACTCGACCGGAATATCCTGAGAGTAGTCACGTTGCCGTGGCTCCCCGCCCCGTGTCCCGAATCGAACACCATGAACGATCGCCCGCCGAGTGACGTGACGGTCGCGACCGGCCCACCCACCGAACTGGGACCGGACACGGCCGTCGCGTCTTCGCCCGTCACTGCGTCGGACAGCGGATTCGTCGTGGACAGTGGCGTCGAACAACTGGTCGCCGACTGGGAGTCGTCCGGTTCCCCGGCTGCCCTCAGCGAATACCTTCCCGATGCGGCAGCCATTCGACGGGCAGCACTGGTCGAACTGATCAAGGTGGATCTCGAATACCGCTGGCTGCGTTCGGGGCAGCCGAAACGGCTCGCCGACTATTGCCTCGAATTTCCCGAACTCCTGGCCGAACCACTGCCGGCGGATCTCCTCTACGAGGAATTCCGGGTCCGACGCGACAGCGGCGACAAGGTGGAGGCCGACGACTATCTGAAGGCGTACCCCACTCAGGCGAACCGCTTCGAGGGCCTACTCACACTGGATTCGCATCGGCAGCCGCGCACGTCGGAGCCGACGGTGGGCGACGCATTCGATGTCGGAGCCCGGCTCGAGGATTTCGAACTCGTCCGGGAATTGGGCCGGGGAGCGTTCGCGCGGGTATTCCTCGCCCGGCAACACTCGATGCAACGATGGGTAGCACTCAAGATCTCGCGCAACGTCGGCACCGAGCCGCAGACGATGGCCCAACTCGACCATCCGTACATCGTGCGCGTTTTCGATCAGCGACTCTTGGAAGAGCGCCAACTCCGGTTGCTCTTCATGGAGTACGTCCCGGGCGGCACCTTGCTGGACGTCGTCCGGTTGGTGCGCGCCACACCGCCCGACAAGCGGTCAGGGCAACTTCTCCTCGATTCGATCGACCGTGTCCTCGACGAGAAAGGAGAGATGCGGCCCGAAGATTCCAGCGTGCGCAGCGAGATCGCCGCCCTGTCCTGGCCTGAGACCGTCGCCTGGATCGGATTACGCCTCGCCGACGCCCTCGAATACGCGTGCAAACACGGAGTGCTGCACCGCGACATCAAACCGGCGAATGTCCTGCTCGGTGTCGAGGGCGTGCCCAAACTGGCCGATTTCAACGTAAGTTCCAGCGACAATGTGGCAACGCCCGGCGCTGCAGGATTCGTCGGCGGTTCGGTGGCGTATATGTCACCCGAACAGCTCGAGGCCTGCGACCCCGGTGCGGCACGAACCGCTGGTGACCTCGACACCCGAAGCGACATCTACGCACTGGGCGTCCTGCTGTGGGAACTGCTGACCGGAAGCAGGCCGTTCTCCGACGGCGAGGCGGGAGAGGCGCCGCCCTCACCGCACGTGCTCCTCGAATCGCGACGCCGCGGTGTGGACCTCGAACAGAACCCGTTGCCCGACGGTTGTCCGGCGGCGCTGCGCCGCGTCCTGGTGAAGTCACTGGCACCCGACCGGGAGGATCGGTGGTCGAGTGGACGCAAGCTCGCCCGCCAGTTCGCGCTGTGCCTCGACCCGCACGCACGCGACCTCGTCGACCCGACGCCGGGAAGCCGGCGCGCGACGATGTGGCGCTTTGCCCCGGCCATCCTGCTCGCGGCGATCGGAATCCCGAACCTGCTGGCTGCGGGGTACAACTACTACTACAACAAGGTCCTGATCATTTCCGCGCTTCCCGCCCAGGCACAGGAGAATCTCGAGCAGGTCCACCTGATCATCGGCGGTGTCGCCTTTCCCCTCGGCGCGATTCTCATCCTCTACTGGTGTCGGCTGTCGATCACGGTGCCGCGCGGTCTCAGCGAGGGCCGCACCTACAGTTCCGGCATTCTCGGCAAAGCCCGCGCCGCCACGCTGACCCTCGGTCATCGCGCCGTCGTGGTCAGTTTCGCGTTGTGGCTGGTGGCCGGCGTCGCCTACCCGATCGCTCTGCAGATCACCGCCGGCGGCATACCGCTCCGCGCGTACACGCAACTTCTGGCCTCACTTGCGGTGTGCGGCGCAGTGGCGGTGGCGTACCCGTTCTTCATCCTCACGTTCTACGCCGTCCGATGCTTGTCGCCGATCCTGCTGTCGCACGGTGAGTTGCGCAGCTCCGACTGCCGCGGCATCCGGAGCCTCGCCCGCAGCATGCCGCGCTACGTCGCGGTCGCCGCGGCGGTGCCGTTGATCGGAGTCGCCGGACTCAGTTTCGTCGGCGGCGATCCCAGCGACGCCGTCAATGCGACGGTTCGAGCATTGTGCTTGGGCGGAATCTTCGCCTTCATCGGCGTGTACCAGCTATTCCGCCGGATCGAGAGCGATCTGCGGGCGCTGGAGCGAGTCGTGCGGATAGAGGTGCCCGGCGCACCTGCCGGACGGCGTCGGTAGTCGTTCGACGTGCTGCTGCGGCTGGGAGGGCAAGGAGAAAGCCCCTGGCGCTGCCAGGTCGGGGTCCGACAGCGCCACGGGGCTCAACTGGTATTTCTCTCGAGGGCCCCTTTGTGTTACAGCCCGCCGAGTTTTCCGCCCGCCAGGCCGCCCATCGTCATGTCGTACAACACCGCCGCCAGCTCGTTGCGGCGCTCCCGGAGGTCTCGGCGCAGGTACTCGACGCTCACCGCTCGGTAGCTGACCGTGAGAACCAGCAGCAGCGATTCGAGATCCACGCCGGGAGCAATCGACGACGGATTGAGCGTCACGTACGTGCGCAGCAGGTCCCGGCAGCGCTCCTCGAGGCGTGCCGAGCGGTCCGTCAATCCGAGGTGCGGAGCGTCGTTGAGCAAAGGCGCGAGTATCCCGCGATAGCGGTCCAGCACGGCCAGGAGTTGCCCCTGGAGAGCGGGATCTCGCAGGAAGGTGCCCTGCCCGACGGATCGGTCGAGGTGCTCCCCGAAGGTGTGCGTCGTCTCGTCGAGAATCCCGTCGAGGAGAACCTCGATGATCTCGTCCTTATTGGCGAAGTACTGGTATACCGAACCCTTCGAGATACCGGCCGCCTCCGCGATGGCGCCGGTGCTGCACCCGGCGTAACCCTTGGCTTCCAAAACCTGACCAGTGGCCGACAAGATGCGTGCCACCGTCGCGTGTGAACGCTGCTGGGAAGGACCTTTCCGCTGGCCAGTGCCCATTTCCTCGACCGGTCCCTTCTGCGCCTCAATGCGACTTGTACCCGTCCGAATTGGTGGTGTGCACTGTAACTCAGCAGCCGTCAGAGCTGGTCGGAAGTACCTACGCGCCCGAATCGAGTTCATCGACATGACAGAAATGCAGACCCGGGAAACCGTGTCCGAGTTCGTCCCGCCCCGCCGATTCGCCCGTGATGTCGAGTGGGGTCGCCGGTCGATGCGGGCACTGTCACTGCTCACCCACGGAGATACGACACCGACACCCGTCGAGGAGGACCGCCACGCCCGGGCGGTGGCAAGTCAGGACGAACTCGGTGCCGCGCTCGCGCAGGCCATCCTCGTCGACAAGACGGTGACGATGGCGCAGTTCACCACCGCCCTGTCCCGCGGAATCACCGACGTCGAGCACCCCGCGCCACCACTCGCCGCCTTCTTCGACTCGGTGGATCACCGGCCCGCCTGGGTGGACGACGCACGACTCGAACGAGGAGCCGCCGTCTGCCTCCGTAGCGGCATGACAGGGCTCGATCTTCTCGCCACGGGCTCCTTGATGAACGGGTACCGGAGCTCGGCGACCACCCGACAGCTCGTGTCCACAGGCAGGCTCGTCGGCGATCGAGCGGGTGCGCGTGTCACCGAGACGGTCCGGTGGTGGTACGAGTGCGTCCTCCCCGGCGGGATGGACCGCGACCGGCAGGGCTGGCAGCTGTCGGTGCACGTCCGGTTGATGCATGCGTTCGTCAACCACAGCTTGCTGCGGGACGAGGACTGGGATGTCGCCGAATGGGGCATGCCGATCAATCAGTCGGATCAGGCCGGCACCCTCGCGCTCTTCTCGACGACCTTCCTCATCGGCCTGCGGTCGCTCGGCGTGTGGGTCTCCGCAGACGAGGGCCGCGACGTCATGCACCTGTGGCGGTACATCGGATGGCTGATGGGCATCGACGACCACTGGCTGGTCGACGACGAGAACACTGGGCGGCGGAACATGTGCCAGATCGGGATGTTCGCGCCCGGGCCGGACGACAACTCGCGGATTCTGGCAGACGCACTACAGAAATCCTGGGGCAACTTCTCCTACGACCGTGCGCAATCGTTGCGACGCAGAATCAACCGGCAGCGCCTCCTCAGCATCCAGCGCCTGTTCTCCGGCAAGGCCGGGATGCGGGAGCTGGGACTGCCGGCCACACTGGCCTGGTATGTACCACTGGCTCTCGTCGGAAACGGTGCGTTGCACGGTGCGGCGAGACTGAGCCCGGCGGTTCGGCAGCGGGTGAGCCGGCGCTCACGGCGGCGAGTAGAACAGTGGCTCGCCGACAACGAACCGAAGCGTGGGCCCGGTCAGCGCCGTTCGTAGAGTCCGCGGATGTACGCGGCCTGCCCGGCGTGCTGCAGATCGTCGGAGATCACGCTGATCAGCCGCACGCCGAGAGTGACCGGCGGATCCCAGTTCTCGTCGACGATGCGATCGAGGTCGTCCGTACCGATCGACTGGACGTAGTCGACGGTTCGGTCGTGGACCGCATCGTGGTATCCGAGCAGAAGTCCGGCTGCGGTCGTCACCCTCGCCACCTCGGCGGACGACTGCCCGTACCCGATCGCGGCCACCGGGAAAGGCAGGTCGAATCGTTCACACCAGCCGCCCGACGTCCACACCTGCTCGGTGCCCGCGACCCCGGCAACGTGGTCGTCCTGCACCCGGGTGAGATGCCAGACCAACCAGGCGATGGTGTTCGCGTCCTCGTCCACCCGATACGTCAGTGCGTCAGACGGTAATTCGGACAGCGCCTCGTGCACGGTCTCCTGGATACGGTCGAAAGCGTCGGTCAACAGCGCACTGTGATCCACAATGCTCCCCTCGTCGCGTATACGTTTTTCCTGTCCACTATGACCGTTCGGGTACCCGGGCGGGCAGAGATGTGACACCGGACGGGCATATCTCCTACGTCACCGACCACCCTGTGTCGCGTTCCCTTGCCACCGGCCGCGCCGGTGCCACGCCGCGGTCCGCTCGACGCATCGTGGATTACCCACTACGACGAACCGGACCGACGACGTGTCACCCGCGACGGCGCACAACAATTACCCGTCAGTCGAGCGGTGCCCACCTCGAGCCCACCAACAGGCGCCGATAAGTCCGCTCAATGGCGGACACCACCCGTTTCAGCCGACCGCGACTGGCACCTGCGCCTGAGCGTCATGGAAGGCTTGCTTGATCTCCGCCGAAATCCGGCCGCGGGAAGACACGTTCCTGCCCTCCCCGATCGCCCACTCACGAATCGCCTTGATCATGTTCTTCGCCGGAGCCGCCTTCCCCGTAGCCGTCGTCTTCGCGACCGTCATCTTGGTGGGCGTCGTCTTCGCGGGAGACTTCTTCACAGCCGTCGTTCGCGGACCCTTGGTCTTGGCGGCCGCCGTCCTCGAGGGAGCATTCTTCGCGGCTCGCTTCCTTGCAGGCGCCGCTTTTACCTGAACCTTCTTCGCCGCAGCGTCATGGAAGGCTCGCTCGATCTCGGCCGAAATCCGGCCACGGGAGGACACTTCAAGACCCTGCCCGATCGCCCACTCACGAATCTCCTTGGTCATCTTTTTCGCGGGAGCTACCTTCTCCGGAATCGCCGATTTCGCGGCCTTAGTTTCCGCGGCCGTGGTTTTCTCGACCGTTGTTTTTGCGGGAGCCTTCCTCGCGGCTGACTTCTTCGCGGTCGCCGCTTTTACCTGAACCTTCTTTGCCGCAGCGTCATGAAAGGCTCGCTCGATCTCGGCCGAAATCCGGCCACGAGAGGACACATCGAGACCCTGCCCGATCGCCCACTCACGAATCTCATTGGTCATCTTCTTCGCTGGCGTCGTCTCCGTCGCCGTCGTTTTAGCAGCGGCCGCTTTCGCCGCCGCCTTCTTCGCCGGAGCCTTTACCGGAGCCGTCTTCACGCCCGTCGTTCCCCCGGCCTTCTTCTTCGCGGCCGCCTTCTTCTCAGCTGCCTTATTCACCCGCGCCGCTTTTACCTGAACCTTCTTTGCCGCAGCGTCATGAAAGGCTCGCTCGATCTCGACCGAAATCCGGCCACGAGAGGACACATCGAGACCCTGTCCGATCGCCCACTCACGAATCTCCTTGGTCATCTTCTTCGCTGGCGTCGTCTCCGCGACTGCCTTCTCCACATCCGCCGTCTTCTTCGCCGGCGCCTTGCTCGCCGTCGTCTTCGCGACCGTCGTTCTCACGGGCGTCGTCTTCGCCGCTGACTTTTTCACCCGCGCCGCTTTTACCTGAACCTTCTTCGCCGCAGCGTCATGGAAGGCTCGCTCGATCTCGGCCGAAATCCGGCCACGAGAGGACACATCGAGACCCTGCCCGATCGCCCACTCACGAATCTCCTTGGTCATCTTCTTCGCTGGCGTCGTCTCCGCGACTACCTTCTCCACATCCGCCGTCTTCTTCGCCGGCGCCTTGCTCGCCGTCACTCGCTTCACCGGTGCCTTCTTCGAAACAGACTCCTTCGAAACAGCCTTCTTCGCCGGCTCCGCTTCTATCCGAACCTTCTTTGCCGCAGCGTCATGAAAGGCTCGCTCGATCTCGGCCGAAATACGGCCACGAGAGGAAACTTCGAGACCCTCCCCGATCGCCCACTCACGAATCGCCTTCGTCCTGTTCTTCGCCGATTCTTCGGAGCTCCTCGGTGATACCGCCATCGTGCTCTCTTTCTTCGCCGGGCAATCGTCAAACGCACACAATAACCGCAGGTGTCTCCCCGTGATCAGGAAGCTCACCCAAACGTACCTTGTGACGTTTACGACATCGCCCATCTGGGCAGACCAAACACGACACCGTTCGAGCTCCACACTAACCGCGCGATGAACTTCACATATTCGAATAGCGCACGCTGACAACCTGATTCCCGAATTTGTCCACGAGCATACTTCGATGGCTGCTTCACGTTCATTTGCATTAGCACCTACGGGATTCAAATTCCGGGCACGCGACCCATTGCGCATACAAAATTGCCAGACCGACCAGCGTCCGCCGGCCGATCGGCTCGCGGACTGGCCATCAGCTCGCCCGTCGCGGTGCGGTTCCGTGCAGTGGATCGCACGCCCACCCCCACGAATGTCATCGGAGCCCGGCCGTGTTCGCTAGCGAGCCGTAAAGGACGAGGAAACGAATTCCACGCATTGCCGGCGGCCCGTACCCGCGTACCGAGCCGCGCGTGAAGACAAAAACAGGCACCCCACCCCGCCGGATGACCGATTCCGAATACGTGTCTGAACACGACTATGGAAGAACCCAACCTGCTCACTACCAGCTAGAGGCATCCATGCTCGAAAACACCGCCCCACCGCCTACGACCGCCACGGCAACCTTCCTTCCCACCGCTGCACACATCAACATTCCCTGTCTAGCTCAACCGGAGCGCAACCGAACCGGAAACCGAGCAGTCCGTCGGCGGCGCACACAGACCGGGATTCCCGCAGACTCTCCCCAGCTCGACTGGTCACGGCAGGCTCTGCGGGCCTGTGATCTTCTCGCCAGCGTGCAATCCATCAGCTCCTCGGATCGGGCCCTCGTTGCTTTCGCGATCGAGTGGGCTCCCTACGGCGGTGCCGACGCCGAGGAGCTGTTCATCAAATTCGGCGTACAACGAAACCGGTTCCTCGTTCTACTCCAAGCCGCGATGACCCCGAGGCCGTCGGACCTCGCACGCCTGAGGATTCTCAAGGCCTCCCTCTGCGACGATCTCGTCCGTGCGTGGAACGGATCGCCGACACGCAACTGAACGTCGCCCGCACCTCGTCGCCGCTCATGCCATCGGGCCAGACTTCGCCGGACTCCTCGATCGGGTCATGGGAAGTAGGACGCATAGCCCCTGAAAGGAACCTGGCCGGTGGGGCTCGCCCGTACGGCGTCGGCAACTGCCGGCGGAATGGGAGCCCAGTGGGCAGGCATCGCGGCGGCCAGGGACGGATTCAGTATGTAGAGCAGGGCGAAGTTCACTATCCAGAGCGGCGGTGCCATCGACATGCCAACTTCCGAACGCACACCCCCCTTGGTGTTGGTCACCAATTGAGCTGCGCCCGACATCTGTTGCGACGCGAAGCCGTAGATCGCTTGCACCGTGTATGCCGATCGATAGAGCGCTATCAGGGTGTGTGTCGCACCGTTGTTCCTCAACCATGTGCCCACGTAACCGCCGGGGGCGATCAGAGAGTTCACTTGCCTCGTCGGCGCATCCGCGTTGGCCGGACTTTCCAGCAATCCGCTGGTGTTCACGTAAAGGCCGTAGCTGGCCAGGACCGACGGTGTGGGGTGACCGTCGATGTCGGAATAGAGGGGACGACCGTTCGTATTGGTGAGGATTCGGGCGCATGCCTCGATCACCTCGGCCGCTCGCTGGCCGAGTGGCTCGTTGAGCTGACTCGGACTGGCCACGTGCGTCGGTGCGAGGCCTTCATAGCCAGGCGCTCCGGCGAAGGGATCGACAACCCGGTGTCGACGGTTTCTGCCGCTGGTGGGCCGTAGGCGGGTTGCACCGCGTCGATGACCCGAACCCGATATTCTCGTGCCGCGCATACGTCAACCTCCCAGAACACCGTCGGGCGAGCCGGCACAAGCTTGAGTTCCAAGTCAAACGCCGTGACAGTGATGCGTCAAGACTTGCGGCAGGTACCTCCTGCGAGTGCCCGGGGTGAAGTTCGTCGAGTGTCCCCCGTGAATAAGGGGGTTTCAAGCCGCCGACGACGTTGCGGCGGAATCGCATCCGTATCGGGGCGTGGACGGCCTGGCTGTTAAGCATGGTTTGGTACCGACGCCGACGCCGACTTCACCGGCCCGGGCAATCCCCACCCAGGCAGGACAACATCCCGGGTTCATTCGAACCGCAATCCTAATTTCGCCGCGAACACACCACACGGCGGCAGATAATTGTGGTACCGGCGAAAACCGAAGCTCGGGAAGGGTCAGCCATGTCCGATCGTAGCTCGGGAGTGAGTCCAGCGAGTTCCGAGTTTCCATCTGGCAAACAAGCTTTCGCGGCCGGTACGTCGTTGGGGGCCGCCGTCGTCATGGTCACCGTCGGCATCATCCAGTTCTTCCAGGGCATCGCGGCGGTCGCCGAGAACGAAGTGTTCGTCAGCGGCATCGACTACGCCTACAAGTTCGACCTCACCACCTGGGGCTGGATCCATATCATCCTCGGCGTGCTCGTCGCGATCGTCGGCCTGGCCCTGCTGACCGGCGCCGGGTGGGCCCGCGTGTCGGCCATCGTCATCGCGGCCATTTCGATCTTGGCGAACTTCCTCTGGCTGCCCTACTACCAGTGGTCACTGCTGATCGCCCTCGACGTCGTCGTCATCTGGGCTGTCTCGACGTGGAATCCGGAACCAAATATCAGAAACGCGAACCTTCGCGGTACCGGCACTCCCGCTCGGTAAGTCGGCCGAAATCGCGGGCAATGGGGACAAAAACGAGCGGAGAACGGGTGACGACCCAGGAAGCACCTTATCTCGACGTTTACCCGTTCTGGTGAACATCCGCGACTTTCTTGAGAACACAGTGAAGCGAACGGGAGTGACAACAATGACGTACACATACAAGGTCGTCGAGGTCCGCGAGAAAATGATCGGCGGCAAAATGTCCGGCGGCAAACTCGAAGACCTGCTCAACCAGTACGCCCAGCAAGGATGGCGTCTGAAAGCGATAACTTCGTCCGATGTCAAGGGCAGAATCGGCCCTGGCAGCGTGGAGGGACTGCTGATCACGTTCGAACGCGAAAGCTGAGCAGGTCCGGACACGATCAGCCGACGTGTTCTTCGCGCCGAACATCACTTTGGCCGTGAGGCCGGGACCGGGCGAGGCCCCGGGAGCGAGGGACCGGTGTCGGCGGCCGTTCACCACGCCCGGGTGGATGTGGTCACACTGGCCTTTTATTCCCGGGCCGCGCTGACTCTCAGCCGCGCACAGCGAGAAACTCTCGAGATCTTCGGTGCCATCGAGGTCGACATCGATGCCTAGCTCGCCCAACTCGGAGCGGTTACAGGTGCTCGATGGTGCGCTTACCGATCGAGGTGGTCAGGGCGTCGAGTTCGGCGAGAACGCCAGTAGCACACCAAATCTGGTTGCGTTTACTTTCAGACAGCACCTCGAGGACTCCTGCAGCGGTGAGCCGGGCGAGCGCGCGGTACGTGCTGGCGTCGGTGGTGCCGGTGATCTGCTGAGCTGTGTCGGCGCTGAAAATCGGGGTGCCGAGCAGGGCGTCGATGATCTTCTCGTCGGCGGAGTTGCTGCGCGGCCGGGCGATGTCCCGCCAGTAGACCGGAAGTTCGGCCAGTGCGCGGGCCGAGTCCTGCGCAGCTTCGCTGGAGACGATCGCGGCGCGGGCGACGTACTCGACGAACCCGTCGGCATCCCCCGCTCGGTAGCGGGTCAGGTGGTCGAAGTAGCGGCGGGTGTCGGCGAGCATCACAGACGCCAACGGGACGGTGACCCGGTGGGTCAGGCCGCGGCGGCGCAAAATCGCGCTGATCAAGGCGCGGCCGATGCGTCCGTTGCCGTCGGTGAACGGGTGGATGGATTCGAACTGGGCGTGCGCGATGGCAGCCTGCGCGATGATCGGCAGGTCTGTGCGGCTTGCGAACATGAGCAGGTCCGTCATCAGCTCGTCTACCAGGTCCGGTGGCGGGGGTATGAACAGTGCGTCGATCGGGGTGTAGTCACTACCACCGATCCAGTTCTGCACGTCGCGGAGTTGGCCGGAGTCGCGGGCGGTGTAGTAGTCCGGCGCCATCAGCAATCGATGCGCACCGAGCAGGGTATCAGCGGTGATCGGGCCGTCGCCGGCAGCGTCGACCATTGCAACCAGGGCCTTGACGGCGGCGAGCTGCGACTTGGCCTCCTCGCTAGCCTTGCCACCGGCCAGCGCCTTGCCGAATGCCCGCCAGCCCGCGTCGATGTGCTCGATCTTCGATGACGCGACCGACTCGCTCCGGAGCAGGAAGTCTGACAGGGGCGCCAGGTGCTCGTCGAAGCCCGCTTCGAGTCGGGCGACAGCGATGACGGCCTCCTCGTGTGCGCGGGCGACAACACCGACCAGATCGCAATCGAGCGAGCCGATCATCGGCGGGATCGAGACGTCGACGGTCTCCAGGGTGCGGTCCGCGCGCGAACCCTGCCGATGACGCGGACTCCAGTCCCGGGTCTCGGTGTGGTGCTCTGGCCAGATCACCAGCTCTCCTCCAGGGAACAAACGTAGACAACCTAAAGCGTAGCGTATCTGTTATAGGTAAAACGTAGTTAAGGGTGTGGGTGGTGTACAAATCAGACGACAGGGCGCGGCAACGTGTCCGGTTACGCATTCACCGGCAGCGCGAGCACGACCTCCAGCTCGTTCGCAGGGAGGTAGTGGACGTCGAGTACCCGTCCCACCTGCACGTGCGCGACGCTGCGTGAGGGCAGGAACTTCTCGACGCGGGTGGTGAATGTCGATCCGTCGGGTCGGCTGACTACAAGGCCGAGGTGCACCTTGGGATGCCCGTTGCGAATCTCCCCCGGAACGCTGAGTGACTGCACCACCGCCTGGGCCGCGACTCCCCGCGCGGCGATGTCGAGCTTGTCCACAGAGGTGATGCCCTGCCGGATCATGGTGTGATTCCACGCTTCGGTGACCGCGGCGGTGTCGCCTGAGCGGTCGATCTCGACCTTGTCCGTGCGCCCCGGCACGTACCGCACGGGTAACACGACACCGGGCCGGAGCAGCGCCAGTTCAGTAAGCGGCACAATCATTTTCGCGTGAGACTCGAATGTCTTGCCGTCGGCGTCCTCGATACCGAGATCGATTCGGACCTCCGGCTGATCGTTGAGGGTCATCCCGGTCTGCCGTACCGCGCGCACGGTACCGATCCCGACCGACCCGTTGCGGAACGCTGCGCTGTTCGTTCCGGTCAGTGCCGCCATCACGCTGTCGCCGGTGAAGGCGAAAACCATGATGAGGAGGGTCGTCGCGAGGATCGGCCAGATCATCTGCGGCCCGACCCACGCGAGACCTTCGATCCCGTAGTCCGTTGCCCCCTGGTTACCGAGGCCGTACCAGAGGTAGTAGCCGACGGAACCGACGAAGAACGTGAGAGCTGTGATGCGCAGGATCTTGTTCATGATGTTCCCTTTCGATACGTGTGGGTGGTGAGGGCAGTGCCCCGGCGCGCGCGAATCAAAGCAGAATCTGTCCGAGACTCGCGCGCGCCGTGGTGATAAGTGGTGTGCGGCTCAGCCGCCGACGATGGTGGAGCACGCGAAGGTGAGGTCGAACTTCGCCGTGATCGGCGCGGTCGGATTGCTCATGTCGGGAGCGCCGACGCCTTCCCCCGTCACCTTGTACACATCACCGTCCTTCACGACCGTCGCTGTGCCGCCGGGCATTCCCTGGCCGAATCCGAGGGCGTAGGGCAGCCCGTTGGACCCGCCCTTGCTGCCGGCGATTCCGACGGCCTGCACGGTGTCCGCGCCGGTGATGGTCGCGCTCACGGCCAGGTCCCCGTACGTGGCATTGCCGGTGTCGGCGAGAGCCAGCGCCAGGGTGTCACCCTGCTTGGCGCAGGTGGCGTCGAATGTGGCGTCCAACGCCTTCCCGTCGATGACGGCCGCGGACGCCCCGGCCGGGCTCGCGGCGTTCGACGTCTCCGAGGCGACCGTGGGGGCGTCGGAGCTGTCATTGGACCCTTCGCTGTCACTGCAACCCGAGAGCAGCAGGGCTGCAGCCGCAATCGCGACGATACCTGCGGTGTATGCGCGCTTCGGCTGAGTCCGAATGATCTTGTTCATGATCCGTCCTTCACATGTCGTGAGGGGCGCTCGGCGCCCGTCTCCGATCTCTTCGGCCCGCGGTGTGGGGCCGATGGCTAAAAGGTATGGACGGCCCGCGCCCTACCGATCCCAGATTTCTGCCGACCTCCGCCGAGCGCACCTGCGGTAGCCTGCTCGAATGCGGACGGGAGCGAGGGGGGCGACGGCTACTCGGCGACCCCGCGCCATGGTCCTGGACGAGGTGTGGCGGGAACTGGACGGCGTCGAACCGCTCAGCGGCCCGGACGGCGGGCCGCTCAGCCGCACAGTCAAACTGATCCTCGATCCGCTGGTGATTCGCCCGGTGCAGAACCCGGCGTGCGCCGGTCCGGTCGTCTCCTCCGACGGCGCGGAGCTTCTGGCCACACGCCTGCACGCCTCCGCTGATCTGCTGCATGCAACGGCAGCATGGTTCACGCTGCTCAAGCGGGTCCGCCGGACACTACGGATCACCGAGGGCAACCCGCAGGACCTGTACTTTCAGCGCTGTTTCGAGCTGGCCACCACGGCCGGCCCACCGGACCCTGACCGCGGCGAGTCGATCGCGGCAGACACCCTGCGCGACGTGCACGAATACTCGGCCGGACGCACCACTCAGGCGTTGAAAGCCCACATCACCGACCCGTCGCAGGCCCGGCAACTCACGGCACTCATCGATCTCGCCTGGGGCCGACGACCGCTCTCGCGCGTCGCGCTCGAGGACGACACCTCGAAGATCGAGGCACTTCTCGACGCCTGCCCAGGCGCACGGCTCGATGAATCGGACGACTCCGGCCAGTGCGTGTTCGACGGGTTGGTCTCCCGTTCCGCTGGAACCCACTTCGGAATTGCGCTGTGGACACCCGCCCCTGCCTACCCGGCTCACGAGCTGGGATTGACCACACATCCGGTGCCTGTGGCACCCGTCCTGGGAATGTCTGCATCCACCGCGGCACTGGGGCTTCCCTTCGACCGCACCGTCCACGAACGTGTTTTCACCGTGCTGCGCGCCTCAAGTGAGCGAGCCGAACTTCCGCCCGTCGCCGAGTTGGTCACGACCGAGATCGCGCGGAGTTGCTCGCCGTGGGCACTGCTCGACGAGTCGCTGCGGGTGGTTGCGACCGCGGGGGCCACACTGGCCGTCGACTTACGGCCGATCGCGGCCGGTGATCGTGATCCTGCGGCCGACACGGCCTCGAGCCGGGTGATCAACAGCCGCTGGCAGCGCGAAGCGTATGTACTGCAGGCTCGCCGGCTCGCGCTGAGCACCGACGACCGGTCTCTGCCCGACACCAATCCGCTTGCCGCCATCGCCGCCGAACTCCGGAAGCCGTGGCAGCCGTACCTGCGGCGCCTGTGGGTGCGCTTGCACGGCCGCGACGCCCGAGAGTCGTCGGTGCACGCACTCGACGAGGTGTGGGACCTCCTCGACGGCGTCGCCCGATCGGTCATCCTCGACCACCGGATGCGGGTCAAGCAGGCACTGAGCGTGCTGCCGCTCGCCGACTCCACCGATTCGTCCCGATCTCGGGCAAGCTGATGCCCGACTCGGTGACGGTGCGGGCGGTAGCCGGAGACCTCTGGGTGATCACTCCTGGCGACGGCCCCAGCGTTCTGGACGACGACCCGGGTATCGACGTCGCCGTCCTGGAGGTCGCCGGTGGTCATCTCAGCTGGAGTGTGCTCACCGAACCCGCCCCACCCACCGCCGTGATCGACGACGTCACCTCCGCACAGGACTGGGTGTGGGCGCTATACGGGGAGGCAGTCGCCCTGGCGCTGGCCGAGTCCGCAGTCGCCCTGGCGCCGGGCGAGACCGGTGGGTCTGTGCATGAGGTCGAAAACAGGCCGGCACGCCCGCGCCTGGCCGCGAATGCTCGGCGACTCGCCTTCGCGCTGTGGGCCGCACGCTGGTGGCCGGCCTCGACGATCGATGCCATACCAGCCCTCGACGACGCCCTGCTGGACCGCGACATCGCCGGACTTGTCGACGACTGCGAGTCGGTGGTCGCCGGCGCCGACGCAGTCCTCATGGCCGTGCCACCGCGGCCGGCAGGAAACGCGGCGCGCGCGGACGATTACGCACTCGCGGCCGGCACTGCGACGGCGGTCCGGGCCGGCACCCTCGTGCTGGCGCGAGGGACGGGCGGAACCGATTGGCGCCGTTGCCCTCCCGGCCTGATCGACGCATCCGAACGGGCAGTGTCCTGGGAGGTGCAGCGGGTCGCCGGCAACACCACCGTGCGCGTGGCAGTGGTGGGAGCGCCGAATCTAGCTGGGGCCGTGCCCGCACACCTACGGCCACGGGCGACCGTGGCCGGCGCCGATACTTTCCGCACCGCCGACGTCGAACTACACCTGATCGGCGACACCTGGGTCGGCGACACCGACGCCCCACCGGGATCGGAACAAGGGGTCACCGTGAACGTCTACCTGCCTGGCTTCGGCGGAAACCTCCACCAAGAACTCGGCGGGCGCGACGTCCGCGATCGAATCCGCGACCTCGCGCGACAGCGACTCCAGCGCGCCGCTGCACCGGATTCGGACGACGACAGCGACGTGCCCCTGCTCGCCGAGATCGACGCCGCCGCCTCGGAAGCGGATTTCTGACATGACGGATCCCTTGTCACCGGACGAAGCTCGTGAACTGCTCGCCGTAGGCGGCGCCGCCTACGGTCGCGGTGATCTCACGGCAGCGCTGGCGACCTTCGAGCAGGTTGCGCGCAGCGCCACCGGTGATCTACGTATCAGCGCAATGATCAACGCCGCGAGCATGTCAGACGAGTTGGGTGACCACGCCGCGGCCGTCGACCGCTATCACGAGGCCCTCGCGGCCATGCCGGCCGACGCCCGCCGGATTCGGCCCGCCGCGTTGATCAATCTGTCCCAGGCCCTCCAGCACGTGGGCGACCTCGACGGTGCGCAGACGGCACTCGAGCAGGCGCGCTCCCTGCTCACGGACGGCGCCGACGACCTCGAGGACCTCCGCGTCCCGTGCCTGTTGTCGTTGACGGCCGTTGCCATCCACCGTCAGCAATGGGCCTACGCTGCCGACCTGGCCCACGAGTCACTGGAAGCCGCAGTACGTTCCGCGCCGAATCTCGCTGGTCACCCGTTGATGAATCTGGCGGCCGTCCATTTCGAGACCGGCCGATTCGACCTCGCCGACGACTTCGCCGGCCAGGCGCTGGCCGCCTTCGACGAGGCCGGTGACAGCAACGCGTTCGCCGAAACGCAGCAGAATCTGGGGATCATGCGTGCCCGGTCGGGGCGTCACGAGGATGCCGAGCCACTGCTGCTGGAAAGCCAGAGGTACTTCGAGCAGTCCGGTGTCGGACATCGGGTGGGGGTCGGGCTGAAGGTGCTGGCGTTTGTGGCGGAGCGACGCGACCAGACAGAACGTGCGAGCGCGCTCTACCGGCGGAGCGTCGAACACTTCGCGGAGTCGGGGGCCGTACTCGATGTCGCGGACGTCAACACTCGTCTGGCGACACTGGCTTTCAGCGCCGGCCGGCGAGACGAGGGTGAGGCCCTGTTGGCTTCCGCTGTCGAAACGTATGCCGAACTGGACCTGGGATTGCACTGCGCACAGGTCGACGTCTGGCACGCGACGCTGTTGGAAGCGGCGCTGAACGTCGACCCCGACGGGGCGCTGCACAAACGAGCCGTCGACCTCGCGGTGCCCGCGGCCCTCACCATCGACGCCGTCCGCTACTCCCTTCCCAACGGGTTTCAGCGCGAGCAGTGGAACCGGCACGTCGCGGACCCGGCCATGGCGTTGGCCTTCCGCCTCTCCTACGGTTGCGGTGACGCCCTTCTCGTCGGTGATCTCATCGAGGCACACTGCGCGCGAACAGCACTCGATATCGGCCGCTCCACCGGCAGCGCGGCGCCGACGTTGCCACTCGTGATGCCCGACCTTCCCGACCGCACTCCCGACATGTCGACCGCACTGCACCTCGGTGCCGCGCTGGCCGGGGTCGCCGCGGGTGCCGGCCTCCCTGTTTCGCTGCCACCGCAGCTCACGATGTCAGTCGGTGGCCGTGTTGCGCTCGAGCCGTACATCGCGGAGGCCGAGAAGCGGTACGGGCGGCCGATTCGCGACAGCCGATCGGTTCCGGCGTGGTGACGTCGGGGCGTCCCACCGTCTTCGTGCGGATGGCTGACGCGGGAGACCTGTATACGTCGTGGCGGTGGTCGAGCGACAGCTATCCCGGTGGAGTGTCGGTCGTCACCGCGACACAATTGGACGCGACTCTCGCCGCCCTGACACCCGCGTTGCCCGATGCCGCTGATCCGGAGAGACTCGAACACGTTCTGACGGCCGGCGCACTCGCCACGTACGACGGGGAGCATGAACTGGCGCAGCAGCTTTCGCGGACTTTTCTCCCGTTCGGTCTCGCCGCGCAACTGTACGAGTTATACACCCGCGGGGTACGGCCTCACATCCGGATCCAGCCGTCACCTCGCGTCGCGCAGGTTCCGTGGGAACTGATCGCGCCGGACGCCCACCTCCGCCTGATCGATTTCGCCGACGTCAGCCTGCTCGCACCACTGAGTATCGTCCACGCCCCCGGGCGCGTCCCGCGCTCTTGGCTCGACACGAGAGAGCGGCCCGTCGTCGCCGTCCTCGATCCACGGGTGCCGGGATATCGCGCGGATTCCGTGCTCGGCTCGGTGCTGGGCCGGATGTCCGGTGACGCTCCCCTGTCCCGTCAGGTCGGCGCCTACGCCGAGCAGAACAGGCTCTTGCCGAACGTGACCGGCCCCGCCGACCTGTTCCGCCGAGAGGACGTAGACCGGGATTGGCTGGGCGACGCGCTCCGGCGCGGTGCCAGCCGCCTGATCTACGTCGGCCATGTGACCGCAGCGGCGCCCGAGTCCGGTCAGAGTGAGCACGCCGAACTGCATCTGGCGTGCCGGGCGGAGACCATCGGGTTCGCGGAGGCGACGCGGGCACACCGACCGCTGTCGGCGAAGGATCTACTGCTGGGAACGCACACCCTTACCGACGATCCCGTGGCGGGACCCGAGTTGTGGCCCATTCCGAGCAGGGTCGCCCTGATCGCCTGCGAGAGCGGCGGTGACCTCCGCTTCGGTGAGGCGCTGGGGCTGGTCTCGGCGATGATCAGCGGCGGTGCCGAACTGGTCACCGCCACTCGATGGGCTCTGCCCACCGACCTCGCCTTCGAACGCCTGGCCGGCGCAGATCCGCGAGAGCGCCCCCTGCAGTCGGCCGTGTGTTCCGTCGATTCCGAACACGAGCAACCGGACGCGGTGAGCGCGCTCTGCGACTGGCAGCGGGAGCGGTCGGCGGCGTGGCGAGAAGAGCGGGCCATCGTCGACTCACCGGTGCTGTGGGGGGCGTTCGCGACGGTGTCCACCGAAACGGACCCAGTGCTGCCCTGATCCGGTGCTGCACGGATCCGGGGTCGAGTGACTGCTCTTCGCTGTACCGTCGGTGTGTCGGATCGCCACGAGGAACAATTTCTGCACAAAGAAGGAGCTTCGCCATGGCCTCACGTCTCAACCCGTACATCAGCTTCGGCGGCAACGCACGAGAGGCGATGGAATTCTACAAGGAGGTGTTCGGCGGTTCGCTGTCGATCAACACCTTCGGAGAATTCGGTGCGCCCGACGCCGAAAGCAGCGACAAGATCATGCACTCGCTGCTCGAAGCCGACAACGGATTCGTGCTGATGGGCGCCGACACCCCTCCCGGGATGCCGCACAATCCCGGTGACAACATCGCGGTGAGTCTTTCCGGCGACGACGGGGACGAACTGCGCGGCTATTGGACAAAGCTGTCGGAGAACGGCACGGTATCCGTCCCCCTGGAGAAGCAGATGTGGGGCGACGAGTTCGGCGCCTGCGTAGACCGGTTCGGCATCTCCTGGATGGTGAACATCACGCAGAAGCAGTGATGCGGGGGTGCGCAACCGTGGATTTTTTCCCCGCCGGGAAGTCGAACGTCCGCAAATGCACTCGTTCCGCGCCGGGGGATGGCAGTATGGGTGGTACGACCGGACCTCGATATGAGCGTTCGGCGGACAGTTGCAGGGAGTTAACGGTATGGCGCAGGGTGTTGTGAAGTGGTTCAACAGCGAAAAGGGATTCGGGTTCATCGCACCGGATGACGGCAGCGCCGACCTTTTCGTTCACTACTCGGAGATCTCGGGCAGCGGCTACAAGTCGCTCGACGAGAACCAGCGTGTGGAGTTCGAGGTCGGCCAGGGACAGAAGGGCCCGCAAGCCCAGAACGTGCATCCCGTCTAAGGATCCAGACGTAACGCAAGGCCGCATCCGATCGTTTCGGGTGCGGCCTTCGCACGTTACGGCGAGGCCTCGAGACGCCTCCTTCCCGGTGCGGGGCGGGGTACCGAATCGTGATGCAGTGCACTCGTATGCCGGGCGGCAAGTGGGTACTCATCCGGTGGTCGTCGCACGACCACGAACGACCGGGCTCCCATGGAGGTGACAGCCGTGAACTTGTACTATCCGCTGGTCATTGTGCTGTATGTAGTGTCGGCCCTGTTGCAGGGCAATCTCGGGACCATTTTCTGAGCGCGACACATCCGTCGTTCCCAGGCGGATCGGTGTCCCGGCTCAGCGCACGAACACTGCCGCCTGCTCTGCGATATCGAGCGCCGTCTGCGGAAGAATGCCCAGCGCGATGGTGACCACGGCGGAGACGGCGACGGCGGCGGTGGTCAGCACGCTGGGGATCACCACGGTGGGCGCGTCGTCCCCCGGCTCCGAGAAGAACATCAGCACGATGACGCGCACGTAGAAGAACGCCGCGATGGCGCTGCTCACGACGCCGACGAGGACGAGCGGGGTGGCGCCGCCCTCGATCGCGGCTTGAAAGACCGCGAACTTGCCGACGAATCCACTGGTCAAGGGGATACCGGCGAAAGCGAGCAGGAACATCGCGAACACCACCCCGACGAGGGGTGAACGTCTACCCAGTCCCGCCCAGCGCGACATCTCCGTGACCTCTCCGTCGGCGTCCCGGACGAGGGTGACCACCGCGAAGGCGCCCAGGGTGCTGAAACCGTAGGCGAGGAGGTAGAACATCGTCGACGACAACCCGGCGTCATTGGCGGCGATGAGACCCGTGAGGATGAAGCCGGCGTGCGTAATCGACGAGTACGCGAGCATGCGTTTCACGTCGGTCTGAGTCACCGCCAGGACGGCACCGACGACCATGGTGAGGATGGCGACCACCCACAGCATGGGCCGCCAGTCGTCGCGGAGACCGGGGAGTGCGACGTAGAAGATGCGGAGCATCGCGCCGAAGGCCGCAATCTTGGTCGCAGCCGCCATGAACGCGGTGATCGAGGTAGGAGCACCCTGGTAAACGTCCGGTATCCACGAATGGAACGGCACCGCACCGACTTTGAACAACAATCCGACAGCGAGCAGTCCGGTGCCGATCAGGGCCAGCCCCTCGTTCCCGGAACGGTCGGCGACGGCATCGGCGATTCCCGCCAGTCGGACGGTCCCGGCGTAGCCGTAGAGCAGTGCCACTCCGTAGAGAAAGAACGCCGAGGAGAAGGCGCCGAGGAGGAAGTACTTGAGCGCGGCCTCCTGGGACAGCAGGCGACGGCGGCGGGCCAGTCCGCACAGCAGGTACAGCGGCAGCGACAGCACCTCGAGGGCGACGAACATGGTGAGAAGGTCGCCCGCAGCCGGAAAGAGCAGCATCCCGCCGATCGCGAGCAATGTGAGGGGGAAGACCTCGGTCTGGGCGGCGCCCGCCTCCTCAGCCTCCCGTTCGGCTGCACTCCCGGGAAGGGCCGCGGCTTGAGGGGCGAAGGCATCCGCCACCACGTCGTCGTCGGCAGTTGACCGGCCGGCACTCACGGCCACACCGGCCGACATCCGCATCCGGTCGAGACCTCGCTCGGCAATCAGCAGGATTGCCGGAATCGAGACCAGCAGAATGGTTCCTTGCAGGAACAGGGTGGGTCCGTCGATGATCACGGCGCCCATGACCGCGGAGCTACGTGTTCCCGCGAGCAGGACGACAGCGACGAACGCCGCCGCGAGACCACCGAGGCTGAGAACGAGATGACTCGTGTACCGGGCTCGGCGCGGCAGGAAGGCCTCGACGAGCACGGCGGCCACGGCGACGCCGAACACGATGAGCATCGGGGAAAGCTGGCCGTACTCGATGTCCGGGGCGGGCGGCGCCGGACTCTGGGCGAGGAAGGTGTCGGAACGCCCGACCCAATATGTACGAGCACTCATGGGTGAGTACCTCCGTCCGGTGCCTGCTCGGCTACGGAGCCGCTGCGGGGGTCGGTGGGAACAGTGGGCGCCGGGTCCTGACGGTCGATCGTCGTGAGGATCTGACCGACGGCGGGGGTGATCACGTCCAGGGCGGGCTTGGGATACACACCGAGGATGATCAGGAGAGCGATGAGGGGTGCGACCACAGCGAGTTCACGGGGCACGAGGTCCCGAACCTTCTCGTTGTCCTCGGTGATCGGACCGGTCATCATCCGCTGGTACAGCCACAGCACGTAGACGGCGGAGAGGACGAGTGCACCGGCCGCGAATACGGCGGCAACCTGGTAGCGCGGGTACGTGCCGACGAGGACGAGGAATTCACTGACGAAGGGTGCCAGCCCGGGCAGGGACAGCGTCGCGAGGCCGGCGACGAGGAAGGTGCCGGCCAGAACGGGTGCCACCTTCTGTACGCCGCCGTAGGCGTCGATGAGGCGCGTGCCACGGCGGGAGATCAGGAATCCGGCGATGAGGAACAATGCGGCAGTGGAGATCCCGTGGTTGACCATGTAGAGCGTCGAGCCGGCCTGACCCTGACTGGTCATGGCGAAGATGCCGAGGATGATGAACCCGAAATGCGAGATCGACGTGTACGCGATCAGCCGCATCATGTCGGTCTGGCCGATGGCGAGCACCGCGCCGTAGAGGATGCCGATGACCGCCAGCGTGGCGATCAGTGGCGCGAACGTCGCGGACGCCTCGGGGAACAGTTGGAGGCAGTACCGCAGCATCGCGAAGGTGCCCACCTTGTCGACGACGGCCATCATCAGCACCGCGCTCGCCGGGGTCGCCTCCACAGCCGCGTCGGGGAGCCAGGAGTGGAACGGCCACAGCGGCGCCTTGACGGCGAAGGCGAACATGAACCCGAGGAACAGTGCATTGAGCACGGCGGGGTCGGCACCGAGTTCCCCCGCGGATGCGGCTGCCACGACCTCTCTGAAGTCGAAAGTTCCGGTGCCCCCGTCGGCGGTCACGACATACAGGCCGATCACTGCGGCGAGCATGATCAGGCCACCGAACAGATTGTACAACAGGAACTTCACCGCGGCATACGAGCGGCGTGCCCCGCCGAAGCCCCCGATGAGGAAGTACATCGGGATGAGCATCGCTTCGAAGAACACGTAGAAGAGCAGGATGTCGAGGGCGGTGAACGACACCAGCACCATCGCCTCGACCATCAGGATCAGCGCCACATACGTATGGGCCACCCGCCGCTGCGTGTAGTCGGGGGCGTCGTGGCCGTCGTTCCAGCCCGCCAGTATCAGCAGCGGTACCAGCACCGCGGTCAACAGCACCAACACAAGCGCGATGCCGTCCAGGCCCAGGGTGTATCCGGTACCGAATGCCGGTATCCACGAATGGGACTCGACGAACTGATACTGCTCGCCGCCCGCATCGAATCCGGCCGCGAGCCCGCACGCGAGAACGAGAACGGCTACCGAAACACCCAGGGCAATCGACTTGGCGAGGTGCCGTCTGGGCGCAGGCACTGCCAGAACCACAGCGGCGCCGACCATCGGTAGCAGCCACAGGACCGTCAGCCAGGGAAAGTTGTTCACCACAGCCTCACCAGCATCATCGTGGCGACCACGAGTGCCGCACCTGTGAACATGGACAGTGCGTACGACCGGACAAACCCGGTCTGCAGGCGCCTGATCAACCCCGACCCCGCACTCACTGCGGCGGCGAAGCCGTTGACCACCCCGTCGACGCCCTTGTTGTCGAAGTACAGCAGTAGCCGGGTCAAGTGCTGGCCGGGGCGCATCACCATCGCCTCGTTGACCGTGTCACCGTAAAGGTCGTTGCGTGCTGCGACGGTCAGCGGGGAGACCGCTACCGGCGCGGTGTCGGGCACTTCCCTCGCGGCATATTGCCGATAGGCCGCGGCAACACCGGCGAGTACGACCACCAGGATGAGGACGGTCATCATCCACACCGGGATCGCTGCTTCTTCGTGGTGAGCGCCGACGACGGGCTCCAGCCAGTTCACCAACGACGACCCGATGGCCAGTGCCGCACCGGAACCGACCGAACCGACCGCGAGGACGATCATCGGAATCGTCATGACCCGGGGCGACTCGTGCGGATGTGCGTCGGCCGCCCAACGCCGATCCCCGAAGAACGTCAGGAGCATGACTCGGGTCATGTAGAAGGCAGTGATTCCGGCGCCGAGCAGTGCTGCGGTCCCGAGGATCACGCCCTTGACGCCCCCGGCAGCGAAGGCCACCTCGATGATCGGGTCCTTGGCGAAAAACCCGGCGAAGGGCGGAATTCCGATGATCGCCAGGTATCCGAGACCGAACGTTGCGAAGGTGATCGGCATGACGCTGCGGAGTCCGCCGTAGCGGCGCATATCGGTCTCGTCGTTCATGGCGTGCATCACCGAGCCGGCTCCGAGGAACAGTCCGGCCTTGAAGAAGCCGTGGGCCAGCAGCAGCATGATCGCGAATGCGTATCCGGCCGGACCGAGTCCGGCGGCCAGCACCATGTATCCGATTTGACTCATGGTGGAGGCGGCCAGCGCCTTCTTGATGTCGTCCTTTGCGCAGCCGATGATCGCCCCGAACAGCAGGGTGGCGGCTCCGACGGTGACGACGGCCAATTGAGCGGTGGGTGCCAGGTCGAAGATCGGCCCGGACCGGACGATGAGGTAGACACCGGCGGTGACCATGGTGGCAGCGTGGATGAGGGCCGACACGGGGGTGGGTCCCTCCATGGCGTCGCCGAGCCACGATTGCAGCGGCAGCTGCGCCGACTTGCCGCAGGCGGCGAGGAGAAGCGTCAATCCGATTGCTGTGGTGATGTTCTGACCCGCAGCCTCCGCGCCGCCGAACACCCCGGCGAAGGAGATCGTGCCGAAGGTCGCGAACATGATCATCATCGCGACGGCCAACCCCATGTCGCCCACCCGGTTGACCACGAAAGCCTTCTTCGCGGCGGTCGCTGCCGTCGGCTTGTACTGCCAGAAGCCGATGAGCAGATAGGAAGCGAGACCGACGCCCTCCCAGCCCACATACAGGCCGAGGTAATTGTCGGCGAGCACCAGCAGGAGCATCGCGGCGAGGAACAGGTTGAGGTAGGCGAAGAACAGGCGCCGACCAGGCGCGGAGCCTGCGGAGTGCCCGAGGTGGTCAGGCGCGGAGCCTGCGGAGTGCACGAGGTGGTCAGGCGCGGGGCCGGTGGTGCGGCCGGCGGGATCGGGGCCGTGGGCCATGTAGCCGATGGAATAGATATGGATCAGCGAACCGACGCCGGTGATCAGCAGCACGAAACAGATGGACAGCTGGTCGAGTTGGAGTCCGAAGTCGACTTGCAGGCCTGCCACGGGAACCCAGCTGAACAGGTTTTGGTGTACCGCGCGATCGGCTTCGTCCGCGCGCAGCATGTCGACGAAGAGCGCGAGGCCCAGCGCGAAGGCGGCCAGCGCGGTTCCGCACCCGAGCAGGTGTCCCCACCTGTTGCTGCGGCGGCCTGTCAAGAGCAAGACGGCAGCACCGAAGAGCGGTAGTGCGGGCAGCAGCCAGACCAGCGACGCAATCCCCCCACTCATGTCAGTACCTCAGCAGGTTGGCGTCGTCGACCGAGGCCGATCGGCGCGAGCGGAAGATGGTCATGATGATCGCCAGTCCGACCACCACTTCGGCCGCTGCGACGACCATGGTGAAGAACGCGAAGACTTGCCCGTCGAGGTTGCCGTGCATCCGGGAGAAGGTGACGAAGGCCAGGTTGGTGGCGTTGAGCATCAATTCGATGCACATGAACACGACGATGGCGTTGCGTCGGAGAAGCACCCCCGCCGCGCCGATCGTGAACAGCAGGGCGGACAGATACAGGTAGTTTTCCGGGTTCATCGTGTGCCCTCCTCACCGAACGCTGTGGACTGTGCCCGCGGGATCCCCTCGCCGTTGTTCTCTTCGGGCACGGCTCCGATGGGGTGACGTCCGCGCTGGTGAAGCACCCGGCTGACCGACAGCCGTGAATACGAACCGTCCGGCAGCAGGGCCGGCATGTCGACGGCGTTGTGCCGTGCGTAGACACCCGGACTCGGTAGGGGGGTGACGTGGGCGTCGGGGGTGTCGCCGACGGTCCGTTCCGCCCATCGACGGAAGCGGTCCTGGGACAGCTCGCGCTGCCCCTTGCGGGTGTCGAACCGCTCGCGATGGGCCAGCACCATGGCGCCGATGGTTGCGGTGATCAGCAATGCACCGGTCAGTTCGAAGGCCCAGACGTACTGCAGGAAGATCAGCTCGGCGAGGCCCTCGACATTCCCGCCGGCGTTGGCCTGCTCCAGATCGGTGAAGCCGGGCCCTTCGGCCGAGCGCGCCCACTGCGTCGACGCATTGCCGAGGCCGCCGATCAGGAGGAGTCCGAACCCGATTGCCGCTGCTATCGCGGCGGTCCGCTGGCCTCGTATCGTTTCGACCAGCGAGTCGGACGAGTCGACGCCGACGAGCATGAGCACGAAGAGGAACAGCATCATGACGGCGCCGGTGTAAACCACGACCTGCACGACACCGAGGAACAGTGCACCCTGGGCGATGTAGAAGATGGCCAGGATGATCATCGTCATGGCGAGGAAGATGGCCGAGTACACCGCCTTCGGCGCAATGACCATTCCCACAGCACCGATGACCACCACCGCGCCGAGGATCCAGAATTGGACGGCCTCCCCCGTCGACGTCCGGGTGAGGGGCTCCGCGGCCAGGATGGCGGAAGACAGGGAAGTCACCACCGCGCCTCTTCTTTCCTGATCGTCTCGCTCACCTCGACCTGCCGTTCGTCGTCTTCGGCTTCCGCGGCAGGTGTGTCTGCGGGCGCCGCCGCCGTCACGGTGCCGCGGTAGTAGTCCTCCGCGGTGGTGCCGGGAGCCATCGGGTGCGGCGGGGCCGTCATGTCCGGCTGGAGAGGCGCGAGTAGCCGGTCCTTGTCGTAGATGAGATCGGCCCGGTTGTCGTCGGCCATTTCATACTCGTTGGTCATCGTCAGCGCCCGTGTGGGGCACGCTTCGATGCAGAGCCCACAGCCGATGCAGCGCAGGTAGTTGATCTGATACACCCGGCCGTACCGCTCACCCGGTGAATAGCGCTCCGACGCCGTGTTGTCGGCACCCTCCACATAGATGGCGTCGGCGGGGCACGCCCAGGCGCACAGTTCGCACCCGATGCACTTCTCCAACCCGTCCGGGTGACGGTTGAGCTGGTGCCGGCCGTGGTAGCGGGGAGCGGTCGGGGTCTTCTCCTCCGGGTAGTACTCGGTGTTCGGTTTCTTGAACATCGTCGAGAACGTCACTCCGAAACCGGCAATGGGGTCGAGGAACTTAGACATCGCTGTCCTCCCTGTTCATTCGAGCGGAGCCTGCGGAACGACCCACGGTGACGGGGGTGCGTGGGGGCACCGGTGAGCGCTGGCCGGGCAACGGCGGCACCGGGAAACCTCCGGCCATGGGGTCGAACGTGCCAGCCGCAGGAACGTCTTCTCCGGCTCCGCGCGTCGCATCGTGGTCGGGTACACGGGTTTGCCTGCGTCGGAGTCGGTTCCACAGCATGGCGAACACCACCAGCCCGAGGATCACACCGGCGGTGACGAGGGCGACCGGCCAGAAGTCGTACCCTTCGTTGCGGAAGGCCCGCACCGTCGCGACGATCATGATCCACACCAGCGACACCGGTATCAGTATCTTCCAGCCCATGTTCATGAACTGGTCGTAGCGCAGTCGCGGAAGCGTGCCCCGCAACCAGATGAACACGAACAGGAATCCCCAGACCTTCAGGGTGAACCACAGCACGGGCAGCCAGCCCGAATTGGCGCCGTCCCACATGTTGAAGGGCCACGGCGCATGCCAGCCACCGAGGAACAAGGTGGTGGCGAGCGCTGACACCGTCACCATGTTCACGTATTCGGCGAGCATGAACATGGCGAATTTCAGCGAGGAGTACTCGGTGTGGAATCCGCCGACGAGTTCGCCCTCGGCCTCGGGCAGGTCGAACGGGGCGCGGTTCGTCTCCCCCACCATCGAGGTGACATAGATGAGGAATGAGGGGAGCAACAGAAAGACGTACCAGATTCGGTCTTGCGCCGCCACGATCCCCGACGTGGACATCGTGCCCGCATGCAGGAACACGGCGGCGAACGACAGCGCCATCGCGATCTCGTACGAGATCACCTGCGCGGTCGAGCGCAGCCCACCGAGCAGTGGGTACGTGGAGCCCGACGCCCACCCGGCCAAGACGATCCCGTAGACGCCGACCGAGGTGACCGCCAGGACGTAGAGGACGGCCACGGGGAGGTCGGTCAGCTGAAGTGCCGTGCGGTGGCCGAGGATCGAGACTTCCGGGCCGAACGGGATGACGGCGAAGGCCATGAACGCGGGCACCGCGGCGATGATCGGCGCAAGCAGATAAATAGGCTTGTCGACGCCTTTCGGGGTGATGCCCTCCTTCAGCGCCAGCTTGACCCCGTCGGCGAGGCTCTGCAGCATGCCCCCGGGTCCCACCCGATTGGGGCCGATCCGCATCTGCATCCGGGCCATGACCTTGCGCTCGGCGAGGATCGCGATCAGCGGAGTCAGGATGAGGAACACGAAGACGGCGAGGGCCTTCCCGAGGGTCAGCCACCACGGGTCGTGGCCGAACAACGTCGGGTCGGGATAGTCGAGCGACAGAACGGTCACGAGACCTCCTCGGGCGCATTCGTCGGCGACGACCGCGTCGCCTCGGCACCGACGGCGTTCGCGACGCGGACGACGCTTCCCATCGGGGCTGCGAGTTGCCGGAAGACTGCGGATTCCGGCGAGTTGAGGGGAAGCCACACCACTCGATCGGGCAGATCGGTGACAACCAGCGGGAGGGTGACCGATCCCCGGTCGGTGCTCACGGTTACCGAGGAACCCTCGGCGGCACCGATTTCGGCGGCCGACGCGGCCGACAACCGGACAACCGGTGTTCGAGCGGTCCCGGCCAGATGGGGTTCCCCGTCCTGCAGACGTCCGGAATCGAGGAGCATCCGCCAAGTTGCCAGAACCGCTTCACCGGGTCCGGCCTGGGGCGTCGCCCGCGGAGAATACGCGGGCCCGGCCGGTCGCTCCCCGTCCCAGCGGTCGAGCCGCCCCAGTTCCGCGCGTGCCGCCGCAGCATCCGGCAGTCCGAGCCGGATGTTCATCTCGGAAGCGAGGGCATCGAGGACCCGTTGGTCGGGCATGGCCCCTGTCCCGCGCAGGGCCGCCTCGAACACGCGCGGCCTACCCTCCCAGTCGAGGAAGGTGCCCGGTTTCTCCACCACTGGTGCCACGGGGAAGACCACGTCCGCCCGCTCGGTCACCTCGCTGCTGCGCAATTCCAGACTGACGACGAAGTCCGCCGCCTCGACTGCCGACAGGGCGGCCCGCGGATCGGGCAGATCGCTGACCTCTACCCCGGCAATCACCAGTGCACCGAGCGTGCCTGCTGCTGCCGCGGCCAGAATTTCTGCTGTTCCACGACCGGGAGTCGACGGCAGTTCGTGCACGTTCCACATTTCCGCCACCTGTCGACGGGACTCCGGATCGTCGAGAGGCCGACCCCCGGGTAGAAGTGTGGGCAGGACGCCTGCGTCGACCGCACCCCGTTCACCGGCCCGCCGCGGCACCCATGCCAGGCGAGCTCCCGTGGCGTCGGCGAGGCGCGCGGCGGCGGAGAGCCCACCGGGAACGGTCGCAAGGCGCTCACCGACCAGGATGACCGCACCGGATTGGCGCAACGCCTCCGCGAGTGCCGCGCCCTGTTCGTCGAGTCTCGTCTCCGGGTGGGAGACGAGCGCGTCGAGCAACGCCGCCTCCTCTCCCGGCACCGCACGCAGCAACCGGCCTGACATTTTCGTCAGACTGCGGGTGGTGAAGGGCGCAATCGAGTACACGCTGTGCCCGCTCTTGCGTACGGCCTTGCGGAGCCGCAAGAAGATGATGGGCGACTCCTCTTCGGGCTCGAACGCGACGAGCAGGACGGCCGGTGCCTTCTCCAGATCGTCGTAGGTCACTTCCAGTCCGCGGCCCGCGACCCGTGCCGCCAGGAACTCGGCCTCTTCTGCCGAATGCGCGCGAATCCTGAAGTCGATGTCATTGGAATCGAGCGCAACCCGGGCGAATTTGGCGTAGGCGTACGCGTCTTCTACCGTGGCCCGCCCGCCGACGAGAACCCCCGCATTTCCGCGCGCGGCCGCCAACCCCCGGGCCGCGACCGAAAGGGCTTCCGGCCACGAAGCCGGCACCAGAGCACCCGTGTCATCGCGAACCAATGGGGTAGTGAGACGGTCGCTCTCGGTGGCGTAGGTAAAGGCCCACCGCCCCTTGTCGCAATTCCATTCCTCGTTGACCTCCGGATCGTCACCGGCCAACCGTCGTAGCACTTTGCCGCGGCGATCGTCGGTGCGCTGCGCGCAACCGCTCGAGCAGTGCTCGCAGACACTCGGGCTGGAGACGAGGTCGAACGGACGCGCCCGGAACCGGTAGGCGGCACCGGTCAGCGCACCGACCGGACAAATCTGTACGGTGTTGCCGGAAAAATACGACTCGAACGGTTCCTTGGCATAGATGCCGACCTGCTGCAGCGCACCCCGCTCCTGAAGTTCGATGAACGGATCGCCGGCAACCTGCTGGGAGAAACGCGTGCACCGGGCACAGAGCACGCACCGCTCCCGGTCCAGCAACACCTGCGAGGACAGTGGGATCGGCTTGGGAAAGGTGCGTTTGACTTCTTCGAAACGAGACTCCGTACGCCCGTTCGACATGGCCTGATTCTGCAGAGGACACTCGCCGCCCTTGTCGCAGACCGGGCAGTCGAGCGGATGGTTGATCAGCAACAACTCCATCACACCCTTCTGCGCCTTGTCGGCGGCAGCCGAGGTGAGCTGAGTGCGAACCACCATGCCGTCGGTGACGGTGGTCGTGCAGGAGGCCAACGGCTTCCGCTGCCCCTCCACGTCGACCAGACACTGTCGGCATGCGCCGACCGGATCGAGCAGCGGGTGATCACAGAAACGCGGAATCTGGATACCGGCAAGCTCGGCGGCACGAATGACCAACGTGCCCTTGGGAACGCTGAGATCGACGCCGTCGATGACAAGGCTCACCTCGTTCGTGGGCACTGGGGGTGCGTCTTTGCTCGCTGCGCTCGCAGGCACCTGGGCTGTCACGCGGGAACTCCTGCCATGAGAGTTGACTGGTGCGGATCGAATGGGCAGCCGCCCTGTTCGAAGTGCGCGAGATACTCGTCCCGGAAGTACTTCAGGGAAGACATGATCGGGCTTGCCGCTCCGTCACCGAGGGCGCAGAACGACTTTCCGAGGATGTTGTCGGAAATGTCGAGCAACTTCTCGAGGTCGGTCTCGGAACCGCCCCCGCTTTCGAGTCGCTGCAAAATCTGCACCAGCCAGTACGTACCTTCCCGGCAGGGCGTGCACTTGCCGCATGATTCGTGGGCATAGAATTCGGTCCAGCGCAGCACCGCGCGCACCACACAGGTGGTTTCGTCGAACAGCTGTAAAGCCTTGGTGCCGAGCATTGATCCTGCAGCACCCACGCCTTCGTAGTCGAGCGGAACGTCGAGGTGCTCGTCGGTGAACATCGGGGTCGACGAACCACCCGGGGTCCAGAATTTCAGCTGATGCCCGGCGCGTATTCCCCCCGCATATTCCAAGAGCTCCCGCAACGTGATGCCGAGCGGCGCCTCGTACTGCCCGGGCCGGCTGACGTGTCCGGACAGCGAATAGAGAGTGAAACCGGGTGACTTTTCGGTGCCCATCGAACGGAACCACTCGACCCCGTTCTGCAGAATCGGCGGCACGCTCGCGATCGATTCGACGTTGTTGACGACCGTCGGGCAGGCGTACAACCCGGCCACCGCGGGGAATGGGGGGCGCAAACGGGGTTGTCCGCGACGGCCTTCCAGGGAATCGAGTTGAGCAGTTTCCTCACCGCAAATGTACGCGCCGGCGCCCGCGTGGACGACGAGGTCGAGGTCGTACCCGCTGCCGAGAATGTTGCGGCCCAGGTACCCGGCGGCGTACGCCTCGGATACCGCGGCTTGCAGGCGACGCAGCACAGGCACCACTTCACCGCGCAGATAGATGAAGGCGTGACTGGCGCGAATGGCGTACGCGGCGATGATGACGCCCTCGACGAGTGCGTGTGGGGTGGCCAGCATCAACGGAATGTCCTTGCAGGTGCCGGGCTCGGATTCATCCGCATTGACCACCAGATAGTGCGGTTTGGCGTCGTCCTGTGGAATGAAACCCCACTTCACCCCGGTCGGGAATCCGGCACCACCACGACCCCGCAGTCCCGAGTCCTTGATCGTGTCGATGACCTCGTCCGGCTGCATCTTCAGCGCTTTGCGCAGCGCCTCGTACCCGTCGTGGCGGTGGTAGGTGTCGAGAGTCCAGGACTGGGGGTCGTCCCAGTACCGGCTGAGGACAGGAGTCAGCGGCACCTCAGTCTCCCTTACGTGTCGGGTCGGTCCCGGAGGTGGATTGATGCGGCGGCGTCGGCTCGGACGGTGCGGGAGCCGGCTTGTCCTTCGTCGACTCCGTCGCCAACGGCTTGCCGATCTCGGCGTGCGGCCCCGACCCCGACGGCCCGGCCGGCGGGGAAGGCGCATCCATGTCGAGTTCTCGGGCGACGTGCAACCCGGCCAGGGTGGCAGGGCCGGCGCCGCCGCCGGCTTCCAACGCTCCCGGTCGCTCGTCGGGGAATCCGGCGAGCACGCGAGCTGTCTCGCGGAACGTGCACAGCGGCGCTCCCCGGCTGGGTGTCACCTTCTCACCGGATCGCAGCGAATCCACCAGCGTGCGGGCCGACTCCGGGGTCTGGTTGTCGAAAAATTCCCAGTTGACCATCACCACAGGAGCAAAGTCGCAGGCCGCGTTGCATTCGATGTGCTCCACCGTGACCTTGCCGTCCGGCGTCGTCTCACCCGGTCGCACACCGAGGTGATCCTCGAGCGCCGCAAGGATCGCGTCACCGCCCATGATCGCGCACAATGTGTTGGTACAGACCCCGACGAAGTAGTCGCCGGTCGGAGAGCGCCGGTACATCGAATAGAAGGTGGCCACCGCCGCCACCTCGGCCCCGGTGAGACCGAGCTGATCGGCGCAGAAGTCCACACCCGCCGGACTGATGTACCCGTCCTCCGCCTGCACCAGGTGCAGCAGGGGCAGCAACGCGGACCGGGCAGTGTTCTGCGGTCGCTCTCCTGGCCCCGCCCCGGGCTTCGGGTAGCGGCCGATGATCTCCGCGGCCTCTCCGTCCAGCCTTGCCCGCACCTCCGGCGGATAACTCTCCCGCGCACCCGGCCACACGAGCTGGTTGTTCTCCTCGGGCCGTGGTCCGAACTCCACGAACACCGGTGTGCTCTTGCTTGCTGCGGTCGCCGGCGCCGGACTCTGACTTCTCGGCAGGGCGCTCATCGGTCCACTCCGCCCATGACGGGATCGATGCTGGCGACCGCGGCGATCACGTCCGACACCATGCCGCCCTCACACATGGCGGCCACCGCCTGCAGGTTGGTGAACGAGGGGTCGCGGTAGTGCACCCGATACGGGCGGGTGCCACCGTCGCTGACCATGTGCACGCCCAGTTCTCCTCGCGGCGATTCCACCGCCACATAGACCTGGCCGGGCGGCACCCGGAAACCCTCGGTCACCAACTTGAAATGGTGGATCAACCCCTCCATCGAGGTGTCCATGATCTTGCGCACGTGCCTGGTGGAGTTTCCCAATCCGTCACGATCCAACGCCAGATCCGCCGGCCAGGCGATCTTCCTGTCCTCGATCATGATGGGCCCGGGGCGTAACCGGTCGAGGCACTGCTCGACGATCTTGAGCGACTCCTTCATCTCGTCCACCCGAATCAGATACCGGCCGTACGCATCACAACCGGTATGGGTACAGACGTCGAACTCATAATTCTCGTACCCACAGTAAGGTTCCGACTTCCGCAGGTCGTGCGGCAAACCGGTGGCACGAAGCATCGGACCGGTGATCCCCAGCGCCATACAACCCGTGAGATCCAAATAGCCGATCCCCTCGGTGCGGGCCTTCCAGATCCGGTTCTCGTTGAGCAGGTTCTCCATATCCCGAATCCGTGACGGCAGCACCGTCAGCAACTCACGAACCTTCTCGACAGCACCGGCCGGAAGATCCTGAGCCAACCCACCCGGCCGGATGAAAGCATGATTCATCCGAAGACCGGTGATGGTCTCGAAAACATCCAGAATCAGCTCCCGCTCACGGAAACCGAACAACATCGCGGTGACGGCACCCAATTCCATGCCACCCGTCGCCAACGCCACCAAATGCGACGAAATGCGGTTGAGTTCCATCAGCATCACCCGGACAACCGTGGCCCGCTCCGGGATCTCGTCGGTGACACCCAGCAACTTCTCCACGCCCAGGCAGTACGCCGCCTCATTGAAAAACGGAGACAAATAATCCATCCGCGTCACGAACGTGACACCCTGAGTCCAATTGCGGTACTCCAGGTTCTTCTCGATCCCCGTGTGCAAGTAGCCGATTCCACAGCGCGCCTCGGTGACCGTCTCACCCTCGATCTCCAGGATGAGCCTCAAAACACCATGCGTAGAGGGATGCTGAGGTCCCATGTTGACGACGATCCGCTCCTCGCCCGTCCCCTGCGCGGTACCCTCCGCAGGCACCCTCGCCGCCGCGAGGATCTCGTCCCAATCCTGCCCGGCGACAGTGACCATCACCTCCGGTCGCTCCGCCCGCGCCCCACCCTCGCCCATCAGTTGTACCCCCTCCGCTCATCGGGCGGCGCTATCTCCGCACCCTTGAACTCCACAGGAATACCGCCCAGCGGATAGTCCTTCCGCTGCGGATGACCCGACCAGTCATCAGGCATCTCGATCCGAGTCAACGACGGATGACCATCGAACACAATGCCGAAAAAGTCGAACGCCTCCCGCTCATGCCAATCATTCGTCGGATACACCCCATACAACGACGGCACATGCGGATCCGCATCCGGCAACGCCACCTCCACACGAACCCGGCGATTATGCGTAATCGACATCAACGGATACACCGCATGCAGCTCCCGACCCACCTCCTGCGGGTAATGCACCCCACTGACCCCCAAACACAACTCGAAACGCAACGACGGATCATCCCGCAACGCCCGCGCCACCTCCCGCAAAAACTCCCGGCGAACATGGAACGTCAACTCATCCCGGAAAACGACAACCCGCTCGATCGCGTCCCCCACACCCCGCTCCGCCAACGCCGCCCCAAGGGCATCCGCCACCTCATCGAAATACCCACCAAACGGGCGAGGAGAACTGCCCGGCAACGCCACCGGACTCACCAACCGCCCATACCCCGACGTATCCCCACTGCCCCGCACACCGAACATCCCGCGGCGAACGCTGATCACTTCAGAAACACTGCTCGCTTCGCTCGCGGGTGCTCGGCCTGTATCGCGAACCCTTCCCTCGTCACTCACTCGCTACGCTCCCTCGCTCCTCAGTCCAGGCTCCGCGGGCCGAGCACAACACAGCCACACGGCTCGGTTCGCTTTCTGCGGTCATCGGAGTAGGCCCTTCATCTCGATCGTCGGAGTGACGGCCAGGGCGGCCTCCTCCGCCGCACGTACCGCCTCTTCACGGTTCACGCCCAGCGGCATTTCCTGGATCTTCTCGTGCAACTTCAAGATGGCGTGCAGCAACATCTCCGGCCGCGGAGGGCAGCCCGGCAGATAAATGTCCACCGGCACCACGTGGTCGACGCCCTGGACGATGGCGTAGTTGTTGAACATGCCCCCCGAGGAGGCACAGACACCCATTGCCAGCACCCACTTCGGCTCCGCCATCTGGTCGTAGATCTGGCGCAGCACCGGCGCCATCTTCTGGCTGACCCGGCCGGCGACGATCATCAGGTCGGCCTGCCGCGGAGACGCCCGGAATGCTTCCATCCCGAATCGGGCAATATCGAACCGGCCGGCACTGGTGGCCATCATCTCGATCGCGCAGCACGCGAGGCCGAAAGTCGCGGGCCACAGGGAGCCCTTCCGTACGTAACCGGCCAGACCTTCCACCGTGCTCAGCAGAAAGCCGCTCGGCACCTTCTCCTCGATACCCATATCCGACTCTTCCTACTTCCGGTTTCGCTATTCATCCGCTTCGCGGCCCGTCAGATGCGAGCGCTGCGAGCGATCGAAAAGACACCTAATCCCAACTGAGACCGCCCCGCCGCCACTCGTACACATAGGCCACCGCAGCGCTGAAAATGAAGAGAGCCATAGCAACGAGACCGAAGAAGCCGAGGGCATCGAAATGGATCGCCCACGGATAAAGGAACACGATCTCGATATCGAAAATGATGAACAACATGGCGGTCAGGTAGTACTTCACGGGAAAACGGCCGCCACCCACCGGTTGCGGGGTGGGGTCGATTCCGCATTCGTAGGCGTCGAGCTTGGCCCGGTTGTAGCGCTTCGGACCGACAACCGACGCCAAGATCACCGATACGACCGCGAATGCGACAGCAATTGCTCCGAGCACGAGAATCGGCACGTAGACGTTCATGCGCTGAGCACCTCCCTGCGAAGCCTGGCCGCGATACCCCATCTCCTCGAGCCGAGAATCCCTCAGCGCGTAGATATGTGAGTTGAGACACAGACTACCGGTTTCGGCGATCTTGTCTCGGTTTCAGCGCCCGCAGTTCCCCAGAGATTTACGCGGGTGTAATTCCCCAGGGCCGCATCGGTCACACGACAGCTCACGCAGGGCAGGTCACAGGGCAAAGATGCTGGTCAAGCGGATTTCATGCACTGATGGCACCCGTCCCGAGAAGCGAGGTTCGGAGAGCCGACCCTAAGACGAGATACGCGTGCGGAGCAGCGCGACGACCGCCTCGCCGAGCCTGATCGGGTCGATCGGGTGAGGAACCGCAGCCTCGGCCCGCGACCAGTTGGCCAGCCACGCGTCGTCAGCTCGCCCGGTCAGCACGAGCACGGGCGGGCACGGGTCGATCTCGTCTTTCAACTGCTTGGCGATCCCCATTCCGCCGACCGGGGATGCCTCACCGTCCAGGATGGCCAAGTCGATTTTGCCCGCATCCAAGTGCTGGATCACCACCGGTCCGGTCGCCACTTCCACGTACTCGAGATCCGGCAGATCGGGATGCGGACGCATACCCAGAGCCGACACGACCTGCCGACGTGTGTTCGGGTCGTCGCTGTAGACGAGGACGCGCAGCGAGGTGGGGCGGCTGGGACGGGCGGTCGCGTCGGTCACGGACCCGATGCTACCGGCCGGCTACGGCCGGATCGCGTTGCTTTCGCCGATGATCCGGCACGGACGAGGTGGTGGAGCGCGCCACCCGGGGCCGCCCAGCAGAGCACCCGCACCGGCGTCGAGCACCGCTACCGGCGCCGCGTCACATCCGTCAGGATGGATACACGATCTCGAACGACGACGATCGAACGGACGGTACGGCCATGAGGCGTTTCGCGTCGACATTGCTGGTGGTGCTCGCACTGTGCGCTGTGGCGGTTGCCCTGTTCTATTTCACGTCCCGGACGCCGCAGGACACCGCCGCGCGGCCGATGGAGGACAAGGCGTTCATGATCGACGGCAGACCGATGACCTGCCGTGAACTCTTTCCGCCGGGCTGCGACTTCGACCTGCAGTATTCGTACAACCAGTGGGGAGAACGGCTCGACAGTTTCGTCGATACCAGCGACCTCGGGCCCTACGCGCGGGACATCGGGTTCGCGGCGTCGGCGAAGCTGAGCCTCCAAGCCTGCCGACTCTCGGAGACGTCGGGAAAGACGATCCTCGAGTTCGTCGAACTCGCTCGACGTGACCATCCGGAGGCCGGCAGCCCCCAGGTGTTCCCCTTCTGGAACCGCGCACGTCAGTTCCTCTGCCCCGGGGTGTGACTCGGCGCGGTGGCCAGTTCCTGCCCGGACGGACCCTGAGCGAGGACCCCTTCTGTTTACCCATGACGGCTGCGGGTACCACGACCTCCATGGCGACCAACACCGCGCGAGACGTTGAGCACCGTGCCTCCGAGACCGCCACCCCCGGGGGTGGTCCGACGGTTTCGGGACTCGAGGCACTTCGCATCGCGGCAGTACTCGGCTTCACCCCGATCGCTGCCGGTGTCATCGCGCGGCGTCCCTCGATGATGGCCGTCCTGGAGCGACTCGGCGCCGATGCGCCCACCGTGCCCTTCGTGCGCCGGCTGCGGGAGCGCTATGGGCCGGGACCGCTGCAACTACAGCTTCCGAAGCGGCGGCTGGCAGTAGTGTTGACCGGCGACGATGCGGGTCGAGTCCTCGACGGCACACCCGAACCGTTCAACCCCGCCAACCGGGAGAAGAAGGGTGCACTGTCGCCCTTCCAACCGCACGGCGTGCTGATCTCGGAGGGACACGTTCGACAGCAACGAAGGCGCATCAACGAGGAGGCTCTCGACACCTCACACGCGATGCATCACCTGGCCGATCCGATGGTCGAGGTGATCCGGCACGAGATCGCCGCCCTGCTGACGTCCGCGCAGTCGAAGGGAACACTCGACAACGACGAGTTCACCCGCACGTGGTGGCGGATGGTCCGCCAGATCGTCCTGGGAAAGTCGGCTCGCGACGACCACGCGGTCACCGATCAGCTACACAAGCTTCGGGCCAACGGCAATTGGTCTTATTTCATTCCACCGCCACGCAAGCTCCGTGACCGGTTCATCGAAAGCCTGTACTCCTACGTCGACAAGGCCGAGCCTGGATCAGTGGTCAGTTCCCTGGCCGCCCTACCGGCCGGAGGGGCCATCGACCCGGTCGGCCAGATACCGCACTGGCTCTTCGCTTTCGATGCGGCGGGCATCGCCGCCAGTCGCGCTCTGGCACTGCTGTCCACACACCCGGAGCAGCGTCGGCTCGCCCGCGAGGAGGTTGCCGCCTGGGATACGACAGTGCCCCAGCAGTACCCGTATCTTCGCGCGTGCGTGCTCGAGTCGGTGCGGTTGTGGCCGACGACGCCAACCATTCTGCGGGACTCCACCCGCGACACCACGTGGGGTTCCGGCGACGGCGAGTTCACCATTCCCGCTGGTACCGCCTTCATGATCCTCGCCCCCGCCTTCCACCGTGATGACCGAACGTTCTCGTTCGCCAACGGCTTCGCGCCGGAGGTCTGGCTCGACGGGACTGCGCAGTCCCGCCCCGAACTGGTGCCTTTCAGCGCCGGCCCCGCCGAATGCCCGGGCCGCAACCTCGTGTTGTTCGTGACGAGCACCGTGCTGGCGTTGATGCTGGAGGCCGTCGAGTTCGAGCTCACCTCCACCCCCGCACTGACGCCGGGTCAGCCACTGCCCCCGACCCTGAACAACTTCGGACTCCGCTTCCGCGTCACCTCGGCGTAAGGGGTCGACGCTTCTTTCCGCGGAGTCACTGCGTTCTGCCGCCGTCTCGTTCTGATCTCCTGGGCGGCCTCTGTCCGAATCAGCCCGACGCCTCCTTCGGCTGGGCGGCGTCCTGATTGCAATCCGCTGCAACCTTTATTGCGTTCGTCATATCGCCCTACATTCATGACCCGGGTTACACGAGGTCGCGGGCGACAACGAAGTTGCAGCGTCGTCGTAATCGGAGGCGGGCCCAGCAACAGCGGCCCCAACGCAGAAACAGAGGAGAGCAATGGCGCTGACCAAAAGTGCACTATTGAGCGCGTATCGGAAGATGGCCGAGATCCGGGCGTTCGAAGACCGTTTGCACGAAGAGAACGCCACGGGCGACATCCCGGGGTTCATCCACCTGTACTCGGGGCAGGAAGCCATTGCCGTCGGTGTATGCGAGAACCTCGAGGACACCGATTACATCGGGTCGACCCACCGCGGGCACGGTCACTGCATCGCCAAGGGCTGTGACCTCCACGGGATGATGGCAGAGATTTTCGGTAAGGACGACGGGCTCTGCCACGGCAAGGGCGGGTCGATGCACATCGCCGACCTGTCGGTGGGCATGCTCGGAGCGAACGCCATCGTCGGCGGTGCCCCGTCTCTCGCGATCGGAGCCGCGCTGAGCGCCAAGACCCTCGGCAATGGTGGCGTCGCAGCGTCGTTCACCGGAGACGGCGGTTCCAATCAGGGCACCGTGTTCGAGGCCATGAACATGGCCGTGGTTCTCGACCTCCCGATCGTGTTCGTGATCGAGAACAACGGATTCGGCGAGGCCACCGGACGCGACTACGCCGTGGGCGCCCCGAGTATCGCGGACCGGGCGTCGTCGTTCGGCATGCCGGCGGCCACGGTCGACGGCACCGACTTCTTCGCCGTGTACGAGGCGACGCGGGAGGCCGTCGAGCGAGCTCGCAGCGGTGGGGGCCCATCCACGATCGAGGCCGTCGCGCACCGCTGGCACGGTCACTTCGAGGGCGATGCGCAGCTCTATCGCACGGCGGACCAGGTGGCCGAGATCCGGCAGACCAAGGACCCGCTGCTCAATTTCCGCAACCACGACGACAGCAAGAAGGTCTCCGGAAAGGAACTCGACGCGATCGAGGCCGATGCCCGAGCGCGGGTCGACGACGCCGTCGCGAAAGCGCGCGCCGCGAGCTACCCCCCGGTGGAAAACCTTCTGACCGACGTCTACGTGTCGTACTGAGAGTGAGAACAGAGATGACCACGTCGAAAACGACGTATCGCGAAGCAATCAAGGCCGCACTCGCCCAGGAGATGGAGCGCGACGCGACTGTAGTGCAGATCGGTGAGGATCTGCGCGGTGGCCAGGCGGGTACCAACCCGGAACTCGAATCCGGGAAAGTCGAAGCGTTCGGTGGTGTGCTCGGTGTGACGAAAGGGTTGTGGACGGAATTCGGTTCCGAGCGTGTCATCGACACCCCGATCACCGAGTCCGCGATCATCGGTATGGCCGCGGGTGCCGCGCTCACCGGACTTCGCCCGGTCGCGGAGTTGATGTTCATGGACTTCTTCGGAGTCTGCTACGACGCCCTCTACAACCAGGCCGCCAAATTCCGCTACATGTTCGGCGGCAAGGCACGCACCCCAATGGTGGTGCGCGGCATGATCGGTGCCGGATTCTCCGCAGCCGCCCAGCACTCCCAGTCCCCGTACAACGTGTTCGCCGCCGTCCCCGGTCTGAAAGTCGTCGCACCCTCCAATGCGTACGACGCGAAAGGCCTTCTCATCCAGTCGATCCGCGACGACGACCCGGTCGTGTTCTGCGAACACAAGACCCTGTACGACCTCAAGGGTGAGGTGCCGGACGCCCCGTACACGATCCCGTTCGGCGTCGCCAACTACACCCGTGAAGGCACCGACGTCACGGTCGTCGCGCTCTCGGCCATGGTCAATGCCGCCAATGCCGCCGCCGACAAACTCGCCACCGAAGGCATCTCCGTCGAGGTCGTCGACCCCCGCACCGTCTCACCGCTGGACGAGGAGGGCATCCTCGAATCGGTCGCTTCAACCGGCCGGGTGGTCATCGTCGACGAATCCGCGGCACGATGCGGATTCGGGCACGACGTCGCCGCATTGATCGCCACGCAGGCGTTCGGCTCGTTGAAGGCCCCCATCGAGTTGGTCACCCCGCCGCACACGCCGGTGCCGTTCTCTCCCGTGCTCGAGCAGGCGTGGCTGCCGAACGCGGCCCGTATCGAGGCAGCCATCCGCAAGGTCGTGAGTGCCTGACATGAGTGACATCAAACTGATCGAAGTTCCCAAATGGGGCCTGTCCATGGACGAGGGCACCGTGACGGAGTGGCTGATCGAGGAGGGAACCTCCTTCGCCAAGGGCGACCTGCTCTGCGAGATCGAGACCAGCAAGATCACCAACGAATTGGAGGCGCCATTCGACGGCGTGCTGAGGCGGGTGGTCGCCAAGCCGGGTGAGACGTTGCCGGTCGGTGCGGTGCTGGCGGTATCGGCAGAGGCCGCCGTGTCCGATGCGGAAATCGAGAAAGTCCTGACCAGTATCGGGGCAGATCAGGTACCGGCGCCCGCCGAGTCCGAGCGGTCCCCGGGCGGGCAGCCCACACCCGCCGAGCCGGATGTCAAGCGCACCCCGTCCGCACCCGCGGCACAGGAATCTGCGCCGGCTGCCGGCACGAACACCGGAGCAACTGCAGGCGGGACGACGACCGTTCCGCAGTCGCTGCGGGGTCGGACCGAGGATGACGTGTTCGCCACCCCGCACGCGCACAGGTTGGCAGACGAGCTGACGATAAACCTGGGACTCGTCGCAGGTAGTGGTCGAGAAGGCCGGATCTCCGTCCAGGACGTTCAGGACGCGATCCGTGCGGCGGGCGGAACCGTCGCGCAAGCACCCACTCCGGCGCGTTCGGGTGTGCCCGGCCGCTCCACCCAGGACGACAGCACGATCGACGCCACACCGGTGGCTCGGCGCCTGGCGAGAACCCTCGGCATCAATCTGCACGATTGCCGGGCAACCGGATCCCGCGGCCGGGTCTGTGAAGCGGACATCCGGGAAGCTGAGCGGAAGTTCCGGTTGCTGCCGGATCCGGTAACCACACCCCTCGCCGGCGAGCGCACCGCGCATGCTGCACCGGAATACGAGACGATTCCGTTCACCGCGATGCGCAAGGCGATCGGTCGGCGACTGCAGGAATCGAAGCGCAACGCCCCGCACTTCCGACTCACCGCCGACCTGCAGATCGACAACCTCCTCGCACTGCGCACACAGATCAACGCGACCGTTCCCGCGGTCAAGTTGTCGGTCAACGACTTCGTCGTCAAAGCGTGCGCGGCGGCGCTGCGCAAGGTGCCCGATGTCAACGTGCAGTTCGACGAAGCGGCGCAGTCGGTGCTGCGGTACGCGAGCGCGGATATCTCGGTGGCCGTCGCCCTCCCGTCGGGCCTGATCACGCCGATCGTCCGGGGCGCAGAGAGCAAGACACTCGCGGAAATCTCCGGGGAAGTGCACTCTTTGGTGACGAAGGCCAAGGCCGGGAAGCTGAGCCCCGACGAGTTCCAGGGCGGAACGTTCACCGTCTCCAACCTCGGGATGTTCGGTGTGCGCGAATTCGACGCGATCATCAACCCGCCGCAGGGCGCCATTCTCGCGGTCGGTGCCGGACAGCAGCGCCCGGTCGTCGTCGATGGTCAGGTGGTGACCCGCACAATGCTCACCGTCACCCTGTCCTGCGACCACCGGGTGATCGACGGCGCTCTCGGCGCGACGTTCCTGCAGGAGCTGCAGCGCATTGTCGAGTCGCCGGCATTGATGCTGGTCTAGGGAGCAACGATGACTGACAAATACGACGTCCTGGTAATCGGTAGCGGTCCCGGCGGCTACGTCGCCGCCATCCGCGCCGCTCAACACGGACTCCGCACCGCGGTGATCGAACGGGACCGGCTCGGCGGCATCTGCCTCAACTGGGGGTGCATTCCCACCAAGGCCCTGCTTCACGGCGCCGACGTCGCACACACCCTGGCGAACCTGCGGCCGCTCGGTTTCACCGCTAGCGGAATCGAATTCGACATCACGCAGCTCGTCGAGTTCAGCCGTGGGGTGTCGGGCCGGTTGTCCGACGGCATCGGCTACCTGATGAAGAAGAACGGCGTCGACGTCATCACCGGCACCGCCAAGCTGATCGACAAGGGCGTCGTCGGCGTCAGTTCCGGGAAGGACGAGTCGGTGCCGGCCACCGAGTACCGGGCCGATCACATCATCCTGGCGACCGGTGCGCGCCCGCGGTCGATTCCCGGAGTGACCCCAGACGGCGAACGGGTCTGGACCTACTTCGATGCCCTCGTCCCGACGGAACTCCCGAAGTCGTTGCTGGTCATCGGATCCGGTGCCATCGGTGTCGAGTTCGCGAGCCTCTACCGGGACCTCGGCAGCGAGGTGACCATTGTCGAAGTGGCACCGCAGATCATGCCCGTCGAGGACGCCGCCGTCGCCGCACACGTGCGACGGCAGTTCGAAAAGCGAGGTATCACGATTCGCACCGGCGCCTCGGTGTCCGACCTGACGGTCGGCACGGATTCGGTCGCGGTAACTGTGACGTCGACAGACGGCACGGTGGAAGAAGTTACCGTCGACCGGGTTCTCGTCGCCGCCGGAATCCAGGGGAACGTCGAAGACCTCGGGCTGGAGGACATCGGAGTCGAGGTGGACCGGAGCTTCGTCACCACCGACCAGTGGTGCCGCACCACCGCTTTCGGGGTCTACGCGATCGGTGATGTCGCGGGCGGTCCGTGTCTGGCGCACAAGGCCAGCCACGAAGGTGTGCTGTGTGTCGACAAGCTGGCGGGTGCCGAGCACGTGATCCCGTTGGACAAGGACTACGTGCCGGGCTGCACGTACGCGCGGCCGCAGGTGGCCAGCCTCGGGCTCACCGAGGACCAGGCGCGCGGCACCGGTCGTCGCCTGCAGATCGGGCAGTTCGATCTGCAGGCGTCCGGTAAGGCGCTCGCTATCGGCGAGGCCGACGGGTTCGTCAAGACGATTTTCGACGCCGACAGCGGCGAGCTCATCGGCGCTCACATGGTCGGTCCTGATGTCACCGAACAGATCCAGGGCTTCGGCATCGCCCGATCGCTGGAGGCCACCGGTGACGACCTCGCGGAAGTGATCTTCGCGCACCCGACGCTGTCCGAGGCCATGCACGAATCGGTACTGGCTGCGCTGGGTCGCCCGATCAACATGTAGCAAACCCGCCGAACCGCGGTTGCCCCGCGGTTCGGTGGGAACCACCACCCAGGAATCGACACGTGACTGCCACACCACGAACTCCGACCGACACCGCGCAGGCCCCGCCCGGCCGCAAACTCCTTCGACTGGAAATCCGAAATGCGGAGACCCCGATCGAACGCAAGCCGAACTGGATCAAGACGAGAGCGAAGATGGGCCCGGAATACTCCGAGCTCAAGAGCCTCGTCAAGCGCGAGGGCCTGCACACCGTCTGCGAAGAAGCCGGCTGCCCCAACATCTACGAATGCTGGGAAGACCGCGAGGCCACCTTCCTGATCGGCGGCGAGCAGTGCACCCGGCGCTGCGACTTCTGCCAGATCGACACCGGCAAACCCGACGACCTCGACCGTGACGAACCCCGCCGTGTCGCCGAGTCCGTGCAGGCCATGGGCCTGCGCTACTCGACCATCACCGGTGTCGCCCGCGACGACCTCCCCGACGGCGGCGCCTGGCTCTACGCCGAAACGGTGCGCCTGATCCACCAGCTCAACCCCGGCACCGGCGTCGAACTGCTGATCCCGGATTTCAACGCCAAATCCGAGCAACTCGCCGAGGTGTTCTCCACCCGCCCCGAGGTCCTCGCCCACAACGTCGAAACCGTGCCCCGCATCTTCAAGCGCATCCGCCCCGCCTTCCGCTACCAGCGCAGCCTCGACGTGATCACCGCCGCCCGCGAAGACGGACTCGTCACCAAGTCCAACCTGATCCTCGGAATGGGTGAAACCCCCGACGAGGTCACCCAGGCGTTGCACGACCTGCACGACGCCGGCTGCGACATCATCACCATCACCCAATACCTGCGTCCCTCGCCGCGGCATCACCCCGTCGAGCGGTGGGTCAAGCCCGAGGAATTCGTGGCGCACTCCACCACCGCCGAAGAGATCGGCTTCGCCGGCGTCATGGCCGGACCACTGGTCCGCTCCTCCTACCGGGCCGGCCGACTCTACGCACAGGCGATGGCCCACCACCGCCGCGAAATTGCGGACCGACTCCTTCATCTCGCAGCCAACCACACCACCCGTCAGGAGCCTCACCCATGAGTAACCGTTCCATCATCGAAGACTCGCGGATCCTCGAGTTCGCCCGCCGCTGGCTGCCTTACGGGGGTGGGAACACCGGTGATCTCCTCGTCGAATTCGGTATGACACCCGCCGGCTACATCGCCAGACTCGGAGAAATTCTCGACGGTCCCGCCGGCTGGCACCTCGACCCCCAACTTCGCGCGGACCTACGCAGCTTCGTCGACACACGTATCCAGGCCGTGCACACCACAGCTCAGCCGAACATCCGAACCTGAACATTATCTGCGAACCGATACGGCTGAGCAATCAATATCGGGCCCAGGCTTTTTCGGAGACGAGAGATCTCGGCGCGGACGGCGATGACGTGGTCACGGTCGCCGAACAGCGCCTCGCTCATCGCGGCGGCGTCAGTACCGCCGGGCCCTGCGTCCGCGAGGACACGCAGAATCTGAGCATGTCTCGGTGACAAGGCCCGGGTCCAGTTCACATCTCCGCGCACCGTCGCGCGGGGCGACGCACCGAGGTCGAGCTCGAGGTCGATGTCTGCCCGATCCTCTCGGCGACGTACCAACCACCCCGCCCCGAGCGGCTCCGGCACGCACCATCCCAGACCCGGCACGAGTAGGGGCTTTTCGGCGCACGGAGGCGCCAACCGTTCAGGTACAGCGATTCCGCCGGCTTCCACAACCCAGCCGTGCCGGTCCACGACGAGTGCGGGTCCACCGGCAGCGGCGAGCACCGGCGCCGCTTGCGCACGGAGCTTGTCGAGTTGGACGGTGTGCTCCCGCCACAACGTCGACTCGGCCAAGCGCACCGCAGTCCGCACGAGCGCCATGGTGGCCGGATGGACCGACATCGCCGACCCGCTGATATCGACCACGCCGAGCACCTCACCCGTCCGCGGATCGTGGACCGGCGACCCGGTACACGACCAACCGGAGTGCGACCGCGCATAGTGCTCGGCCGAAAATAATTGCACCGGAGCCCCTTCGACCAGTGCGGTGCCGACGGAATTGGTACCGACCAAGTCCTCGGACCAGCGTGCACCCTCCATGAAGCCGAGCGCATCGGCGGCCTTGCGCACGGCGCGGGAACCGTCTCGCCACAGCACCACCCCATCGGTGTCCGCGATCACCACGATGAACTTCGCATCGTCGGCCACCTCGGTCAACGTGCTGCGGAGCTCCGGAAGAACCGAACGGAGGGCAGTTCGGGTACGGCGAGATTCGAGTTCGGAGCAGTCCGCGAATACGACATCTTCACACCGGGCGGGGCTGACACCCTCGGCCTGAAGTCGCGACCACGACCGGGCGACGACCTCACGCGGAGGCATGGGCGGCTTCTGCCCGGACAGTACCGCGTCGTGCACCTCGCTCAACACTTGTGCGTGCCGGGAGAGATTCACACCCGAACCGACAGCCAGGAGCCGTTCAGGCGTCGAACTGGTTGCACTCACGACACCGAGCTTACCGTCGTGTTGTGAGCCGGGACACGGGCGGTCGGAGCTCACGTCAATGTCACGATTCGGGGAGGCCATGCCTTGAAATCGGCGTCACACCCGCCGATTCCAGTTCGGTGAGGATCGCCTCGTCCGCGCTTACCCTGCCTCCCCGGCGATACGTTCGAGCAGTGGGCGGGTTCGGTAGGGAATGGCGTCGCGCATCGCGACCGACACCGTCGTACGTTCGATTCCTGGGACGGCAAGAATGAGGCCAGCTACCCGGTACAGATCATCGGCATCGACGGCGACTACACCGATGTGGAGGTCCGCCGCCCCGGAGATGCCGACGACCTCGGTGACCTCCGCTATGTCTCTCAGATGGTCGATGACCTCCTCGAGACGATGCTGATCGACCACCGCAGTGACGAAGGCCTGCAAGGGATAGCCGAGATCCCGGGGCGCCACGCACCGGTCGACCGGCGCCAGTACCTTCTGCTCGTCCCACCGAGACATCCGCGCCTGCACAGTGTTACGCGCCATGCCCAACAGAGACGCCAACTGCACGCCGGTCGCGCGAGGGACGTCGCAGAGCGCAAGGAGCAGGCGGGCGTCGGTCCGATCGAGTCTCGTCATGTAGCGGAGTATGCCACCAGGCGACTCAACCATGCTGCGCATACTGCTTGATTTTTGTCAGCAATCTTGCGCAAACGGCTCATCGCACCACGGTGGTGCACCGACACAACGGCACTGAATCCCACCGTTGCCGCCACGGCTCGGGCCGTGATGGCACCGACCACAGCGACGCGACCTGTTTCTGCCGACGCTGATCGGCGACCATTGGTGGTGCCGCGGTCGGGCAGAGGTGAGCAAACCTCGGCCACTCAGCCGGTCGCCGGGCCAGGCCGCGCGAATGCGCGTCTCTTACGGTGTCCGAGGACCTCGCGCGGGACTCGACTGCGAGCGCGGGTGCGACGAACAGCGGGATCACCGCCCAGGATGGGTACAGATGCCACGACAGCGTCTTCGCCCCCGCTGATGCTCCGTGCCGGTTCTCCGTCCGGGTCTTGCCTGGTCCCGGTGTCCCGATCGTGGTGGATCGCAACGGGCCATGTCAGTTCCGGGCCTCCCGTAGCCAAGAAATCAACACTGAATTACACTGTTAGTGAGCGTTAGGGGATTATTTGTGGCTGCCGCAGACGATCGTCAGGCCCGCGTTGCCGCAGAGCAGTACGCCGCCGGCGCGCTGTCGTTCGAGGACGCCTTGACCCGCACCATCGGACACCCGATCGACAGAGCAACGGTCGCCACGGCTCTTGGCTACCTCGCGTCCCTGGGTGCCCTGCAACCGCAAGGCGCGCTCTCGCGTCACGACGCCGACCTACTCGACGAAGCCGGCTTCACCGACGACGGCGAACAAGCCAGCTTCGCCGTCGCGCTGGGACGGGCACAGACCATGAGCGACCTGCGTCGCACCGCGCTCACCGCCGCCGAGGTCGCCGACCTGCTGAAGGTGAAGGCGCCCCGGGTCCGCCAACTCACCTCGATCGAACACAAACTCTGGGCCCTCGACGACGTCGATCGACGAGGACGCCTATACCCGAAGGTGCAATTTACCGACACCGGAATGGTGCCGTATCTCGACCGGATCCTGCCCCAACTCCCCGCCGATCTGCACCCCCTCACCGTCAGCGCGGTGCTGACCCTGCCCCGCGTTGACCTCACCGTCGACGGTCACCCCGCATCGGTCGTCGAGTTCCTCACCTCCGCCGCGGCAGAGCACGACCTGCCTACCGTCCTCGAGATCGTCGAACGCGCGACGAGCCTCGGCTAGTGGCCACGACCACCCCGCCCTCGATCGCGGACATGCGCGATCAGGGGATACGCGACGACGAACTGGTCACCATCGCGGCCACCACCCGCCGTCTCTGGCGCCTCCACCCCACCCACGGCGCGCACGTGTTGCCGTGGCACGGTTTCCGCACACACGGGCCACTGCTGCGCTTCGACCATCACCCACGGCCGCGAGCCGACCACCTCGTGTACGGAATCTGGTACGGAGCCAGTAGCCCGAACGGCGCCCTCGCCGAGGTCTTCCAGGAAACCCGAGTGATCGACCGATTCCATGGCACCCCGTATCTCTCAGCACTGACCCTCGACCGCCCACTCACCCTGCTCGATCTCGGAGAGTTCTCCGGCGGCACCTGGCCGACCCGGCTCGGATGCAATCACTCCCTCGACTCCGGCCCGCACTCCCAATCCCAGGCGTGGGCCAGGACGATCCACCGCGCCTACCCGTACGTCGACGGGATCGCGTACCGCGGCAGATTCGCCGGTGAGCTGTGCGCGGCGCTGTTCGAGCGCGCCGCGGACGCCTTCCCCACCAACCCAGCGCTCTCACTGCCACTGTCCCACGTTGGACTCGCACGCCGTATCGACAGCGCGGCAGTGGAATTGGGATACCAAGTGGTCTGACGGTCGCGCACGGGGATCTCCAGCTACAGCTTGGCCCACTGTTCGGCGTCCGGGCTGGTGCCCAGGCGCACCATCGCAGACTTGTCGATGAGCCATGGAGCCACTCATGACCAGGCGCCGCGCATGACCTCGTCGTCGTTCAGGTCGGGGAAGTTTTGGGAGAACCGCACCAGGTCGGCGGTCGACACCGGGGTGACGGTGCGACGCGCCTCTTGAACGTCGGGCATGACAGCCTCCTCGATACCACGCGATATCTTCACGGTCCTCGACGAGTGCGCAACCGCCAGCAATCAACCCCAGCTCGGCCAACGCCAGCGTGACACCGCGCACGAACAGTGACGATGCAACTCCTCGTCCGCGGGGATTGCACGATGCTCCAGCACCCGCTGGACGCTTACAACGCGGCGGTCGACGTCACCCGTTCGGGTAGAAGAGTGCACCAGGCGCCCGGCGTGCGCTGGGCTTGGTGAGGACGCGCTGGAGTACCGTGCGGCCGCCGATTGCGCTGGCCAACAGGCCCAGTAGCAGTGCCACGTTAGTCATACCGCCATCCTCTCCGGTGCGGTGTGATCACCCCGGAGTGGTCGGGGCTCGGAGCGTTCACCGGCGAACATCGCCTCGATACGCAACTTGATTTCCTCTGTACTGATCGACCCCGCCCGGCGGGACGAGCGTGCGGGGGTCGTTGATCCTGAAACGGTAAGGCTCACGAATGTAGGTGTCCTGTCGATGCGATGTTGATGGTGGAAGAAAGGTCAGATCATTACCGATGCGGCGGCGACGCAGGCAAGCGTCGCGACTGCTGCGACACCAGCCAGAAGCACGGACCCGGTCACTACCACGGCGGGTGCCGCTGCTGCTGCCGCTGCCCCGAGCGCTATCGAAGCGCCCGAGCGCACCAGTGAGGTCGTCGACTCGTCAGGAAGCGGGGTGTGGTGGGTGGTGTGCACGCCGGGGTCCTTTCCGGATCGGGTCGACTGCAATGACGTGGAAGTAGACGTTTTCCGCGGTCACGGTTAAGTGTGCGCTGGATCACAATCGGTCATGGCGTTAGTTGTACATCATCAAAATGACGAATGCCACTTGTGATCGAGCCCAACAGAGCCGAGCGCCCTCGACCGGCACAACTGGACATCGGTTCACGTCGCGTGGCCGGGCGTGACGATGCCGTGGTCAAATGCGTAGACGATGGCAGCGGCGCGGTCACGAAGATCGAGTTTGACGAAGATGTGCCCGATGTGGCTCTTCACGGTTACTCCCGAGATGCCCAGCGCGCGGCCGATCTCACTGTTGCTGTATCCCCGGCCGATGAGCGCGAGCACATCGAGTTCCCGCGCCGTCAGCTCGTCGACGCTGCGACCCGCGCCGTTGGGCGGCTGGGCGGCGGTGCGATAGGTGGTCAGCACCCGGCCGGTCACCGCCGGATCGAGGCAGGATCCTCCCTCCGCGACCGTTCGTACGGCACGAATCAATTCCTCGGCGGGTGAATCCTTGAGAAGGAAACCGGCGGCGCCTGCGCGCAGTGAGCCGGACAGCAGTTCGTCGTCGTCGAAGGTGGTGAGAACCAATACCGGCGGGGGTCGATCACCGGCCTGGAGCTCACGGGTGGCCGTAATCCCGTCTACTCCCTTCATGCGCAGGTCCATCAGCACGACGTCGGGAGCGTGGCGAGCCACGGCGTCGGGCACTTCCGAGCCGTCGGCGCATTCGGCAACGATGACGAAACCGTCCTTGCGTCGCAGGATCCGCCGGAGCCCCGAGCGCACCAATTCTTGGTCGTCGACGAGCAACACCTTGATCTCGGGGGCGGTCACGACTGCTCCGGGGTACGACGCCGGAGCGACAGCGGGCAGGAGTCGGTGGGGAGGGGAATCTCGGCGCGCACCGACCACCCCTGATCATCCGGGCCGGCCTGCAACGTGCCACCGAGGAGTTCGGCGCGCTCGCGCATTCCACGCACCCCCGAACCACTCGAGTCCATGGGTAACGCCGCGGGAGCAGCGGTCGGATTGCGCACCACCAGCGTGATCGACTCCGGCGCGATCGAAAGTGTCACCTCGGCGCCGGCGCCCGGCGCATGTTTGATGATGTTGGCCAGGGACTCCTGCGATATCCGATAGAGACCGAGACCGGTCGCGCTGCTCACCGCGCCCGGGTCCCCTCGCATCTCGAGAGAAACCTCGAATCCTGCGCGGCGGAAGTCGTCGATCAGATTCGGGATGTCACCGATGGCGGGTTCGGGCCGGGTTCCGGCCGGTTTCACCTCGAGCAGCCCGACCGTGCGCCGGATGTCTGCCATTGCCTGACGGCCCAGCCGCTCGGCGTCGGCGAGGGCCTCCACCGCGTCGTCGACGTCGCGATCCTCTTCGAGGGCGCGGCGGGCCCCAGTGAGATGGAGCATGGTGATACTCAACGAGTGGGCCACCACGTCGTGAATTTCCCGGGCGATGCGTTGGCGTTCGCGAGTGGCGGCCTGCTCGGTCTGGATGACATGGGATGCGCGCTCCTGGTGAAGGAGGCGAAGCTGGGTCTGCAGCAGGTGTCCGATGATCCACCCCACCGCGACACCGGCGATGTACCAGGGCACGTCACCCAGCCGGTCGGCGAAGGCGAATCCGGACAGCACCGCGACGGCACCCGCCGCGGTGGCAAGGCTGACGGCCAGCTTCGCCGTGGCCGCGACTTCGCCGACCATGAACACGAGAATGAACGGGGCCACGTCGAACTGACCGATCACTTGTTGCACCAACAGCAGTGCCGTCGCTGCGGTGACCACGACCGCCAGGAGAGGCCGCGGAATCATGGATCCAGGTCTCACCAGATCTCCTGCCAAGGATGTTCCCGCGGCCACCAGCGCGACCGGCAACGCCCATCCGGGGGGCACGAACGCATCTCGCTGCGCGACGGCGACACCGGCCACGGCAACGATGGCGACATGCCCGAAGATCGGGACACCGGGCGGGTAGTCGTACTCACTCATCGTCATGCGGCGGCGGAAGTACTCCATGACCTGCACTTCACCAGCATAGCCGGGCGAGGTTCCCCGGAACATCGTTCCGAGAGCGGAGCCGTTTCTCCGCCCGTAGTAGGAGAAGTAATCGCGACCCTGGCACGGCGAAATCGCCTCCACGGCCCCGTAGCGTTTCCCGCATCACAAGATTCGACGGAGGTGGCGAAATGTCCTGGAGGAATTTCCACGAACGGCGGGCGGTGCTGGAGGATGTGCTGTCGGTAGCACAGTTCGACGTGCACGCAGCCCTGGAGGCCAGCGAAAGTCCAGATGGGCTACGGCTTTTCGGGTGCGCGGACAACCTCCTCCTTGCATTGCAGCATCGATGGAGCAATCACCTCGCCGCGAAACTCGATCAGGCTCTCGAGGACGGCACTCCGCTGGAGGACGAGTGGTTCCACTTGGCCGCCGAACAACCGGCGCTTCGCGCGCTCCTCGACGCGGGTGCCGCCGTGTCCCCGTCACTGCGTTTCGCTCAACGAGGCGAACAGCGGATGATCGACGCCCACTCGACGGGCCGTCTCGCCGGTCCGCTTACAACTCGACACCGGGTGCCTGCGCCCTGCTAGCCCGGACGTCGGCTGTGTAACGCATCGGTGTCGGATTCCGACGTGCCTGGTAACGCATTGTCATTGGTCGGGGCCGGACCGAATGAGGTTGACCATGAAACATGGCGTAACGACACGTGCGGCACACCGACGCCGGATGGCGTCGGGGCTGCTGGCGCCTGGCGTGCTGGGACTTGCCGCGCTGCTTGCCGCCCCCTGGTCGAACCCCGGGGCGCCGACGACGACGGCCACCGCCCTGACTGCTGCAGCCTCGACCGCCTGTTACGACATGGTGAGCATCGCAGTTGCCGGGCGCAACGACGCGCCGCACGCGGGCACGCACCAGATGCTGGTGGCACCCGACGGCACGCCGCTCCCGGCGGCGCTGTCCAGCGAGTACAGCAGCGACTGGGTCGATCCGGTGGTCAACGCACCCGGTCAGGCCGTCGGCGAGGGTTCCTACGCCGCCGTCTACATCGACTATCCGGCGAACATGTCGTCGTATGAGGACGCGGTGAATGTCGGTGTCGACAACACCGAAACCGTGATGCGCACGATCGCCGCCTCCTGCCCGGACACGAAGTTCGCCATCGTCGGCTACAGCGAGGGCGCCGATGTGGCGCGCCGGGTCGCGATGGAAGTCGGCAACCAGGAAGTCGGCGAGGACGGCTACGACATCGTCGACCCGGCATCCGTGGTCGGCGTGGTGATCCTGGCGGATGCCGGACGTGAAGTCGGCGGGGGCCCCTTCCCCGGCGCCGAGAACGAATTCCGCAACCCCGACGGATTCGATCTCGCCTACCAGTCCGGTGGCAACAGCGCTCCGGGGCGGGGCGCCCTCCCGGGCACATCCGGCGGATTCGGCGCACTGGACGGCAAAGTGGCGTCCTTCTGCTCGGAAGGAGACCTGACCTGCTCCGCGCCGGACAACATCGCCCTGCTGCAGCTCGCCGTCAACGTGGGCAGACAACTGAACGTCGATGCCCTCGAGCGCGAAGGGCTGACCGTCGCGACAGCACAGGACATGGCGACGGTTCTCGGACAGATCGCACTGGCAGCGTTCGCCGACATCCAGTCGCAGGAGAACTGGATGCAGTCGGACGAGACGTTCCTCGACGTTCTCATCAAGGTGTCGGACCCCGCCTACAAGCCCGGTACCCCAGTGGCACAGTCGAATACACCCGCCGGACCGCTCTCGCCGAACCAGTCAATCGATCTGGTCTACCTGCCTGCCAAGGTTCGCAACGAGATCATCGGATTCATCGCGGACAACGAGAACACCGTCGCCGTAGTGATGAGCGATCCCTATCAGCAGACCCTCGGTCCGGGAACAGGTCATCACTTCGACTATTGGCGCGACGCCGACCCCGCGGGCGGAAAGCCGTTGACCTCTTCGCAATACGCCGCCGCCTGGCTGACTCATCTGGCCCGGGAAGCAGAGAAGGGACAGCCGGCCACCACCGCCGCGTCCGCGACCGCTCTCGTCGCATCGTCCGCCTCGTCCGCCTCGACAGCGGACCCCAGCGACACCGCGTCGACTACCTCGATGACATCCACCGCGACGAAAGAGCTTCTGTCTTCGACTGATTCGTCCACCGTGCCGACGACGACATCATCGACCGTCCCCACCGCCGCTCCCCTGGCACCCACGGCGGCAGTGGTCACGCCCGACACGTCGGCCGCGTTCTCGGAGGAGCCGTCACCGTCCGCGGCGGTGGCAGCCACCGACACCCCGTCCACCCAGCAAGAGGTCTCGACGACGGTAGAGGTGGCCGAACCGGAAACGACGACGATCCCGACCACCACGACCGTCCCACCGTCGCCGGTGCAGTAGAGAAACTACCGCTCAGCGCCGGGCGAGAGCGCGGTCGGCGAGGGCACCGACGACGGGAGCGAGGTTCTGGGCGTGCCCGAGCGTCAAATGGTTGTCGTCGCGGTACACCAGGTCGTTGCCGACGATCACCGGACAGCGGTCGGGGGTGCAGAAGAGTGAGGTGAGGTCGGCGTACTGACCCCCGCCGGCCGCGGTCGCCGCCGCCTCGGCCGCGATACCGGCGGAGTTCACCGCGGCACCGTGCGGCGGCGAGCAGGCCGTGGCGTCGTCGAGATGGCCGGACAGACAGGTCGGCACGGTGGACCGCGGATCCGGGATCGGGCCGAGAACCAGAACGGCCGCGCCGGTGGACCGCAATTGCGCCACCATGCGGGTCACGCCGTCGATCCAGGCCTGGTCGTAGGTGGTGAATCCGAAGTCGCCGCCGTACCGCCGGGACATGCTCACCACAATCAGTTGTGGACGCTCGGCCTGCAACCGGGCGGTCACCTCGCCGCGCCACTGCTCGCACTCGGAGTACGCCCGGCCGAGATAGGGACTGGTGATGGGCAGCTCCATCAAGGGACAGGTGACCTTGCCCATCGTCGTGAGCCGCCAGTGTCGCTGCTCGGCGATCGGCTCGAACGCCGGATGCCACATCGCGGCATGCGAGTCGCCGACGAGGGCCACCGTGGTGGCCGAAGCAGGATCACCCGACACGCAGTCCTCCAGACCGACCTCGAGCCAGGAGCGCACACAGCCATTGTTGAAAACCGCCGGCTTGTCGGCCGGGGCGTCGGCGAGCGACGGGGTCAGATTGGACGGGACGGCGCGCAGCTCGGCCGAGTGCGCGACCGCGGCCGCCACCTGTGCGGTCACTTGCTGCACCGCCGCGTCGTGCGGGTCGACGGTGGGGACCGCCGTGACCTCCGGCGCGGTGACCGTGAGCGCCTCGGCCGCAGCACCCTGGCCCACCGGCATAGGTCGCAATATCAGCAGTACGAGCGCCGCGCAGACGGCGAGCGCGGTGACGGCGCCGCCGAGAGCCAGGCTGCGCGTGTCCGACCGACGCAGTGGAGCAGCGAACCGTGCGGGGTTCTCGATGAGTCGCAGCGTGAGGACGGCGAGGCCGCCGGACAGCGCGACCGCCGCGAGCCGGTCGAAGAGGCTCAGGGAATGGCCGAGCAGGGGCGGCAAGAGCAGCAGCACGGGCCAGTGCCAGAGGTACCAGGAGTACGACACTCGGCCTATCGCCCGCATCGGGGCAAGCGAGAGTCCGCGGCCGGCGCCCAGTCGGGGTTCGGCGCAGCCGGCGCCGATCACCAGCACCGTGCCGAGCACGGGCAGCAGTGCGGCGGTCCCGGGGTAGGGCGTCGTCTCGTCCAGCGCGAAACAGCCCAGAAGAATCAGGACCAGTCCCGCCCACCCGGCGACGGCAGCGGGAAGCGCCGGCAACCGGCGCCACAACGGGACGGACAACGCGACCAGCCCGCCGGCGGCCAGTTCCCACGCCCGCGAGGGCAGGGAGAAGTACGCCCACGGCGGCAGCGTGCTCGTCCAGGCCATCGAAATCGCGAACGACACGGCCGTCACGAGTGCGAGACCGAACAGAAACGGCCACACGGAGGGTGCAGCCTCGCCGTCGGCACGCCTTCGCGCGCGCCGGACCAGCCAGACCGTGCCGATGATCAGCGCAGGCCACAGCAGATAGAACTGTTCTTCCACGCCGAGTGACCAATAATGCTGAAACGGCGACGGAGGTGTATCGGCGGACAGGTAGTCGGTGCCCTGCAGGGCGAGCCGGTAGTTGCCGACGTAGAGCGCGCTGGCTATCCCGTCACCCAGAACGGCCCGGGCCTGCAGCGGGGGCAGGAGCATGGCCGCCCCGACCGCGGTGACCACCAGCACGGTGACACCGGCGGGCAGCAGCCGCCTGGCCCGCGCCGCGTAGAACCGGGCGAGCCGCACATTCCCGGTGGCGGTCACGTCCCGCCACAGCAGCCCGGTGATGAGGAAGCCGGACACGACGAAGAACACGTCGACGCCCACGAATCCGCCGTCGAGGCCGGGAACGCCCGCGTGGAACAACACGACTGCCAGCACTGCGACGGCCCGCAAGCCCTCGATGTCGGTGCGGAACCCGGCGCCGGGTGCTCGCCGATTGTCTGGACGCTCCGGCGCTCCACGATCGGGGCGATGACGACCGGCTCCGCGCCGCCGTTCCGGAGTCTCGACGATATTCACTCGACCATCGGTCCTCTCCCGAAGCCAGCCCCGGATTCGTGTGGCACCCGTCATATTGCCAACGATGCGGCAGGGTACCCGACAGCCACGCCGCGTCAGCCTGCAGCATGTCCGCACTCGACGTCACCGAGTGGGCGATCTTCCCGATCGTGATCCAGGTCATTGTGATCTTGGACCTGCTCGAGTAACCCTGTGCCCTTCGATATCGACTGCGAAAACGAAGGTGATCCGATGAGCGGCCATTCCGAACTGTCATTCGCGCTCGATCTCACGCTCGACGAAGCACGACGGCGTACCGCTGTGCTCGAGGCGATCGGGGACGACTGGGACCCTGTCGCCGTCCTCGCTGAAGAGGAACGCGCCTACGACCTGCTGTATTCGGGTCTCGACGCCGAGCAGCAGCGCATCTACGACGAACTCGTGGCGGCGGGTGTGCTCCCGGATCGGACGGTAGGCCGCGTCACCGAGTGATCCGTCTTATTCCTCCGTCGCTGCAGTAGGTCGCGACTACTGCGCGCGGCCGTCGTACCTCTCACGAGCCGTGGTCACGTCGTCCATGTTGTGTTCCGCCCACTGTTTGACCGCTCTGAGGATCGGCAGTAGCGACCTGCCGAGTTCGGTGAGCTCGTAGTCGACGCGGACGGGCACCGCCGCAGTCACTTCGCGTGCGACGAGACCGTCCCGTTCGAGCGCTCGAAGCGTCTGGGTCAGCATTTTCTGACTGACCCCGGCGAGTTCGCGCGCCAGTTCGGAGTACCTTCGCGAACCCTGACCCAGCGCGACGAGAATGAGCGACACCCACTTGTCGCTGATGCGGTCGAGGAGCTGACGACTCGGGCAGTTCGCCAGATACACGTCATATTTTCGCTTTGCCGCATGTCGCGCTTGTCCTGCGGTTGTCGTCGCCATCGGGCGCCCCTTTTGCTTCGTTACGCACTTTCAGGTGCCTACTTCCCAACGGAGAGTAGTCAGGCGATTCTGAACCGGCAACAGCGACTACCGAAGGGGAGCACCATGCGAGCAATCGTGACAACCGGGGCCGAGGACGTGAAGACCATTGAGGTGGCAGTGCCGGAGGCGGGACCCGGGGAAGTCCGAATCGAACTCCGCGCGGCGGCGGTCAATCCGGTGGACTCTCAGACCAGGCAAGGCATCTATCACCGGCTCGGATGGATTGATCAGCCCGACGGCGCGGGCCTGGGCTGGGATGCGGCCGGGATCGTGGACGCGCTGGGTGATGGCGTGGTGGGACCCGCCGTCGGCACGAGGGTCGTCGCCCTGCACGACCGGTTGGATGCGCCGCTCCGCGCCTTCGCGGACTATGTCGTCGTTCCGGCCACTGCGGTGGCCCGCGTTCCGGAGGGCCTGAATTTCGCCGGGGCGGCAACGCTGCCCCTCAACCTGTCGACCGCAGATCAGGCACTCGATCTCCTCGGTGACCCCGCGGGCAGAACGCTGCTGGTGACCGGCGCGGCCGGTGGAGTGGGCGGGTTCGCCGTCCCGCTCGCGGTCGAGAGGGGATGGACGGTCAGCGCACTCGGCCGCCCCACCGACACCGACTTTCTGCGGTCCGCGGGCGCGGTACAGGTTCTCGGCGAGATCCCGCCGAGACGGTTCGACGCCGTGTTCGATACCGCGGTACTCGGAGACGCGGCGGTTTCCGCGGTGGTCGGCGGCGGAACCTATGTGGGCGTCGTGCGGCCGGCAAAGCCCGGGGCCGTGCGCGGCGTCGACGTTCAGGCCGTGATGGTCCACCACGACGGAGTCAGGCTCGAGAAACTGCTCAGCTCTGTCGCACGCACGGGAAGCGAGAGTGCCCCGCTCGCGGTACGGATCGCCGGAACTTATCCGCTCGAGAAGGCGAATGAGGCGTTGGCGGCCCTCGATGCGGGCGGCTCGCGTGGACGCTGGGTGCTCACCTTCGAACGCTGATACCCGAACCCCCTTCACATCGCCAATGATGGAGTGGGGCCGATGATGGACTGCGACATCTCGTCGAGAGGAGGCAATCATGACCGTTTCGATGGAGTCGTTCCTCGACGAGCTCGCCGACATCGTCGGTGCGTCCCACGTGCTCACCGATCCCGGCGTGGTTGCCGGATATGTCACCGACTGGACCGGGCACTGGCAGGGGCACACCACCGCCGTGGTCCGGCCCGCCGACACCGGGCAGGTTTCGGCGGTTCTCGCCCTCTGCTCCCGCGCCGGCGTCGCCGTGGTTCCGCAAGGCGGCAACACCGGTCTGGTCGGTGGGTCGATCCCGATGGACGGAGAAGTGGTGCTCAGTACCACCCGGCTTTCCGTCATCGAACACGTCGACCCGATCGGCCGCACCATTGCCGCGGGAGCGGGTGTGACCATTGCCCGCGCCCGCGACGCGGCCCGCGAACACGGAGTGGAGCTCGGTGTGGACCTTGCCTCCCGCGAATCGGCAACCCTCGGCGGGATCGTCGCCACCAATGCCGGGGGCATCCGGGTCATCAAGAACGGCGACACCAGGTCTCAGCTGCTCGGCATCGAGGCGGTGCTGTCCGACGGGCGCGTTCTGACCCGTTGGAAAGAGCTGACGAAAGACAACGTGGGGTACGCCCTGCCCGGCCTTCTCGCCGGCTCCGAGGGCACACTCGCCGTCATCACTCGCGTCCTGATGCGACTCGTACTACCCCCGAGCGGAACTCGGGTCGCCTTCGTCGCAGTCGGGTCGGTAGGTGACGCACTGCTGGTGGTGGATCGCCTCGAGCGCGCCGGGCTGACGCTCGACGCCGCGGAGCTGATGACGAGGTCGGGTATCGACCTGGTCTGCCAACATCAGCAACTCCGGCGGCCACTTTCGGCCGACGCACCGTTCTGTGTCCTGGTGGAGGTGTCCGGTCGCGAGGATGCGGAGACCACACTCCTCGAGGTTCTCGACGACAGCCATGAATTCGTGCTCGACGCCGTCGTGGAGGAAGGACCGGCGCACAGGCTGTGGCAATACCGGGAGAGCCACACCGAGTCGGTGGGTGCCGCTTCGTCCACGCCACCCGTGAAGTTGGACATTTCGACGCCGCTGCGCGACATCGAGGCCTTTCTGAACGAGCTGACCACCGGCCTCGATCGACGCTTCCCCGGAGTCCGGGCGATCTGTTTCGGGCACGTGGCCGACGGCAACATCCACGTCAACCTTCTCGACACCGCGCCGGAACAGCGGGACACTCTGTCCGACTTCGTTTTTCATCTCGTCACCGACCACAACGGGAGCATCAGCGCCGAACACGGTGTCGGGCGGGCCAAGGCCCCCTGGATGACACTCGGACGAAGTGCGGTCGACCTCGACGTCATGCGGTCGATACGAGGAGCGCTGGACCCCGCCGGGATCCTGAACCCCCACATCCTTCCCGCACGCAGGCCGTGAGATCGAACAACTACAGACCTTCCTGGCCCTCGGCGAGATCGTCGAGGACGGCCGAAAGCCGGCGCATCGCTGCGAGCGCATCACGTAACCTGCCGGGTCCCATGGCCTCGGCCAGGCGAGCGGCGAAGGCAGCATGCGCGGGGTCGATGCCGGTCACCGCTGCACGTCCCGCCGGCGTGGGAGTAATGAGCTTGGCTCGTCGATGAGCGGGATTCGGTTGATACCCGGCGAGTCCACGATCGACGAGCAGGTCGGCGATCCTCTGCACGCTCTGGCGCGTGATGCCCATTTCCCGTGCGACCCCGGCAACCGTCAGCGGCTGGTTCAGTACCGCGCCGAGAACCTGCCACCACGCGGCCGTCAGCCCCGCCGGGCGTGCCAATTCCTCGGCCACAGCGAGAAACTGACCGTTCAGCCGGAACGTTGCGAGGGCTGCCCCGCTGAGCAGTTCCTGTTCGGGCCGCTCACTCATACGGCCATGAGTTCATAGAATCCGGCCGGATCGCGGTGGCCGTAGAGCTTGAACCAGGACGTGAGAACGCTGGGCTCGAATACATCCAGCCGACCGAGGACTTCACGTGCGAACTCTACCGGCGCAGTGGCACTGGCGGTAATGAGATCGCGGTCCGTGACGGCCGGCTCATCACGGTAGAGACTTCCACCGGCGTATCCGACTCCCTCGAGGAATTCGGCGGCGTTGCTGGTGTGCTCGCGATCGTCGAGCAACCCGGCGAGCGCGAGACCCCCTGTCGCACCGCAGATCGCCGCCACCGGAACCCCGGCGGCGAGGAATTCGCGCGCTTTTTCGGCGAAGGGCGCGAACTGCTCGGTGGGCCAGATGTCGTTGCCCGCCAGAATCAGCATCGCACTGTCCTGCGGCCGAACCTTGTCCAACGTGGTGTCCGGGACTACGCGCATGCCGCCCATCGTGGTGATCGGATCCAGGGTGGACCCGACCGTACTGACGGCGTAGCGACCGGGCTGCTTGTGCCAGGTGGGCTTGTTGATGTGGGCGATCGCATGACCAACCTCCCAGTCGGCGAAGGTGTCGTATACGGCGACGTGCACTGTTTCAGTCATGACAGAATACTGTCATTATGACAGCATTCTGTCAATGGTGGTGATCGACTGCGGCTCCGCGGGCCGATAATCACTGGCTTCGGTTTGAGCGGACGTGATGTAGTGCGGTCATGCCAACCTCCATTCGCCGGATGACGACGACGGACGTCGACCGTGCCGCGACCGTCCTCGGTAACGCCTTCGCCGACTACCCATGGACCAACTGGTGCGTCGCCGCGGACTCACACCAGCAGCGTGTGACCGAGCTTCAGCGCCTGTATCTCGGGCACATGGCGCTGCCACACGGTCTCGCGTACATCGACGAAGAGCACAACGGGGTCGTAGCGTTCATCCCGCCGGACCTGCCCGACCCGGAAGAATCGCTCGTAGCGAAGATCGTCGAACTCCATGGGGATCGTTTCGAGCACGCCGCCCAAGCGGAACAGCGTTTGTCCGCGATGGACGTTCCGGGCAACGCCTGGTGCTTGGCGACCGCCGGAGTATCCCGTGCAGCGCGAGGTCGAGGACTGGGCGGTGACCTTCTGAAAGTCGGACTGGCCGAACTCGACCGACGCAACGCGGCATGTTGGCTCGATACCTCGACACACCGGAACCTGCCGCTGTACGAACGTCACAACTTCGCTGTCGCCGACCATATCGTCCTCGACGACGCACTCGAAGTGTGGAGAATGCACCGACCCGCGATCTGAGGAAGATCAGTCCCGGTTCGGTGCCAACGGGTCTGTGTTCCGCGTGCGATAGAAGACCATGGACAGAGCAATGACCGCTTCGAGTGCTGCGGTGAGAAGAGCTGCTGCCATGGGCAGGGACAGTGCATGCCCGACCGCCGTCGGGTTCGCGGCACGGGTCATGTGGCCGTGGTGGCCGCTCACGGACGGACCGAAGTCCACTGTATGCAGCGCGATCATTCCGACGCTCATGATCGCGACCCATCCCCAGTCGCGGGAGTTATCTCTCATCCACAAGTGTCGGGCGCAGTGGAGGCATCCGAGGAGCATGCCAACCGTAAGCAACACCATCAGTGGTGACGCCCGATGGTCGCCGAGTGATGCGATATGCAGCCCTGCAGAAAACAGCGCAAGCACCACGGCCACCCGCCGCCACCAGAAATTGGCGGGGCGGGCGGTCGTCAGCGCGGCAGCCATGATCACAGCTCAGCCTTCACAGCAATGCTTCGACGTACTCGCCGGCACGTTCAGCGCCGGGTTGCGGTCGAAGAAGCCGACCGGCTTCAGCGTGAACCCGGCGTAGTCGACCGGCATGACCGGCCAGTCCTCGGGCCGGGGGAAGTGCGTGAGCCCGAACGTATGCCACAGCACCAGGTCTTGCCCCTCGATGTCCCGGTTGCCGGCCACGAACGTCGGCAGACCCGCCTGGCCGGGGTGCTGGTTGACGAAGTCGCCTGCGGGATAACGCTCGGACTCGTCGTATTGCGTGACCCATAGATGCTTGGTTGCGAACGCGGCGCGGGAGGCAATCGAACTGGACGGGTCTGCCAGGAGCACCGGCTGGCCTTCGGGGTGCAGCGCGTACCCGACGTCCTGCCCCAGGCGGTTCTGCTTGGTGGGATTGGTGATGTGCCAAACCCGGGCCTTGAGGTTGTCGGCGGTGCGTTGCGCCTCGGATTCGGTGGTCAGCTTGGTCTTCTGGCAGCGGAAGGCATTGCCCCACGGGTTCTCCGGGCCCACCGGGACGGGGACAGCATCCACTTCCTCGACGGTGTTCACGTTGCCGTCGACGGCCATGTCGAGCCGGGCGGAGAAGAGGTGCTGGTGGAACGGGGCGCCGAGCCCGGGTGCCATCTGGGTGGAGAATCCCTCGGGCCCGCGGTAGGCGGACGTGAAGACGATTCCGGTGGCCTTCGCCTCGAGTTCGATGGTGCCGTCGAGGTAGAGGTACCAGTAGAACCCGTAGTCGTAGTTGCCGATCGTAAGGAAGAACGAGATGACGAGGCGGCGCGAGCGGCGGGTCTCGGTCATGCCGTTGAACATGTCCGTGTGCTTCCACAAGACGCCGTAATCCTCCTCGTGAAGGCAGATCGCGTTCTTCATGACGCGCGGGTCACCGGACTCGTCGGCGATCGTGACGTCGAAGTACTGGATCTCACCGAGGCAGTCGCAGCCGAGTTCGAGCGAGTTGGTGTACCGGCCGAACAGGTACTCGCCCTGGTCGAAGTAGTTCTGCCAGTATCGGACCGGGGACGGATCGGCGTAGGGAACCACCATCTCGGCGATCGAGGCACGATAGATCACGGGACGCTCCACTCCCCCGTCGTCGAACGAGAGCTGGTGCAGCGTCAGGCCCTCGCGCACATCGAAACCGAAGCGGAACTTCCAGTCAGCCCAAGTGATCTCGTTGCCGTCGACGGAGAAGCTGGCGCCCTCTGGTTGAGTGATCTCGATCGGCTTGAGGTCGGTGCGGGTGGGTGTGGCGTGCGGTTCGGCGTTCCATTCGCCGCGCTCGGCGGGGACGGGAAGCTCGATCTCGTCGACCACCTTCGCGACGCGGCGCTCGGTGAGGTCGACGTACGCCACGACCCCGTCGATGGGGTGCGCCCACGGCAGGTCCGCCTTGTCCTCCTGGTAGAAGGCAAGGACGCGGACGATGCGGTGCCCGACCTCGTCCTCGTGACCGAACACGCCGGCCGACAAGGGAACTGCCCGGACCTTCGACGGTTCGATGCCGCGCTTCGCCATCGCCGCGAGCCAGTCGGTGCTGCCGAGCAGGAACGCCTCGATGTCCTCGAACTCCTCGTCGAGGATCGGCACGTGGCCGTCGGTGGCGGAATCGACAGTGGCCCTGCTGATCACGCGGTTCTCCGTCACCGACACGACGAGGTCGGTGCCGATACCGGTGGAGCGATCGAGCAGCAGGATCCGGGCGCGTCGCTCGATCGGGTCGCCGGGCGTGAATGCGAGGACCGTCGACTTGTGCGGCTCGGCGAGCGCGACGAAGACGAAGCGCACGTTCTCGCCGATCAGTCCCTCGTCGGTGAGGAGTGCTTTCGCCGAACGGATCTCGTCCGCCGACAACGGGGTGAGCGGATGATCCGGGACGGCGGAACCGACGGTGGCCGGGGTCTCGGTGGTGGCGGTACTCATCGTGCGATCTCCTTGTCGATGATGGTGTCGTTCGTGTCGTGCTGCGGTAGAGCGGTGTCGATGTGCTGCGACGCAGCGGTGTCGATGTGCTGCGACGCAGCGGTGTCGATGTGCCGCGACGCAGCGGTGTCATGCCGTGCGGCGTGAGGTCGGAGCACGGCGACGGCCGCTCCGCCGGCGAAGGTTCCTATGAGCAGGACCCCGATGACGGCGGCGAGAGTGTCCGACCCGCCGACGAGAAGGGGAAGGTTGGCGACGGTCATGATCAGAAGCCCGGCCAGGCCGACGAGCCCGAGCAATGGTGCGAGCACGGTGTTCCACACCCGCCGGTCCACGCGGGTCCGGCCGAAGTAGACGAGGACGGCCACGGAGGTCAGGGTCATCAGTGCGACGATGCCGACCGAGGACACACCGGCGAACCACGCGAACACCTCGGTCACCGGGTCGAGTCCGGCAACGGCGGACGCGACGATCAGGACGAGAGCGGACGCGGTTTGCACGACCGACGCGATGTACGGCGACGCGTGCTTGACGTGCGAGCGGCCGCATCCCGCCGGCAGGGCCGCACTGTTCCCGAGGGAGAAGATGTACCGGGAGAGCACGTTGTGGAAGGACAGCAGGGCGGCGAACAGGCTCGTGATCAGGAAGATCTGGACGAGGTCGCCGGCGATCGCGCCCACGTAGCGGGTGGCGGTCTCGGTAATCATCCCCTCCGGATTCTCGGTCGAGATGGCCACAGCACCCTCGTCGCCCCACGCGCTGACCATCGCCCAACTCGACAGTGCGTAGAAGCCGCCGATCACCAGCAACGCCAGGTAGGTGGCCCGGGGAATGGTGCGGCCCGGGTCGCGGGCCTCGTCCCGGAAGACGGCGGTGGCCTCGAAGCCGATGTACCCGGCGATGGCGAAGATCAGTGCGATGCCGGGTGCTCCGGAGAAGAACTCGGCGGGGTGGAACGCCGCCGTCGAGATTCCCTCGTCACCGCCGCCCCGGACGATGACGGCGGCGTCGATGACGAGGACGATTCCGACCTCGCAGACGAGCAGGACGCCGAGCACCTTGCCGGACAGGTCGATGTGCCGGTATCCGAGAATGGCGACCACGGCCGTCACGGCCAGCGCCCACACGTACCAGGGAAGTTCGGGCCCGCCGTGAGCGGTGACGAAATCGTTGACGGCGGCTCCGATGTATCCGTACACCGCGCCCTGGACTGCCGTGTAGGACAGCAACGCGAGGAATGCGGAGCCGAGACCGGCATGCCGGCCCAGTCCCTGCGTGATGTAGGTGTAGAACGCGCCGGCGCCGGGGAGGTGCTTGGCCATCGCCGTGAATCCGACGGCGAAGAACAGCAATACCACCGTGCAGACGATGTAGGACGCTGGATAGGCGGCGCCGTTGCCCGCTGCGATGCCCAGAGGGACGGTTCCGGCGATCACGGTCAACGGGGCCGCCGCTGCGACGACCATGAACACGATGGCACCCGGACCGAGGGCGCCTGCCAGTCTGCGAGGGGTGCCGTCGCTGACCGCACTCGAGTGCGTGGGAGCGTTGGTTGTCATGGATTCCTTCGACTTTCACGAGGAGAGGGTCTGCGTGGATGCTCCGCGGTGAGCTCTGGGACGAGCATGCGACTGCGGGTTGTCGGCGCAGTTGCCGAAGCGTCACAGTCCGTCGACAGCAAATGAGAACGCACGCAGGACGATTCTCATTCGGGTCGGGTCGAGGAATCTAGAGGGCGATGTTGACAGACTTGCTCTGGGTGTATTCGGCGATGGCGGCTTCACCGAGTTCGCGGCCCCACCCGGACTGCTTGTAACCACCGAACGGAAGCGCCGTGTCGAACGCATTGTGGCAATTCACCCACACCGTGCCCGCCTTGATCTCGGCGGCCACCTCGTGGGCGCGGGACACGTCCCGGGTCCATACGCTGGCGGCAAGACCGTAGGGGGTGTCGTTGGCGGCCGCGCGGACGCCTTCCTCCCGGTTGAACGGCACCGCCACCGCGACGGGGCCGAAGATTTCCTCCTGGTACACGCTGAAGTTCCGGTTCACGTCGACCAGCAGGGTGGGCTCGACGTAGAAGCCGGTGTCGCCGTGCCGCTGCCCACCCGAGAGCGCGCGGGCACCGTCAGCGAGTCCGGCGTCGATGTATGCGGTGACCTTGCCCAACTGCTCCTGGGAGATCAGCGGGCCGATGTCGTTGGTGGGGTCGAGTCCGGGTCCGATCTTCTGCGACTTCGCGAAATCGGCGACGCCGGACGTGAATTCGTCGAATATCCGGTCCTCGACGAGCAGGCGCGTTCCCGCCGTGCAGGCCTGGCCGTGGTTGAACAGGAACCCGCTGGCCACGCCGGGAATCGCGGCCTCGAGGTCGGCGTCGGAGAAGATCACCTGCGGGCTCTTGCCACCGAGTTCGAGGGACACCTTCTTCAGGTTCCCCGACGCGGCATTGACGATCTTCTTTCCGACCTCGGTCGATCCGGTGAACGCGACCTTGTCGACGTCGTCGTGACTCGACAGCGCCGCGCCGATGTCGCCGAAACCGGTAAGCACGTTGAACACGCCGTCGGGGACGCCGGCCTCGGCGATCACCTCGGCGAGGAGCAGCGCGGTGAGCGGTGTCTGCTCCGCGGGCTTGAGGATCATGGTGTTCGAGCAGGTCAGTGCGGGGGCCACCTTGAACGCGGCCATCACCAACGGGAAGTTCCAGGGGATGATCTGCGCGCACACGCCGACCGGTTCGCGGGTGGTGAAGGCGTGGAAGCGGGCTCCGGGCGCCCACGGCACCGACACGGGGATGGTGCGGCCTTCGATCTTGGTTGCCCAGCCTGCGTAGTAGAAGAAGATCTCCGCGGCCCACGTCACGTCGACGGCCTTCGCGACCGCCACGGACTTGCCGTTGTCGATCGACTCGAGCTGCGCGAACTGATCGGCCCGGGCCAGAATCCCCTCACCGATCTTCCAGAGGATCCGCTGACGTTCCGCGGGAGTGAGCGAGCGCCACGGCCCGGACTCGAAGGCCCGCCGGGCCGCCGCTACCGCCCGGTCCACGTCTTCGATTCCGGCGTGCGGCACTGTCGTGATCACCTGTCCGGTGGCGGGATCGACCGTCTCGAACGTCATGCCCGACGCCGAGTCCACCCATCGGCCGTCAACGAACATGCGCTTCGGTGACGAAACGAAGTCGACGACCCGGGGGTCGAGTCCGGCTGGGGTGTGAACGACTGCAGTCATCATGTCCTCTTCGATGGGGTGAATGAATCCGGCTTCTGCAGAACACTTTTGGCGGTAGTTATCGCTTCGTCGTGCTGCGGCCCGACCCCACGATAAGCCCCGAATGTGTCGCCAGTCACTACTAAATCCGGATGGGAATCAGCGACTGCGGCATTCTCATTCGACATTTCCGGCCACGGCGGCGCCGATTCTCATTCCGGCTTTTCGGGTCGGTGCAGCTGATCTACGGTATGTGCCGACGCGGCCCCCGGAATCGGGAGCACATTCTCCGGCCATTCTCATTCGAGGTGATCGAAAATTAATTCCGATCGGAGCATCGCGCTCGTCTCCTGCGCTAGCGTGCACTCATGCAGCCCCGGGTTGATCACTCGCTCGGGGCCGGCCGGAAAGTGTAGAGAGCAGGTGCATGGTGTCCGGTACACCGAGAATCAAAAGTAGATCACCGGTCGCCGGTCTCGAGCGGGCGCGTCTGAGTTTCGTCCAGGTGCTCGGGCAGTCCGTTTCCGCGGTCGCACCGTCGGCCGTGATGGTCACGCTGCCTGCTCTCGTCATACCCGACGCGGGCCGGGCGACCATTGCGGTGTTCGTCGCGGCGGCGATTCTGATGACGGCGGTCGGCTACTGCATCGGACAGTTCGCCACCCGGATGGTGGCCGTCAGTGGTCTCTACAGCTACATCGTGAAGGGACTCGGGGCGGTGCCCGGTTTCGGCGGAGGCTGGTCGCTTCTCGTCGGTTACGTGGCCGCGGCCATGGCGAGCACGCTCGGTGCCGCGAGTTACCTCGCCGCGCTACTCGGCCGAGTCGGGCTTCCGGCGGGGTCACCCCTCATCGCGGTCCTCGCGGCGATCGTCGGACTACTCGCCCTTCTCCTCATGGTCCGGGGCGTGCAATTGTCGGCGCGGATCATGCTCGCCATCGAGGTCTTCGCGATCGTGGCCGCCTCCGCCGCGTTGGTGGTCGCGTTCGTGCAATCGGTCCGCGAGGGCGCGACCCCGTCCGCGGGCGGCGCGAAATCAGGTTCCGCGGTCGGGTTCGCCTTACTGCTCGCCATCACGTCGTTCGTCGGATTCGAAAGCGCGGGCACGGTGGCGCGGGAAGCCCGCAACCCGTTCGTCGCCGTTCCCCGCGCCATCCGGTGGACCCCGATCGCCCTGGGTATTTTGTACGTATTCGCGGCCGCCCTGCAGTTGCCGGAGCCGGTGCGGCAGGGAGTCGACTCGCTGCCCATCGTCCTCACGTTGCCCGACACGTCGGGCGCAGGTTCGTCGACGCTGTCGATCGTCATGGAACTCGGTATTACCGCCTCGTGGTTCGCGTGCGTCCTCGGTTCGACGACGGCGCTGTCGCGCACCCTGTTCGCGATGGGCCGCGAAGGGGTGGTTCCGAACGTGTTCGGCCGGACGCACCACCGGTTCCATACTCCGCATGTGGCGTTGACGGCCACGATGCCGGTCGTCGTCGCGGTGCCCGTCTTCTACCTGTTCGTCAGCGGTTCGAGCCGCGACGTCCTGATCGGACTTCTCGCCGTGTCCGCCCACGGCTACGTCCTCGCGTACGTCCTGCTGTGTGTCGCGACGCCGGCGTTCCTCCGGCGGATCGGCGAACTGACCCGACTTCCCGTGATCGTCGGCGTGCTGACGGCGACCGCGATGGTCGCACTGGTCGGGTGGGCGGCGTTCTCGCGGACATATGTCGCGGGCGCGGCGACCGCCGTCTACCTGTTTCTGATGCTTGTCGGCGCCGCGGTCTTCGCGATCCGCGCGCGTCGGTCCCCCGGAATCGAAGAACGGATGGGTGTGTACGACGAGGCCGTGGCCGAAGACCTGCTGGGGCGGTACCGACCGTGGGAGGTCCGCCGATGAGTGCCGACGACAGAGCCCTGTCGGGGCGTCAGCCGAAGGCCGTCACCAGCGCACTGCGGGTGCTCGAGGAGGTGGCCCGGGCCGGCTCGGGTGTCACAGCGAAAGACATCGCGGCCCGCCTGTCGATGCCGTCGGCGACGACGTACCGACTGCTCAACATCCTCGTGGGCGAAGGTTATGTGGTGCGGCTCCCCGACCTGTCCGGGTTCGCGCTCGGACAGAAGGTCGGGATCCTCGTCGACGCGGCCGTCGTGCCCACCGTATGTGCGGCGGCGCGTGAGGCTCTCGCCGAACTGCGACTGTCGGTGCGCTTCGGGGTCCACCTGTTCTTCTACACCAACGTCGCCGTCCGCACGGCCGACGCCGACCCCGAATACCCGCCGCCGGAGGACGAGTCGTTCCTCAACCAGCACCTTTACGCGTGCGCGGTCGGCAAGCTCCTCCTCGCGGAGAAGTCGGAACTCGAATCCGTGATTCCCCGTTGGGAGCCACGGTCGCTGACGGCCCGTACGATCGTCGCGAGGAGCGAGCTGCTCGCGAATCTGGGCCTGATCCGGAGCCAGGGCTTCGCCACCCAACTCGCCGAACTCCGGGACGCGTCGGCCTGCGTCGCCGTCCCCATCCGATCCGATACGGGCGCGCTCATAGCGAGCATCGCGCTGTCCGGGCACGTCGATCACCACCACCTGATGCTGAGGCACGTCCCGTCGCTGCAGGAACAGGCCGGCCTGCTCGGACGGTTCATCGCCTGACCCGGATGGAATTTCGTTCAGGTGCGGGCGGACCCGTTCTTGCCGGCGGCTCGCTCGCGAACCGTAGCAACGGCGTCGCGGATCGGGGTGCGCTGTGTTCGGCCGTGACCCGGAATGAGCAGATCGGCGTCGAGGGTGGCCAGGGCGTCGAGCGACGCAAGGGCCGCCTCCTGGGAGTGATGGAACATCGGGAGCAGCAGCTGCGGACCCACTGTGCGGGAAGTGGGGTGCCCCGTCACGAGGCTGTCCCCGGTCGCCACCGCGCCGACGGACGGTAGGTAGTACGACGTGTGCCCGGACGTGTGGCCGGTGGTCGCCACCGGGAGTGGGGTGCCGGGAAGGTCGAGAGCACCCGCGGCGGGGAACTCGGCGGCGTGGGGCACGGTGACGTGACGTGTCGCGCCCGCCCGGGCGATGCGCAGGGACCACCGCAACATTCCCGGCCGCCAGATGTTCTTGACGACGTCCATCTCACCGGCCTGTTCGAGGTACTCCCGCTTGGCGTGTGATGTCTCCACCGCGGACATGTACACGGGTGTTCCGTACTCGTCGCGGAAGTGGTTGATCGCTCCGATGTGATCGATGTGCGCGTGTGTCAGGAGGATTGCGCGAACATCCTCCGGCCGGCGACCGATGGAACGAATGGATTCTTCCACGGCAGGAACGTCGGCGGGGTAGCCCGCGTCGATCAGCGTCAGGTCCGTGCCCTCTCGCAACAGGACCCAATTGACGTCGGTACCGGTCACACAGAACACTTTCTGTTCGACCTCGACCACAGTAGGATTCGGCACAGGATCCCCCTCAGCACGTCGCGACCTTCCACGCTAGCAGCCGACGAACACCGCATCACGGCCCGACTTCCGCCTCTGCGTCGGAAGTGACTGCTGCCTTACGCAGGTACAGATCGCGGAGCAAGGCGATCTCAGCGCCGTGATGGATGACTTCCCGGTTCACGTGCAACACGAGGGCCGCCATCGAACGATCCGCGAACGGCCCCTCACTGGGGCCGCAGGGACTGGCAAGGGCGTCATCTGTCAGGCTCGCGACTCCTCGCATCCACAAGTCGTACATCTCGTCGAGTTGGTCGAGGGCCTCCGCAGCCGTACCGGCGTAGTCGAAGCCCTGGTAGTCGACCGGACGGCCCCCGAAATGACTGCCGATACGAGCACCGAAGACGCCGACGATGATGTGGCCGAGACGCCACGCGATGGTCGTGACCGGCGGCGGATCCGGTGCAGGAAAGGCGAATTCGATCGTGAAGGCTCCGCTGCCGGCCTGCACGGGCGCGTGCGAAGTACCGCGCGGGCGCACACTCCAGCAGTCGGGTACCGGCTCCCAGAAATACTCGTCGTCACTCAGCCCCGCCAGCCTGCTTCGCAACTGCTGCTGCCAGTGCCAGCTCAGCTGATCACCCAGTTCGTACGACGAGTCGAGTGAGTGCATCGGAATGCTCAGTTCTCCTGTGCTAGTTCTACATCGGGGAACTCGACGGTTACACCCTCCGCCATCGGTGGGGCCTCTCCGGCTTCGGCGTGCCGGAAGAACGTCGGCACACCGAGCGCTGCGCGCAGGGTGTAGCGCCCCGGATCCGGGACCGAGAAGTTGTTGGCATAGTGGTAGAAGGTGCTGTAATAAAAATTCAGCGGCTTCGTCTCCACCACTCGACCGTCGGCGGCCACCACCTCGAGCGTGATCGGCACATTCGGCACGATCCGGCCGGTGGCTGCCTCGAACGGGATGATCTCGATGTGGTGTGTTTCTCCGGGCGCCGGCTCACGGAAGCGCTGACCGGGACCGTCCGCCTCGTACCACGGCTCGGCCGGCTCGACGATGTACGCCACCCGCCACGCCCCGGAATCCGTCTCACCACCCTCGGCGGCGATCTCTTCCTCGAGGGTCTCGTACTGCTCTGCCACGCCGGCCGGCACGGCCTCCGCTGCGGCTGAGGCGCTCGGACCAGCCGTCGCATCGGCGGAGTCGGTGCCGCTGTTACCGCAGGCAGAAGCGAGCGTCACTGCGCCGACGGCAGCAAGGGTCATGAACGTGCGAGGCATCCGTTCCATAAGGTCCTCCTCAGGGCACCGTAGCGGAACAAGGCAAGGCTAAGTTAGCACCCGCCATGAGCCGGATTGGGCGGAATGCTCAATCCCCCTCATGGGATCCGTTCGGTGTCGCCGAGAACGGTTACCTCGGGTTACGAAGTGTGTGTTCGCCTGTCGATGTCTTTGTCGACGGCGGTGGCGATGTCGTGGACGAGCCGGGAGTGCCAGTGTTTGTGTGCCTCGAGGTCGGCGGTGAGGGCGTGGCAGTCGGGGCACTCCGAGGAGGCGGGACCGAATTCGGCTGTATTTTCCATGGCGCTGCGCTTTCTGAGAGAAATCGTTGCTCTTCCACCGTGGCACGGGCGGGACTGATAGTCCACGGCCGAAACTCTGGTGGCGCGTGTCGATTGGCGCAACCGGCGGCACTACGCGGATCGTGGTGAACGATAATCGTCCGCATGAACTGGAACAGTCCGACAGAAACCGGGTGGTTCGTCAAGAGTTCGGACGACGGTCTGGCAGTAGCGATCTTGAACCCGTCCGGAATCTTGTGGGGCGAACTGTTTCCGACCCCCGACGCTGGAATCAATGGTGGTCCGAGACGGCGAGGCGGGGATTCCCCGGTGGCCGATCGTGACGACCGGGACACGCTCGTCTTGCGCAAAGGTCATCCCGCCACGCTTCGCCTCGCCGACGGGACGATCGGAACCGTAACCGACCAGAAACCACAGGCGATGCGCCGAAAAAACAAACGATGTGACGTGGTAATCGCGGGCAGAACGTATCTCTTCACTCATTCTTCGAGCCGAAGAGCGACAGCACTGCGTGACGGAATCGCGTTGGCACATATGGCACGTGGCCGGTGGTCCCGAAGCAACATCGTCACCCGAAAGACCCTGGCGGTAACAGACGCCCTCGACGAGGGCGTGCTGACGATATTCCACAAGGTCATCTCACCCGGACGCACCGGCGCATTCGATCAGGTGATTACCGATCTCAGCAATATTTGAGCGGCCTTTGCTCAGATACATGCCACCCGCACCGTTCGGCCGAGGCCGCGTGACCCGACATACAGCATTCTCCCAGCTCGTCTCGAGGTTGTCTGCACGTGCCGCTGTTTGCATGGACCTCACAAGGAAGCAGCTATGGAGGGCTCATGACCGACAACGCACGCCATCACTCCGCGGACGTGCACGAACACGACCGCGGACTCACCCACGACTTGAGGACGATGCTGTCGCGCCGCCGCGCCTTGTTCGTGCTCGGAGCGGCGGGCGCTTCTGCACTCGCCGCGTGTTCGTCCTCCGGATCGACCCTCACTGCGACGTCCGCGTCGAGCGAAGAGGCAGCGACGTCGACCGTCGCCACCGACGGCACCTGTATGGCAGCGGCGCCGCAGGAAACAGCCGGGCCTTACCCGGGTGACGGTTCCAACGGACCTAACGTTCTGATCGAGTCGGGCGTGGTGCGTCAGGACATCCGCAGCAGCTTCGGGTCGTACTCGGGCACCGCGGGGGGCGTCCCGACGACCATCGAATTGTCACTTCAGGATTTGTCGAACGACTGCGCGGCCGGGACGGGCATGGCCGTCTACCTATGGCATTGCGACCGGGACGGTGAGTACTCCCTCTATGGCCAGGACATCACCGAACAGAACTATCTGCGCGGCGTTCAGGTGGCCGACTCTGCCGGAGCCGTGTCGTTCACGTCCATCTTCCCGGCCTGCTACTCGGGGCGCTGGCCACATATCCATTTCGAAGTGTTCGACTCCCTGGAAGCCGCAGTGGCGGGCGAGGATCCGCGGTTGACCTCGCAGATCGCGATACCGCAGGACGCGTGTGAGAAAGTCTTCGCCTACGACACCGGGTACGCGAAGAGCGTGAGCAACCTGTCGGACGTGTCTCTGCAATCGGACAACGTCTTCGGTGACGGTTGGGACGCCGAGTTGGCGACCGTGACGGGTGAACCCGCCGGCGGAGTGACGATTTCCATCACGATCGGTGTCGCGGAGAAGTCGGCGAACACCGAGTCCGCTCCCGTAACCCCGTCGGCCGGTGGCCCGGGTGGCGGGCAGCGCCCTACGGGTCCTCGCGGCCGGTAGGTCCGGGGTCCAACCGAATGACACTGGGGTGCACATAGTTCGACCCTGTGTGCCGTTCCCGATCATTCAGGGTGCGACACACTGTTCAGGCACTGATTCCTGCGGTGAGGATGGCGGCGAGTTCTCGGTAGGCGTGGGCGTCGTCGAGGCCGGTACTGTTCCGGACCCCGCGTTGCTGAATACGCACCATCATGGTGGTCACGAGATCGGCGGCAAAGGCGGCATGGACGTCACGGAAGTCGCCGCCCGCCACACCGTCGTCGATCAAAGCCTTGACGCGGCCGGCCGCGATCTGTGTGTTCTGCTCATAGACCTCGCGGGCCGGCGGGAAGGCGTCGAGATCGGCCATGAACTGGTCGGACGCGGCCGTAAGTGCGGTACCGACCGCGGACAGGTAGGCGCTGATCCGCTCACGGGCCCCGGAAATTTCCGCGATGTGCGACTCGACGTCCTCGGTGGCGCGGCGGAAGAAGTGCACCGTGGCCTCCCGGACGAGCTGCTCCTTGCTGTCGGCGAGGGTGTAGAGGGTGGATTTGGAGCACCGCAGCCGCGCGGCGATCTCGTCGAGAGTCAGATGGGCGAACCCTTCGGCCAGGAAGAGGTCGACCAGCGCGTCGAAGAGCTGGGTGCGCCGTCGCGTCGCGAATCCCGGTCGGGTGATCTGCTCCATACACCGGATAGTACTGACATAGCCCTTGCAGTACTACTTTGCCATCAGTACTGTGAGCCGTAGCTCAGTACTGTTTCTGTCGTCTTCTCGAGGAGAAATTTCGTGGCCGTCGATCGTTTGCTGCCCACCGACGAAGCTCGTGACCTCATCCAGCTCACGCGCGATGTCGCCGACAAGGTCCTGGCGCCGATCGTCGACGAGCACGAAAAGTCCGAAACGTATCCCGAAGGGGTCTTCGCCACCCTCGGTGAGGCCGGGCTGCTGAGCCTGCCGTATCCGGAGGAGTGGGGCGGCGGCGGACAGCCCTACGAGGTGTACCTGCAGGTTCTCGAGGAAATCGCCGCCCGGTGGGCGGCGGTGGCGGTGGCGGTCAGCGTCCACAGCCTCGCCTGCCACCCACTGATGGCCTTCGGCACGGACGAGCAGAAGCAGCAGTGGCTCCCCGACATGCTGGGCGGCAACACCATCGGCGCGTACAGCCTGTCGGAGCCGCAAGCCGGATCGGATGCCGCCGCGCTGGCCTGCAAGGCTGCCGCGACCGATGGCGGATATGTGGTGAATGGTGCGAAGGCGTGGATCACCCACGGCGGCATTGCCGATTTCTACAATCTTTTCGCCCGCACCGGCGAGGGGTCGAAGGGCATTTCCTGCTTCCTGGTGCCGAAGGGCACCGAGGGGCTCTCGTTCGGCAAGCCCGAGGAGAAGATGGGCCTGCACGCGGTACCCACGACGTCGGCGCACTACGACGACGCCTTCGTCCCGGTCGAACGGCGGATCGGCGCGGAGGGACAGGGTCTGCAGATCGCTTTCAGTGCACTCGATTCCGGGCGCCTCGGTATCGCCGCCGTCGCGGTCGGTCTCGCCCAGGCCGCGCTCGACGAAGCCGTGAGCTATGCCAAGGAACGGTCGGCATTCGGCAAGAAGATCATCGACCACCAGGGGCTGGGGTTCCTGCTCGCCGACATGGCCGCCGCCGTCGACTCGGCGCGCGCCACCTACATCGACGCAGCACGCCGCCGTGATGCCGGCCTGCCGTACTCCCGCAACGCTTCCGTGGCCAAACTCGTCGCCACCGACGCGGCCATGAAGGTCACCACCGACGCCGTCCAGGTCCTCGGCGGCTACGGCTACACCCGCGACTTCCGCGTCGAGCGGTACATGCGGGAAGCAAAGATCACCCAGATCTTCGAGGGCACCAACCAGATTCAGCGGTTGGTGATCAGCCGCACCCTGGCCGGCAACTGACGGTTTCACGAGAGGGGGTCGATGACGCGAGCCGCCGCCGCCACGAGTGAGGTGGTCATCTGCGCCGGAGCGAGTCCGTCGTGTGCTGCGTCCCGCGCCGACGGTTCGTGTCAGTGTTCGCGGTGAGCGGCGGCGTAGGCCTCCCACACCTCGGGTCGCAATCGACCTCGGTCGGGCACGCGGAAGCCGTGGTCGCGGGCCCACGCGCGGACCTCGGCGGTGGACGGTGCGGGAGTATCGCTATCCGCCGGTGCGCCCGGGGCGGGTGCTGCGGTATCGATATCGGCCCAGATGTGGGCCGCCGCAAGGTACCGGTAGGTCCATTGTTCGGCGAGGGCGCGGGTTTCGCAGAAGACGAGCGACACGTTCGGCCAGCGAATCTGGAGTTCGGCGAGCCCGTCCGCGACGACGGCGGGCCGGACCCGGTCGAGGCCGTAGATCGCCGAGTAGCGGTCCTCCACCACGACGGCGGCGCGGGGTAGCGCAGCGAGTTCGGCGAGGGCATAGCGCAGTTTTCCGCTGGTAAGGCTCGATACCAGGTCGGGGAGTGATTTGCGTTCGACCGAGGCGATCAAGGTGTCCTCGCGCAGCAGTCCGTAATCTCCACACGGTAGGGCGCGTTTGACCGTGGTGACCTGCTGGTCGGCGAACCGATACGGGTATCGCTCGTGCGAGTCGACGACGATGTGCAGGTCGGCGATTCCGGCGGCGCGGGCGGTGGGGGTGCTGACCTTTGGTCTGGCTTGTTTACGGGTGCGCGGGGACTGCCAGAACACCATGTCGCGGCCGCGGGCGGTGGTGAAGACGATCTGGGACCGGTTCTCCCTTCCACGGTCGAGGATGAGGTCGATGGCGGCGCCGCGCCGGGCGCACGACCGCAGTCGTACGTGTTCGACAACCTCGGGGTGTTCGGGCCACTCGCTGACCGGAACGGGATGGCAGTACAGCGCTTTGGTGCGGGGCCAGGTTCCTGCGGTGCGCAGCACGAGGCCGCCGTCGATGGGCAGCCGGAGCAGATAGGGCAGCTTGGAATCCGGGTCCGGATTGGCGGCAATGAGCAACTCCACATTCTCAGCGTCTCACTGATCCGCGTTTCATCGGCGAAGGCGGGGCCGGTTTCGTGTCCGGGTGAGGCTCCTGCTCGACTCGAGGCCGGCCCCGCCGAGTGCAGTGTCCCGCGGTTGCCGCGGTCACGGCGGAGTTGAGTGCGGCCGGCTTCGCGGACGGTCACGAGATCGGTCGTGGCGGAACCATACGAACGAGGAGCTTTCAGCTGCGCAGCCCACCGAATACGCGACGACGCCCGGAGAGCAGCCACTGCTCGGCCCGGGCGCCGCGAACCTACGGTGCTGCGGTCAGACCACGGACACCGCATCAGCGGCGTCGACCGCGGGGTAGATGGGGTACTCCACACCGGACAGGTACTGGACAGTGCGCACCACCTGGCACGAGTATCCGAACTCGTTGTCGTACCAGACGTAGAGGATGGCGGTGTCGCCGTCGACGATCGTCGCGTTCGCGTCGACGATGCACGCGGCGCGCGAACCGATGAAGTCGCTGGACACGGCGTCGGTTGCAGCGGTGTAGTCGAGGTTCCGGCTCAGCGCTCCGGTGAGCGACTCCTGGCTGAGATGCGCGAGCACCTCCTCCCGGGTGGTCTCACGACCCAGCTGAAGGTGGAGGATCGCGACGGACACGTCCGGAGTGGGAACGCGGATCGAGTTGCCGGTGATCTTGGCCTTCAGCTCGGGGAGCGCCTTGGCGACCGCCGACGCGGCTCCGGTCTCCGTGAGCACGAGGTTGAACGGCGCCGAACGACCACGACGATCGGCCTTGTGGTAGTTGTCCAAGAGATTCTGGTCGTTGGTGAACGAGTGCACGGTCTCGACGTGCCCTCGGGACACACCGAATTCGTCGTCCATGGTCTTCAGCGGCGGGACGATGGCATTGGTGGTGCAGGACGCGCAGGACACGATCTGCTCGTTCGGGTCGAGGTCACGGTGATTGACGCCGTGCACGATGTTCGGGACGTCTCCCTTGCCGGGAGCGGTGAGCACCACCTTCGCGACGCCGGGGCGGAGGTGCTTCGACAGGCCGTCGCGGTCGCGCCAGATTCCGGTGTTGTCGATCAGGATGGCGTTGTCGATGCCATGCTCGGTGTAGTCGAGGCTCTCCGGGTCGTTGCTGTAGATGAACTTGATGACGTTGCCGTTGGCGATCAGCGTGTTCTTGTCGGTGTCGACCTTGATCGTGCCGTTGAACTGCCCGTGGACGGAGTCACGGCGCAGCAACGATGCGCGCTTGATCAGATCATCGCTGCCACCCTTGCGGACGACCACGGCACGCAGGTTAAGCCCGTTGCCCGAACCGGCCTTCTCGATGAGCAGTCGAGCGACGAGGCGACCGATACGCCCGAAGCCGTACAGGACCACGTCCTGGGGCTGCGCGGGACTCGTGTGGGCGCCGCCGACCAGGTCGGCGAGGCTCCGTGCAACGAACTCCGGGACCGTTTCACCGTCGCCGTTGGCGCGATAGGCCATCACCAGCAGTCCGAGGTCGACCTTCGAGGGCCGAAGATCGAGGTGAGTCAGCGCTTCGAGGAAGGGGAACGTCTCCTCGACGGACAGTTCGTCGCCGCTGATCTGCCGGGCGAAACGATGGGTCCGCAGGATACTGATGACCGACTTGTTCACCAGGGAGCGGCTGTGAAGCAGGATCGTCACCGCGCGTCTGCGGTGCAGGCCGCCGATGATCGGGATCATCGCCTCCGCGAGAGCTTCCTCGGAGTTCCACTGGGCCAGTTCCACTGTGCTCACTGCGCTTGTCTGCCTTCCCGGCTCATGTGTCCTTGGATCGGATGCCGGCGAGCGCACACCCTTCCACCAGCAGTGACCTGGATCACCGGAGCCGGTTTCGTGACTCGCGGACACCGGCGCGCCCGACGCCTCATCATAAGGAAGCGCTTCTTCGGGCCGACAAGCCGGTCGCCGAAGCGTCCGCTGGGACGAGCATCCGGCCAGGCAACAGGCCGAGCGCAGGAGGAGAGAGGGGCGCGGCAGCAAGCAGGCAAGCTGCTGGAACTATCGCGAGCTACCCCCGCGCCATGTCCACGAACTTGGACAGGTGGAGCTGGTGCGCCACGGTGATCGTGGCGGTGGGGCCGTTACGGTGTTTGCCTAGGATCAGGTCGGCTTCACCGCCGCGGGGGTCGTCGCGTTCGGTGGCGTCGGGGCGGTAGAGCAGGATCACCATGTCGGCGTCCTGCTCGAGGGAGCCGGATTCACGAAGGTCGGCCACCTGAGGACGCTTGTCCTGGCGCTGTTCGGGGCCACGGTTGAGCTGGCAGATCGCCACCACCGGAACCTCGAGCTCCTTCGCCAGAAGCTTCAGGCTACGGGAGAATTCCGAGACTTCCTGCTGACGGGATTCGACCTTCTTGCCGGAGCTCATCAGCTGCAGGTAGTCGATGACGATGAGCTTGATGTCGTGCTTCTGCTTGAGCCGCCGAGCTTTTGCGCGGATCTCCATCATGGTGAGGTTGGGCGAGTCGTCGATGAAGAGCGGCGCCTCACTGATCTCGCTCATGCGCCGGGCGAGCTTCGTCCAGTCGTCGTCCGTCATCTTGCCGGAACGCATGTCACCGAGCTTGATCTTCGCCTCCGCCGACAGCAGACGCATGACGATCTCGGTCTTGCTCATCTCGAGCGAGAACATAACGCTGGCCATGCCGTGCTTGACCGAGCACGAACGCAGGAAGTCCATGCCGAGCGTGGAGTTGTGCGTCGGAATCATCGAGCGACCGGCGAGGTACAGATGATCGGCGTTGTCTACCTCGACGCAGCGCACGGGAACGCTGTCGACCTTGCGCACATCGACGATGCGGCGTGATCGGCGCACATCACCACGGAGTTGCTTGTGGCGGAGGGCCTTCCGGTGCATCTGGAACACGTCGTCGTCAGCGTAGAAGGCGGCGCCACTTTCGACGCGGTGGCAGTCGTATCCCAGACCGACGACGAGTTCGACGACATCGTCCGACAGCAATGGGTCGCGGGTCTCGAGACGAATTTCACCGTCTGCTGCAACAGACGCCGCGGCGTCGAGCATTCCGGCCAGCAATTCGCGGCGTTCGGATTCGGAGCCGCGGAGCAGTTCCGCCGGAATCCTCTTGTTCTCGGCCTGAACGACGAGATCGGCCACACCGACGCGCAGCTCGGGATCAACGGTGGCGCCGACCGTCAGCGAGGCCCCCAATGCGTACGGGTCGACAGGCACCTTCGACGAAGCGAACTGCAACGCGCGCGTATTTGCCACGTGATGACGGGCGCCGATCGAGCCGGCGATCTCACCGGTGGTCCGGACAGCGCCCTGCCCGTCGATCCCCGTCAGCCACTGATGCTGCTCGTCGGCGACGAGGACGGTTCCGTCGGAGAACTCCACCTCGTAGCAGGGGCGGCCGTTCATGACCTCGGTGGCGGCGACGACCCGGGTGGGCTTGCCGTCGGCGTCGATGAGGTGATCGCCCACTCGGACGTCGCCCATGGTGGTCCAGCCGGTGGGGGTGGGCAGGGGGGTGTCGAGCGCGAGCGCCTTACCCACACCGGGCCGCGCTGCGACGATGATCATCTGCCCGGGGTGGAGGCCGTTGGTGATTTCGTCGAGTTCGACGAAGCCGGTGGGCACGCCCAGGGAGATGCCGCCGCGGCTGGCGATGGAGTCGATCTCGTCCATCGTGGGCTGCAGGAGTTCCTCGAGGGGGACGAAGTCCTCGGTGGTGCGGCGTTCGGTGACCTCGAAGATCTCGGCCTGTGCGCGGTCGACGACCTCGGCGACGTCCTGCCCGTCGGCGCCGGTGTAGCCGTACTGGACGATGCGGGTGCCGGCGTCGACGAGGCGACGCAGGATGGCTTTCTCGGCGACGATCTCGGCGTAGTAACCGGCGTTAGCAGCCGTGGGCACGGTCTGGGTCAATGTCACCAGGTAGGAAGCACCACCCACCCGGCGGAGCTCACCACGACGGTCCAGTTCCGCCGACACCGTCACGGGGTCGGCGGGCTCACCGCGGCTGTAGAGATCGAGGATCGCGTCGTACACCGACTGATGGGCGGGACGGTAGAAGTCGCCGGGACGAAGCACCTCGAGCACGTCGGCGATGGCGTCCTTGCTGAGTAGCATGCCGCCGAGGACCGACTGTTCCGCCGCCATGTCCTGGGGTGGCTGGCGACCGAACTCTTCACCGGGTTCCGCGTCGGGCGGCCCCGGGTATTCGGAACGGCCCCGATCGTCTACTACAGCCACTCGACCGACCTTCCCCATCACTGTTGCGCCGCTCGGAAACTGCAGTCCCCGTGGTGCACGAACCCTTTTGTACTCGGCCCTACCGACAACCTTCGCAGGCTCTTCGCGAGAGCCGGCTCCGGAATCGTGAGACACGCCGGGACGACGTTAGGGATTAGCCAAGCCGTGTACAAACCAGCCTGTGTACACAGCTGGGGACAAAATGTGGAAACCGCTGGGTACGTTTGTTAACCCCATGGGGATAACCTGAGGATAAGTACACATCACATTCCCATACCCGCAGATCAGCGCCGTTTTTAACGCTTTCCCCACTGTGGATGAAAACCCGTTCGGCGTGTCTCTCGCGCCGACGAGTCGGGCGTGTTGAGTTCGCCTCCACCGCGCACGCGTATGATCCAGGTCACTCGACGCAGAATGCGCGGCTAACTTCCAGACACACCGTGGAATGCATGGTCCCGCGCAGTTCCCGACCCGAAATGTCCGAGAAATCCGCATGGACAGACTCGGGCCCCCACACGCCGAAGCGCGTGGGGGCCCGTGCAGCGAACGAGTCGACTAGGCGGCGACGACGTTCAGGTGGAACTTGGCAACCACGTCGGGGTGCAGGTTCACGACGATGGCATGCTTGCCGGTCGCCTTGATGTGAGCCTTCGGCAGCTCGAGGCTGCGCTTGTCGACGACGGGTCCGCCTGCGGCCTTGATGGCACCGGCGACATCAGCCGCGGTGACCGAGCCGAACAGCTTGCCCGAGTCACCGGCGGTCTTGACCGTCAGCGACACGTTCTCGAGACCTTCGATGGCAGCCTTGAGCTCCTTGGCATGGTCGAGACCACGCACAGCGCGAGCTTCCTGAGCACGACGGATGCCCTCGACCTGCTTCTCGGCGCCACGGCTGGCAACGATCGCCAGGCCGCGGGGCAGCAGGTAGTTACGGCCGTAGCCGTCCTTGACCTCGACGGTGTCGCCAGGCGCACCGAGGTTGTCCACGTCAGCGGTGAGGATGAGCTTCATGTCTTCCCTCCCTTTCCTTAGCGAGCCACGGTGGCGTAAGGCAGCAACGCCACCTCACGTGAGTTCTTGACGGCAATGGCAACGTCGCGCTGGTGCTGGACGCAGTTGCCGGTGACACGGCGCGCACGGATCTTGCCGCGGTCGCTGACGTACTTACGCAGAAGCGTCGTGTCCTTGTAGTTGATCTGCGTGTTCTTTTCTTTGCAGAAAGCGCAGACCTTCTTCTTCATTACCTTGTCGCGCAAGGGCGGCTTCGGCATTTGTTCGCTCTTTTCTGGATGTTCCGATCAGGTACGGATCAGAACGGGGGCTCGTCGCTCCCACCACCAGAGCCTCCGAAGGAGCCGGACGCCTGCGGCGCACTACCCCACGGATCGTCTCCGCCAGTGTTGGATTGCGGACGTCCGCCGCCTGAACCGCCGGAGGAACCGAAGCCACCACCGCCGCCGCCACCACGGTTGGCCTTGTTGACCTTGGCCGTGGCGTACTTCAGCGAGGGGCCGATCTCGTCGACCTCGAGCTCGACGACAGTGCGCTTTTCACCTTCACGAGTTTCGTAGGAGCGCTGCTTGAGCCGGCCACTCACGATTACTCGCGAGCCGCGGGTCAAGCTCTCCGCCACGTTCTCGGCTGCTTCGCGCCAGATGTTGCAACGCAGAAACAGCGCTTCGCCGTCTTTCCATTCATTGGTCTGACGGTCGAAGGTGCGGGGCGTGGACGCAACGGTGAAGTTCGCGACCGCGGCACCCGCGGGGGTGAATCGAAGCTCCGGATCAGCCGTCAAGTTTCCGATGACGGTGATGACGGTGTCGCCTGCCATATGGTTCCTCCTGCAGAATGTGGAGTTCGGTTGGTCACGAGCCTAGGGCTGGTGACCGACAGAAATCACTTGTTGTGGCGCAGAACCTTCGTACGCAGCACCGACTCGTTCAGACCCAGCTGACGGTCGAGCTCCGCAACGGTGGCGGGAGTAGCGCTGATATCGATCACCGCGTAGATGCCTTCGCTGTGCTTCAGGATCTCGTAGGCGAGACGACGCTTACCCCAGACATCGACCTTGTCGATTTTGCCGCCGTCCTGGCGAACAACATTGAGGAACGTATCCAGCGAAGGAGCGACAGTGCGCTCGTCCAGGCTGGGGTCAAGGATGACCATCAATTCGTAATGACGCATAAGACCTCATCACCTCCTATGGACTAGTGAAACGGCCACGGGCTGTCCGTGGCAGGAGGGTCGTTGCGTCAGCAACCTTTGCAGGCTACATGACGAGCCCCTGACCAGCGAAATCAGAGCGCAGGTGTGGCAGCGGTCGCGACGGGGTATCAGGCGGGAACGTCGACAACGGGAGGCACGCATGACATCGGACAAGAAGTTCGACAAGGGCGACGAGGTCGAGTGGAAAACGCACGGCACCACCACGTCCGGCAAGGTCGAGGAGAAGATCACGGAGGATACCGAAGCCGCCGGACGGACGGTGCGCGCCTCCGAGGACGACCCGCAGTACCGGGTGCGCAGCGACAAGAGCGGGAAGGACGCCGTCCACAAGCCGGATGCACTCGACCGGAAGGACGACTGACGATGGCGGACGACGAGGAAACGTGGAAGGAATTCCGCGATGCCGTCAACATGACCCCGGGTGAACTCGAGAAGTGGCTCGAGACGGAGGAGTCGAAATCCGTCGGCCAGAAATCGGGCGGCGGCGAGTCGACCGGGCACGCCAGCGGCCGGCGGATCGTCGAGGTGACCCGGACGAAGAGGGCCGACCTCGAGCAGCCCGACTACGAGCACATGCGCAAGGTCGTCGGATACGTGCACCGGCACCTCGCGCAGAGACCGTCCGGTGACGTCCGGGACACCCACTGGCGCTACTCGCTGATGAACTGGGGCCACGATCCGCTGAAGGAGTGACCCGGTTTGTCGTCGCACAGGGGGCCCGGCGCGCCCTACTGTGGATTCATGCACATCGGAGCTCGGCAGCGAACGTCGATCACGGCGGTCGTCGTCGGGTTGTGTGGCCTGTCCATGCTCGCCGGATACCTGAACAAAGCCCGGTGCACGGGGGCGCCGTTCGACGCCGCGGGCCGCAGCCTGATCTTCGACCGCATCAAGGACACCCAGGTCTGCTACTCCGACATCCAGTTCCTGTGGGTCGGGCGCGACATCAACCTGCACGTCTTCCCGTATGTCAGCGGGGGAATCAATGCCGACGGCATGCTGACCGGCGGCACGGTGGAGTATCCGGTTCTCAGTGGGATCCTCATGTGGCTGGGCGGAATCGGTTCGCACACCGACGCCGATTTCCTTCTGCATTCGGCCCTGATCCTCGCACCGTTCGGTCTGCTCACCGCCTGGATGCTGGGTCGTCTCGGTGGTTGGTGGGCACTGCTGTGGTCGGCCACCCCGCCGCTCACGCTCTACGCATTCCACAACTGGGAACTTCCGGTTGTGGCCACGTCGGTGGCCGCCATCTTCGTGATGAGCATCGAGCGTTTCCCCCTCCGCTCCCGCGCGGTGGTCGCCGCGGTCCTCCTTGCCGTGGGGTTCTGCCTGAAGCTGTACCCCGGCGCGTTCGTCCTTCCCCTCATTGCGTATGTCCTCACCCAGAACCGCACGGCGGACCGCCGGTACGACGTCCGGGGCGCCTTCACGGTCGCGGCCGCCGCGATCGGCACGGTGGTCGCCGTCAATCTGCCGTTCGCCCTCATCTCCTACAGCGGCTGGCGGGCGTCGTTCACCTTCCAGGAGAACCGTCAGGCCGACATGACCACCAACTCCATCTGGTATTGGGGTCTGCGGCCACATTTCGGCACGATCGGCCTCGACACCCCGGTGCCTGCCTACGACCAGACGGTCGGTCTCCTGTCGCCGCTTCTCGTCTGCGCTGCCTTCGCGCTCGCCCTGCGTCTGGGCTGGCTGCGGTTCCTGCGGAACGGCGCCTTCCCGTGGATCGCGGTCAGCGCCGCCATGCTGTGTGGATTCCTGTTGCTGCACAAGGTGCATTCCCCGCAGTACACACTGTGGCTCATCCCGTTCTTCGTGCTGCTGCGGGTGCCGTGGGGACTGGTGGCGGCCTATCTGGTGGCCGACGTGGCGATGGGTATCGGCGTCTTCAAGTACTTCGGTGCGCTCGCCGCCGGCGAGGACCCGCACACCTTCGAGTGGCTGGTGCAATTCGGCGTGTGGGGACGGGCCGGACTACTGGTGGTGCTGTTCTTCGTGTTCCTCCGGGCACCCCTCCGACGGACCTCGCCGGCCACTCGCCCGGACGACGACGCCGAACGTCCCCTCACCAAGTCACCGGAGCCCGCCAGATGAGCGAGTCCTGGTTTGCCCGGCCCACCCTGACCGGAACCCACGTCCGCCTCGAGCCGCTGTGCGACGACCACATCGACGCGCTGCTCGCGGCCGTCGACGACCCGCGAATCTTTCACTGGACCTCGGTGGACATCTCCGACCGGAAGGATGCAGCGACATTCGTCCGAACCGCGAACGAAGACCCGACGCGACTCGCCTACGCACAGATCGACCTGGCCACCGACATCCTCGTCGGGTCCACCTCCTACTACCTGATCGATCCGCGGAACCGTTGTCTCGCGATCGGGCATACCTGGCTGTCGCGATCCGCGCAGGGAACGCTGATCAATGCGGACTCGAAGCTGCTCTTGCTTCGCCGCGCCTTCGAGGACCTCGGCGCGGTGCGCGTGGAATGGCACACCGACGAGCGCAACGCCCACTCCCGCGGTGCCATAGCGAAGTTGGGCGCCGAGTTCGAAGGCATACTGCGTAAACATCGAAGACGGCGTGACGGTTCCTGGCGCAACACGGCACTGTTCTCCATGACCGACGACGACTGGCCACGCGTGTGCCCCCGACTCCAGGCGAGAGTAGAGGGCTGACGCTGCGGTGATCACACCACGGGCGCGGCGGACGAGATCTTCTTGACGAATTCGATTACTGCCGACCGCATTTCGCTACTGCGCGGAACAGCACCGGACATCCAGAAGGCTCCGTGGACAAGTCCGTCGAACCGGATGACCTCGGTGTCGACGCCCGCGTTCCGCAGGAGACCGGCGTATTCTTCGGCCTCGTCACGGGCCACCTCGTTCTCAGTGGTGAGCACGAGCGCCGGTGGCAGCCCCGACAGACTCGCGGCACGACTGGGCACGGCGTACGGATTGCCGGCGTCGTCGGGCGACGACAGGTAGTGACTCCAGAACCAGTCGAGGTCACCGGCGGAAATGACGTAGCCCTCGGCAAACTCCTCACGTGAGGGCAGTGTCGCGTGCGGATCGATCACGGGGTACACCAGAACCTGGCCTCGCACACGGGGGCCGTCTTCGTCACGGGCCCGCAGCGCGGTGACTGCGGCCAGGTTCCCGCCCGCGCTGTCGCCCATCACGATGACGTTGCCGGGGTCACCGCCGTAGCCTTCCACATTGTCGGACACCCAGCGCAGTGCCGCAGATGCGTCGTCGGCAGCCGCGGGGAAGCGATGCTCCGGTGCGCGGCGGTAGGTGGCGGCTACCACGATCGCGCCGGTGCCGTTCGCGACGGCGCGCGCCGGTTCGTCGATAACATCGAGGTCACCGGCGACGAACCCACCGCCGTGGAAGTAGAGAACGACGGGGTGTGGCGACGGCCCGGCGGGGACGTAAACCCGCAGCGGCAGTGTCGTACCGGCGTTGTCGTAGTGCGCGTCTTCGACGCGGTCGACCGGTTCGGGTGGCGCCTGCAGTCCCGTGAAAGTCGACACGACTGCGCGGGCCTCCTCCACGGACATCTCCGCAAATGGCTTCATACCTTGTGCTCGTAGTCCGGCGATCAGTTCTGCTGCGTTGGCGTCGAGTGCCATGCGACTCTCCTCGGTGTGATGGTGTTCGGGATCGGTCGGTGGTTCGGTTCAGGGCACGGGGACGGGTGAATCGGTGCGGGTGAGAGTGAAACCCGCATAGCCGTCGGCGACGACCTCCGCGCAGGTGGCGCGATAAGCAGGAGCTCCGCCGAGGTAGACCATGCACGCCCTCGGCTTACCGGGAATATTCGCACCCATGTACCACGAGTTCGTCTCCGGCAGCAGGGTCTGATTGGCGATGTCATTGGTCAGTGCGCCCCAGGACTTTTCGGCTTCTCCGGTGGGCTCGATGACATCGAGCCCACGCTGGTTCAGGTAATCGATCGCATCGGTAGCGAAGTCGACGTGGTCCTCGATGGCGAGCGGCATGTTGTAGAGCACCGACGGCGACTGCGGGCCGGTGATGAGGAACAGGTTCGGGAACTCATGGACCATGATGCCGAGATAGGTCGTGGGGCCGTGCTCCCACTTCTGGGCCAACGGCAGGCCACCCCGACCGCGGATGTCCATGGCCATGAGGGGACCGGTCATCGCGTCGAATCCGGTCGCCAGAACGATCGTGTCCACCTCGTAGACGCGGTCACCCACCCGCACACCGGTAGCGGTGATCTCGTCGATCGGCGTGGTCTTCACGTCGACGATGTTCACGGTGTCGCGGTTGTACGCCTCGTAGTAGTTGGTCTCCAGGGGAGGGCGTTTGGTGCCGTACGAGTATCCGGTCGGTGCCAGCTTGGCGGCCTTATCGGGGTCCTGGACGCGCTCGCGGATCCGGTCGCGAATGTAATCGGCGATCGTGTCGTTGGCCTTCTTGTCGAACAGGATGTCCTGATAGGAGTCGATGAACAGCCGGAAACCGCCGGCGTTCCAGCGAGCGTCGAATGTGCGGCGCCGTTCTTCCGCGTCGACGGCGAGCGCCGACGGCTGGACCTGATCGAAGGGCACGCCGAGGAAGTGGTTGCGGGCCGCGTTCCGCACCTTGCCGTAGTTGCGTTTGATCTCGGCGACTTCGTCCGAGTCGCTCGGGCCGTTGCCGAGAGGTGTCGCGAAGTTGGGTGTGCGCTGGAAGACCGTCAGTTCGGCTGCCTCCTGGGCAATGAACGGGATCGCCTGGATGCCACTGGCTCCGGTACCGATCACCGCGACCCGCTTGCCGGTGAAGTCGGCGCCCTCGTGCGGCCAGTTTCCGGTCATCAGCACCTCCCCGCGGAAGCTGTCGATGCCGCCGAACTCCGGTGTCTTCGGCACGGACAGGTTGCCGGCCCCGGAAATGAAGTAGCGGCTCCGCACTATCTCGCCGGTGTCGGTGTGCACGGTCCACAGCGAGTTCTCGTCGTCCCAGTGGACGCCGACCACCCGCGTGCCGAAAGCGATGTCCTTGCGTAGATCGAAGCGGTCCGCGACATGCTCGAGGTAGCGGAGAATCTCCGGCTGGCCGGCGAACTTCTCACTCCACTGCCACTCCTGCTGGAGATCCTCGTCGAACGAGTAGGAGTAGTGGATGCTCTCGATGTCGCAGCGCGCACCCGGGTACCGATTCCAGAACCAGGTGCCGCCGACGTCGGAGCCGGCCTCGAAGACGCGGGTCGACAGCTGCATCGTGTCGCGCAGCTTGTGGAGCGCGTAGAGGCCGGCGAACCCGGCACCCACGACAACGACGTCGACATCGGGAGAAGAAATGGGCTGTGACATGGTGATGGGCTCCTCGTAGACGTGCGGTCCCGGCGGGACTCGAGCGGGTAACCGGGGTATGCAACGACAATGGCCCACGTCACATCACCCCCACACGGGGTAAAACACCCCCTTCGTTACCTGTGTTGGCCGTCACATCACCGCGGGGGTAGGTTCGTCCCACACCTGGTCACTCCGGGATGGGAGGCACCCACTGACTCGCAGCAGAGAACTGAAGAGATCGATGACCAGCTTCATCGGTCGACGACGCGAGATCGAGGAAGCCCGCGCACGCCTACAGCAATCTCGGCTCGTATCGCTCCTGGGTGTCGGCGGCGTCGGTAAGACACGGTTGGCCGAGGAGCTTGCCGTGCGGTCCGCCCGCGCCTTCCGCGACTCCGTCCGGTGGATCGATCTCGCTTCCGTGCGGCAGCCCGAGGCCGTGCCGTCCGCCGCGGCCGTCGCCCTCGGAGTGACCGACCAGTCGAGCCGAGCGGTCATGGACAAGGTGATCGATCACGTGCAGTCGCGACACATGCTGATCGTTCTCGACAACTGCGAACACCTCCTGTCCGCGGCAGCCGAATTGGTGAGCACAGTCCTCGCGGCGGCACCGGAGGTACGAATCGTCACGACGAGCCGCGAACCACTGTCCATCGCCGGTGAGTACGTCTATATGCTTCCGCCCCTGAGCACCCCAGGGGAGATCGAAGACTGCCGGGCCACCGACATCGCGCACTTCGAGTCGGTGTCGCTGCTCGTGGAACGCGCGCAAAGCGTGGTCGCCGACTTCCAACTCACCGACACCAATGCCCGTGCCGTTGCCCAGCTGTGCAACCGGCTCGACGGCATCCCGCTCGCGATCGAACTCGCCGCGGCGCGATTGCGGTCGCTGTCGCCGTCCCAGCTCGTCGAGCGCCTCGACAAAAGGTTCGCACTCCTCACCGGCGGCGACCGGGGGGCGATGCCCCGGCAGCAAACGCTGCGCGCCCTCATCGACTGGAGTTTCGAACTCTGTTCCGACACCGAGCGGTTGCTGTGGGCGCGGCTCTCCGTCTTCTCGGGTAGTTTCGATCTCGATGCCGCGGAGGCAATCTGCGGATTCGGAGATCTGTCGGACACCCCGGTCATCGACGTCCTCGACCGGCTCATCGGCAAATGCCTTGTCGCCGTCGACCGTACGACCGAGCAGCTGCGCTACTCGCAGTTGATGACCGTGCGTGAATACGGTCATGAACTTCTCGAAAAGAGTGGCGACAGCGAGGAATTATGTCACCGCCATCTCGAGCACTACTCGACGCGAGCCGACCGCTCGTCGATCCACTGGTGTGGGCCAGGACAATCCGAGATACTCGCCGGACTCCGCATCGATCACCCCAATTTCGTCGCGGCACTCGACTGGTCGCTTCGGGACGCTTCGCTGCGGGCCGCCGCGGCGCGGCTGGCCGTCGCGCTGCGCTACCACTGGATCGCGGGCGGCTACCTGTCGGACGGCCGGATCCGACTCGAACGGATCCTCCAGCACCTCACCGCGCCCACCCGCGAGCGGGGGGATGTGCTCTGGGTGACCGCCTGGACCGCCCTCATCCAGGGTGATCATGACGCTGCCCTCGCACACCTCGACGAGTGCACCGATCTCGCGACCGCACTAGGCGACGATCGGCTGCGGGCACACGCCGACCACTGGCGCGGCATTCACGCCGTGTTCTCCGGCAAACCCGCAGATGCCGTCCGCCTGTTCCATGACGCCATCGCCGTTCACCGCTCGGTGGGCGATCTCGCGTCGGTGCTGACCGCATCGTTCGAACTGGGCATGGCTCAAACCTACGACGGTCAGCTCGACAGTGCCCTCCGGACGTGCGGTGAGGTGATCGCGGTAGCGGACGCACACGGTGAGAAGTGGAACAAGGCCTACGCCCTGTGGGTGTCGAGCATCGCGTACTTCCACCTCGGCCGCCACGATGACGCCGTCGAGGCGGCCGAGCAGGCATTGCGCATTCAGCACGACTTCAAGGACAAAATCTGCACGGCCCTGTCCATCGAGCTGCTGTCGTGGGTGGCGGCGTCCAGCGGGGATGCCGGCGGAGCAGCCACACTCAGCGGTGCGGCAAAGGGGGTGTGGCGCCGGCTCGGCACGTCCGTCGTGGCGTTCGGTCCGCACATCACCGAGGACTCACTGACGTCGGAGCGCAAGGCCGCTCGCACAATCGGGGCGGACGAGTTCGCCCGGCTCGCAGCACCCGCGGTCGGGCTGACCATCGATCAGGCCGTCGACCTGGCCCTCGGTACCAGGCCGGACGCAGCGCCAACGCCACCCGCGGAAGCCTCACCGCTGACCCGTCGGGAGCAGCAGATCGCCGAACTCCTCGCCGAGGGACTCAGCAATCGTCAGATAGCCGACGCACTGGTGATCTCACGGCGTACCGTCGACGGCCACGTCGAACACATCCTCGACAAGCTCGCCGTCAGCTCGCGCACCCAGGTCGCGGCCTGGGTCGCGGCCCGTGCACACCCACGCATCGGGCAGGCCGGCGGATAGCCGGAACGTAACCACCATCTGCACGAAAGGTGGTGTACTTCCAGACATCTGGGCGGGTCTATACTCCACGACGGCGCCCACGGTCGTGGGCTGAACCACGGGGAGGCATGCATGACGGCGCAGCATCAGGACACCTCGGCAGACTTCGACGGCCCGCTGGCGCCGCCGCCCGCAAGCAGTCTGCCACTTGCAATCCTGGCGGTAGTCGCCTTCGTTCCGTTCGGCATCCTCGCTCTTCTCCGCGCGCTCTCCGTCCACCGACTGTGGGAGCAGGGGGAGTACGACCGTTCGGTGCGGGCCGCCGCCGACGCCCGCCAGTGGTCGATCAGAGCCATTTCACTCGGCGTCTCTATCGCCGTGTTCCTCGTCGGCGCCGCGTACGTGCTCGCGAACCCCTAGCCGCTCGTCGTCCAGGTTTCCTGGGCTGGTGCATCTTTCGGCGCTCGAGGCCGCAACCAGACCGGCAACCAGCGCGGCTGTGCGTCCGGTGCCTGATCGAGTACCCCACCCGAGGGGTCGTCGATGAACCCGTACCGCACGAGGTCCTCGTCGGGCCGGTAGATCTGACGGATGATCAGAACGCACAGTGCAACCACCGCGACATCACGAACCACCACCGCGGAGGTGAACCATTGCTCGGGAAGACCTTTGTTGGAGACGCCGAGGTAGTACATCATGCGGGGCACCCACACCAGGGCGTCGACGGTCATCCACGCGAGAAGAATTCGACGGTGCGGCAGGGCGAGCACAGCCAACGGGACGAGCCACAGCGAATACTGCGGACTCCACACCTTGTTGGTGAGAAGGAAACCGGCGACCAGCAGAAAGCACAGCTGGGTCAGCCGGGGACGCTGCGGGGCGGTGAGCGCGACATAACCCACGCCCACACAGACCAGAGCGAACAGCACGAACGACACCGCGTTGAGGATGGTGGGTGCCTGCCCTACCGGGAGAACGCCGTCGAAACCGGTCCACCCAGTGAACGAAGTGACGACGTTGTACAGCGAGTCGGGGTCGGCGCCACGTTCGGAATTGAGTCTGAAGAATTCGGCCCACCCGCGCGGGAAGAGCAGAGCTATAGGCAGATTGACGGCGAGCCACGTGCTTATCGCGGTCAACGCGGTCACCGACCAGTACCGCGTCTTGCCGGTGCGCACGCACAACACCAGCAGTGGTCCGAGGAGCAGTAGCGGATACAGTTTGGCCGCGCCGCCGAGGCCGAGCAGGACACCGGCGAGCACGGGACGTTTCCGCGACCACGCAAGCAGGCCACCGGTAGCGAAAGCTGTTGCCAGCGGGTCGAAATTGGTGAACGCATGAACGATCACGAGCGGTGAACCGGCCACCAGCGCGGCGTCCCAGACACGGCGACCGGCCAGAAGCGCACTGGCCCAGACGGTGACGAGCCACGCCGCGGCCAGCCCGAGCGCCACCACATTGAAATAGATGGCGACCTGCAGGGCGCCCGGTAGCCAGTGGACGGCATCCCACGCCTTGGCCACCACCATGGCGCCGTACTGATACAGACCCGACACCACCGGGTACTCCATGTAGCGGCGCTGCATCTGGCCGTTGCCGGCGTCTTCCTCCCACCACTTCTTGTAGGGGAAGGCGCCCTCGTTCAGCCGTTCGGCCCCGTACAGCGGCACGGTGTCGGAGTAACACATCGCGACATATTGCCGGCTACCGCTCCAGTCGAGACCCAGCGCACCGTTCGCGCCCACCGGAGCCTGCTGGATACAGGGCGCCTTGGCGAACCAGCCGAGCGCGAGAAAGACGACCGCCAACAACAGGATCGCCCGCATCGGCGTGAAGAACCGATTGCGCCCCACCACCGCGTGCCGACCCACCGGGCCACCGATCACCCCGGACAGCTCCGACACCAGCGGGTCGGTGCGGCCGGGAACATCCCGCCAGTCCGCCGAACGCTGATCCTCCGCCACTGGTGCGGGCGAGACGAATTCCGCCTCGCCCGCGTCTCGGACGACGTGCGCGTTCGGGTTTTCGGCCACTAGGCGAGGCTACCGGTCGCCGCTAACCCGTCGGAATCTGCCGCTGACCGTTGCCCGCGTTCGGTGGTGTGGTGATCTCCGGTTCGGCCGGCACCACCGGTGCCGGTGTGGTCGGTCTCGGCGCCAGACCCGGAACCGGAATGGTGATGCCGGGCAGGATTTCGACCGGAGACGGCGTCACCACCACAGGCGGCACGAGCTGCGTCGGCAGCTGGAAGGTACTCGTCGGCGGCGCAGACGTCTTGGGAGGCGCCGGGGCGGAGTACGCCGGCAGACCCGACTGGCCGCCGATGGGACCCGGCTTCGGGAACTTCTCGACGGGGGTGCCTTCGAGGGCTCCATCCATCGTGTCCTTCCAGATGTCGGACGGCAGGCCGGAGCCGTAGATCATGGCACCGTTGCTGTTTTCGAGAGCCTGACCATCGGTGGTGCCCACCCAGACCGCTGTGGACAGCGACGGGGTGTACCCCACCATCCAGGCGTCCTTGTTCTGCCCGGTGTCCCCGAGCTGCGCGGTACCCGTCTTGGCCGCGGACGGCCGTCCACCGGCCAGGTTGTGGCCGCGCGAATAACCGGCGATCGGCTCCATCGCGGCCGTCACGTTGTCGGCGACATCCTTGTCTATGCGCTCCTCGCCCGGATCGACACCGCGGTCGAGCAACACGGTGCCGTCCGCGCTGACCACCTTCTGCACGAAGTGCGGGGCGCGATAGACACCCGACGCCGCCAACGTGGCATAGGAGGAGGCCATGTCGAGCACGCGCGACTGGTACTGACCCAGCACGATGCCGTTGTTGGGACCGCTGCCGTCGGGCTCGGTCAGCGTCGGCCCGACACCGGGGATCTCCTCCGGGATACCCGCCCGGTGGGCCATCTCGGCGATCGCCTGCGGCCCGCCGTCGATTTCGAGTTGCTGACGGTAGAAGCTGGTGTTCAGTGACCGCTTGAGGGCCTCCGCGATGGTGCAGGTGCCGCAACCCTCGCCCTCGACGTTGCTGATCGTGATGCCGTTGACCGTGAGCTCCGAGCTGTCGTACATCTGCGACAGCGGGATGCCCTGGTCGAGGGCCGCGGCGAGACCGAACACCTTGAACGACGAACCGGTCTGCAGACCGGCGTTGGCGAAGTCGTAACCGCCGCCGTCCTCGCCGCCGTAGTAGGCCCGTACCGCGCCGGACTTCGGGTCCACGGACACCACACCGGTCCGCAGGTTCTCCGGTTCACCCTCCAGGTTGGAACGCACCGAGTCCACCGCGGCCGCCTGCGCGACCGGGTCGATCGTCGTCGTGATCTGCAGTCCCTCGGTGTTGAGCAGTTGCTCGCTGATTCCGGCGTCACCCAGCTCCCGCAGGACCTGGTTCTTGATCAGGCCTTCCGGACCGGTGTCCTGGTTACCGTTGTCGACCTGGGCGAGGGGCACATAGGGCGGATACTGCATGCCTGCGCGAGCCGACTGCTCGAGCGTGCCTGCGGTGACCATGCCGTCGAGGACGTAGTTCCACCGCGACTGCGCACCCTCGGGATTCGTCTCCGGATCGAGCAGCGACGGCAACTGGATCGACGACGCCAGAACCGCGCTCTCCTCGACGGTGAGCTGGTCGACGGGCTTGTTGAAGTACGCCTTCGACGCCGCCGCGATGCCGTAGGCACCACGGCCGAAGTAGATGGTGTTCAGGTAAGCGGCCAGGATGTCGTCCTTGGACCATTCGCGGGCCATCTTCGACGAGATGACCAGTTCCTTCATCTTTCGCGTCAGCGACCGTTCGGAACCCACCATCGTCTTCTTCACGTACTGCTGGGTGATGGTCGAGCCACCACCCGCGCTGTCCTTACCCAGCACGTTGTCGCGGGCGGCGCGGGCGAAACCGCCGACCGAGAAGCCGGGGTTCGAGTAGAAGTCGCGGTCCTCGGCTGCCAGCACCGCGTCCCGGGTGTGCTTCGGGATCTGGTCGAGACTGACCTCGGTGCGGTTACCCTCCGGCGGCACGACCTTGCTCAGCACCGACGTGCCGTCCGCGGCGTAGATGGTGGCCACCTGGTTGGTCTTCAAGTCGCCGGGACGCGGAACTTCCTGCACAACGTAGGCGGCCATGAACAGCAGGATCGGAATGATCAGGCCTAGCGCGACACATGTGTAGGCGGCGCGGCGCACAATCCTCCACCTCGACTTGTTCTTCGCCGGCGGCTTCCGCGGCGGTCCTCCAGCGTTGCCTCCCGGCCGGCGACCGCCCGTCGGCGGCGGACCCGGAGGACGCCCACCAGGGGGCGGTGCACTGCGAGGACCGGCAACCGGACGGCCCGGCGGGGGACCGGGACGGCCCGGCGGGGGACCGGGACGACGCGGCGGCGGCCCCGGAGGACGGCCCCCACCCTGCGGCGGAGGAGGCATACGACGCGGCGGCGGTCCGGGAGGACGGCCGCCGCCCTGCGGCGGGGGAGGCATACGGCGCGGTGGCGGCCCACCTGCAGGCTGTCCGCCGCGGGGTGGTGGACCTCCGGGGCGCCCCTGTGGCGGGGGGCCACTCGGTCGTCTCGGTCCGTTCGGTCGATCACCCGGGGCGTTGCTGCGGGGGGAACTCACGTACAAATCTCCAGTGGTTGTGGACCTGTTTCAGTCCGGCGTCACGTCAGTGGGCAGTCCTCGGCCCTCGTCCGTGTTCGGGCGTTCTATTCGCTCGCGGTCCGCCGACTCGGCGGCCGAGGCCTCGGCGACGATCGCCTCGGCCTCTTCGGTGCGGGCACATTACCGAGAACATAAGACTGAACCAGATGGTTCCAGCTACAGGTTCTGCACACCTCGACCACGTGAACCGAAAACTCCTCCTGAGTGGCTGCGAGACGCACCAGCTCCTCGGCCGTCCGAGCCGAACCCGACACCGGGCCCAGCTTGTCGCCGAAGACCCAGGAAACCAGGGTCAACTGCTCTTTCCGGCAGATCGGGCACACGACGTCACTGCCCTTGCCGTGGAATTTCGCGGCTCGAAGCAGGTATGGGCTGGCATCACAGACCTCCGTGACGCCTGTCCTGCCCGAGTAGACCTCGGCCAGCAGAGACTTGCGCTGAAGCGCGTAGTCCACCACCTGCCGCTGTATCCGCACGGAGACCAGAGTACGTGCGTGGCGTCAGGAGGAAAGGGGTCGGTCGAGTGACGCTGGTCAAACGCCGTTCCCCCACTACGATGCCGATGTGGCCTCCGGACCGTCCTCGCGCACCCGCGCACGCGACCTCGACCGCGTCAATGCGTGCAGCCAGCTCGACGCCGCTTACGCCGACGGACAGCTCGGTGCCGGCGAGTACCACGACCGCACCTCGCAGGCCATGTCGTCGAAGACGCTGGCAGAACTGAACCTCCTGATCAGCGACCTGCAATTGCCCGCCAGCCTCACCGATGAAGTACCCGTTCGCTCTGCCCGACCCCCCAGAACAGTTCTGCGGATCGCCGTGGGTATTGCGGTGGCGGTGGCAGCAGGGATCGTCGCAGTATCACTGACGCAGCACGACGGCCCCCAGCCGGTCGGCGGTTCTGTCCCCGTCCAGGTCGAGCGGCCCGTCGGTTTTCCCGTCCAGGAGCCGCCGGTGGCGGTCGCCGACTCGCCGATCACCGGGGTGGTTGAGCCGCTGACACCGGACGGCATCGCTGCGGTGTTCGACGCCTATCAGCGCACGTTCGGCGACCTCACGGCTCATCAGATGGCGCTGTACCCGGGCTATGCCCTCGCAAAGAGAACGGTGGCGGAGGCACCCGGTCAGGCCGACACCTACTCCTTCCGTGGCGGCTTCACCCCGTGGGGACCGCGCAGCGGGCGGTTGCCTGGCACGGCCGACGTCGATCTGCGGCAGGTCGACGTCGCTGCGCTTGGGGCGCTGCTCGGCGATGCTCCTCGGCTCGTCGGCGCCCCCGAAGGCAGCATCGGCCACGTCCTCATTGCCGACGGTGGCAAGGGCCCGACCATGAACATCTACGTCAACGGCGCCGACAACCTCGGGGGCGGGTACGTCAAGGCCGGCCTCGGCGGCGAAGTTCTGCAGATCCTCCCAGCGCAATAGCGGTCCGCACACTAAGATCTCTGCGTGGCCAGCCGATACCCAGCGAACACGCGCGCGCGTGACGTCGACCGCGCCAACACCGCGGCGATACTCGACGGCGCCTTCGGGGACGGACAGCTCAGTCAGGACGAGCACCGGGCCATGTCGGAACTCGCCGCCGGAGCGCGCACACTCGACGAACTCGAAGCCCTCGTCGGCGACCTGCAGCGTCCCGCGGATGCACCGCCCGACGCCAGGCCTCCCCGCGAAACCCGCCGCCACCTGTTCACCGCAGCAGTCGCGGCCGCCGCCGTCATTGCCGCTGTCGGGGCCTTCGCCCTCACCGACAGCGACGACGTGCAGGCCCCCGCACCCGCCGCGCAACCGGCCTCGATTGATCTCGGTGCAGTGGCGCCGGTGGTGATACCGACGCCGGACCTCACCACGCGGGAAGGGATGACCCTCTTCATCGATCAGTACCGCGCCAAGTTCGGTGACACGGTCGTCGACGAGTTGAACCTGTATCCACAACACGCCAACTTCGAGCGCGCACAACCGCTGGAGCCGAATCGGCTGGTCTCGTACGACTACCGAGGCGGGTTCTCGCCGTCACGTCCGGCGACCACTCGGAAGGTCGACACCCCGATCATCGACCTCGCGGGCCTGAATGTGGATGCCCTGGCGGACGTCGTGGCGGCGGCGCCCACGGCTATCAATGTTCCGGACGCGAAGGTCGACTACCTCGGAATCGACACCGACGGCGGCACGCCCATCGTGCGGATCTACGCGAGCAACGACTTCGACGAGAGCGGCATGATCGTGGTCACGCCGGCGGGTTCGGTCCTCCGCGTCTCGCCGTTCAGTGGATAGGACACGATGAACAAGACAAGTCTCGCCGGGCTACGGGCCCGCGACTCCGATCGGGCCGACGCATGCGGAGTCCTCGACGCGGCTCAGACCGACGGTCAGATCTCGGCTGAGGAACACAGTTACCGCACAGCCCGGGCGATGAGCGCGAAGACCTTCGACGAACTCGACCGGCTCGTCGGTGACCTGCAAATTCCCAGCCGACTGGCCAATGCTCCCGTCGTCCGCCCGAAACAGCGCAGGTCCCGGCGACGGTGGATCGCCGCCGGTGCGATCGTCGCGAGCGCTGCGGTAGTCGGCGCAATCGCGGGGTCGATCGGGGATGACGCCGGACCGTCGAAGTCGCTTCCCACCCTGACCACCGGCAGCGGGGTTCACTACTTCATCGACGAGTACCGCGCAGAGTTCGGTGACACCATCGCAGATGAAGTCGATCTCTTCCCCGAACATGCCGTTCTCGACCGGCAGGCAACCGGAAACCCGTCCCAGGCCGACCCCTACCACTACGACGGAGAATTCGACAGCTGGGGAAGCGTCTCGACCCGGGACGCCGACGAGCGGTCGTTCGACCTCGCCGCCGTGGACCTTCCGGCTCTCGCGGGCCTGCTGAAAGGCGCACCGGAAAGCGTCCGAGTGCCCAACGGAACCGTGGATCACCTGTCCTTCGGCTTCGAGCCCGGCGAAGAACAAGGGCCGCCGATCATCTCCGTGTACGCGAACAACGAAGCCGGTAACACCGGATACTTCAACGTCACCTTCGACGGTGAGATCATCGCCGTCTACCCGTTCGGTGACTAGGCGTAGTTCCTACAGAGGTTGGAAACGGCGCGGCTGACCCGCGAACCGGCCGGCAGAAGCCACCCACAAAACAATCTGTGACGACTTGTCCCATGTATCGCCCACGCGTATCGTCGTATATATCGGTGCGATATAGTTCGGCATCGCATCACACGGTTAGGTCTGGCGACTCAGGGGGTGGACAAGTGCTCGAATTGGCAATTCTCGGGCTGCTCCACGAGTCACCCATGCACGGATACGAGCTGCGGAAGCGGTTGACGGGACTGTTGGGTGCGTTTCGCGCGTTCTCCTACGGTTCCCTCTATCCCACTCTGCGACGCATGCAGGCGGACGGTCTGATCGCCGAGGACGCAGGTGCCCCGGGCACCGTCAAGCGTCGTGCCCGCCGCGTCTATCAGCTCACGCCGGTCGGCAGGGAGCGGTTCAAGGAACTGGTCGCCGACACGGGTCCGCAGAACTACACCGATGACGGTTTCGGTGTTCATCTCGCCTTCTTCAGCCGCACACCCGCAGAGGCGCGGATGCGCATTCTCGAAGGCAGACGACGCCAGGTCGAGGAGCGCCGGGAGGGGCTCCGCGAAGCCGTGGGACGGGCCAGCGGGTCGATAGACCGCTACACCCGTCAGCTTCACCAGCTCGGTCTCGAATCCAGTGAGCGCGAAGTGCGCTGGCTCAACGAGCTGATCGCCGCCGAGCAATCGACAGCAACACCTAATAAAGAAGGAGAACCCGACCATGGGTGAGAACAGCACCGCGGTGCGCGTGGCCATTGTGGGCGTGGGGAACTGTGCCTCGTCCTTGGTTCAGGGCGTGCAGTACTACAAGGACGCCGACGAGACGGCGACCGTTCCCGGCCTCATGCACGTCAAGTTCGGCAAGTACCACGTTCGCGACGTCCAGTTCGTCGCCGCTTTCGATGTCGACGCCAAGAAGGTCGGATTCGACCTCTCCGAGGCCATCTTCGCCAGCGAGAACAACACCATCAAGATCGCGGACGTTCCGCCGGCCGACGTGCCGGTGCTGCGCGGCCCCACCCTCGACGGCATCGGCAAGTACTACGCCGAGACCATCGAGATCTCCGAGGCCGAGCCCGTCGACGTCGTCAAGGCGTTGAAGGACGCCGAGGTGGACGTGCTGGTGTCGTACCTGCCCGTGGGTTCCGAGGATGCCGACAAGTTCTACGCCCAGTGCGCCATCGACGCGGGTGTCGCGTTCGTCAACGCCCTGCCCGTGTTCATCGCCTCCGACCCCGAGTGGGCGGCGAAGTTCAAGGACGCCGGCGTCCCGATCGTCGGTGACGACATCAAGTCGCAGGTCGGTGCCACCATCACCCACCGCGTCATGGCGAAGCTGTTCGAGGACCGCGGCGTGCAGCTCGACCGCACCATGCAGCTCAACGTCGGCGGCAACATGGACTTCAAGAACATGCTCGAGCGGGAGCGCCTCGAATCCAAGAAGATCTCCAAGACGCAGGCTGTGACGTCGAACCTGACCCGCGACCTCGGTCCCGGCAACGTGCACATCGGCCCGTCGGACCACGTCGGCTGGCTCGACGACCGCAAGTGGGCGTACGTGCGCCTCGAGGGTCGTGCGTTCGGCGACGTGCCCCTGAACCTGGAGTACAAGCTCGAGGTCTGGGACTCCCCCAACTCGGCCGGCATCATCATCGACGCCGTCCGCGCCGCCAAGATCGCCAAGGACCGCGGCATCGGTGGACCCGTCTACCCGGCTTCCGCGTACCTGATGAAGTCCCCGCCGGTTCAGATGGCGGACGACAAGGCTCGCACCGAGCTCGAGGCGTTCATCATCGACGCGTAGGACCGTTCCCGAGGCGAATGCCCCTTTCGACGCTTTTCATCGCGCCGTAAGGGGCATTCGCCTTTGTGTTCGAATACTTGTCGTACCCGCCCTCTACGGTGACACCCAGGATTCATCGAGGGAGGCGTGATGTCCGAGAACATTTTCGATCGGGAGATCGACGACGCATGGACGCAGTTCCAGGACCGTCTGACCCGGTATGTGCGCGCGATGCAGGACGACGACGAGTTGGTGCTGGTGTCGCGTTACGACAGCACCGACGACGGCCTCACCGAGACGGCCGCGTGCGTGCGATTCTTCGCCTGGGCCGGTGACACGGTGCGGTGTGAAGTGCCGTCCAACCTTTTCCTGCATCCGGCGCGTCAACTTTCCGAGGAAGATCACGATCGGCTGATCGAACTCGGGTGGAACCGCCCGGACGCGGTTGCGGACGTCGACGAGGGTAACGGCTCCGCTTCGTTCTATCTCGACGCCGACCGCACCGAGGCCACTCGGCTGGCGACGATGACCATCGCCGTGTTCCGGGAGATCTGGGACCTTATGCATCCGTCGTTCCTGCAGGCGATGACCCGGGGTCGACAAGATGTCCCGCCGCTCGACGTTCCCGACGAGACACCGGCTCGGCAGCGCAACGGATCAGGTCTACGGGAACTCGTCGACACGGCCGTCGAATCGATGCTCGGGCAGGCACCGGAGAAGGACGGGGACGGAGACATTCTCGTCTGGGTCGGTGACATGCCCACCTACGTCAGGGTGCTCGACGACGACGCCCGGGTCGAGGTGTTTGCCCGCGTGGTCCATTCGATCAGTGACCGGACACGCGCCGCGGAAGCGCTGGCCGATCTCAACCGTCAGTGGTCCGACATCAAATTCCTGCTGATAGTCGACAACGTGGTCGCCGTCATGCGAATCGACGGTTCGCCTTTCGCGGCCGAACATCTGCTGTCGGTGTTCCGCACTTTCGAGCACCTCGTCGATACCGCCGACGAGGCATTCGCCGAACGACTGGGCGGCACCCTCAACACCACCGCCACGAGTCCGACCGGCACCGACGAGCACGGCAGCCACGAATTGCCCGCGGCGCTGATGACGCTGATTCATCTGGACTCCGACAGCGGGCTGGACGCCGACGATGTCGCCGAAATCTGCGGTCGCGATCGAGACACCATCCTCGAATTCCTGCGCCTCTGCTCCGACCAGGAAGTCGAGTGGCGCCACAACGCGGAACTCGCCCGCGAGAACGACTCCGAAGAAGCGGACATGTGTGAGAGCGAAGCCCAGTCCTGGGCCAAGACGTCCGACAGCCTACGAGCAGCGCTGCGGGTCGTGGTGCTCCCGCATCGTGCACCACCGGGCGGCGGGTACCGCAGCCTGGGCTGAAAGTTCGCCCGACCCTAGCCCGGCAGCGGAATGATCACGCCCGGCAGAATTTCGATCTGCGTGGGCGCCGGTAGTTGGAGCTGCGGCGGGGGCTGGATCGGCGGTAGCGGTGCCGGCGGCGGCGCCTCTACGGGAGCCGGCGCCGGCGGCGGGTTGGCGGTTTGGCCGTTGCCGCTTCCGGACCCGCTGCCGCTACTCGAAACGCCGCTCCACGAGGGAACACCCGCCTGCCCGCCGATGGGGTCCGGCCAGGGGAATTCTTCCCAGTCGGTGTCCTCGAGGGCACCGTCCATCGTTCCCTTCCAGATGTCGGACGGCAGGCTGGACCCGTAGATCAGCCCACCCCAGCTGTTGTTGATCGCGGTGGCGTCGGCCTTACCGATCCACACCGCCGTCGACAACGACGGCGTGTAACCGACCATCCAGGCGTCCTTGTTCTCACCGGTATCGCCCAGCTGCGCGGTGCCCGTCTTCGCCGCCGAGGGACGTCCTCCCGCGAGTGCGTGACCGCGGGAATAGGCAGCCACCGGCATTAAGGCCTGGCTGATGTTGTCGGCGACCGCGGCCTCGAGTCGACGCTCCCCGGGGCTCGGCGCCCGATCGAACAAAACAACCCCATCGGCGGTCACCACGCGCTGGACGAAGTACGGCGGGTGGTAGATGCCCGAGGCGGCGAGCGTCGCATACGCCGACGCCATATCAATCGGACGAGACAAGTACTGACCGAGAACGATGCCGCCCTCGGGTTCGCCGCCATTCTCACTCAACGTTTTGCCCTGCACCCCGGGGATGAACTCGGGAATCCCCGCCTTGTGCGCGGCGTCGGCAATGGCCTGCGGACCGTTGTCCAACGACATCATGAGCCGGTAAAAGCTGGTGTTCAGTGATCTTTTGGTGGCCTCGGCGATGGTGCACGTGCCGCAGGATTCACCCTCGACGTTTCCGATCTGCACATTGCCGACGGTCAGCGGTGCGCTGCTGAAGCGGGCAGAGAGCGGAATGCCCTGCTCGAGCGCGGCGGCCAAGCCGAACACCTTGAACGACGAGCCCGTCTGCAGCGGAGCCTGCGCGTAATCGAATCCGGCACCGTCCTCACCGCCGTAGTAGGCACGGACACCGCCGGTGCGCGGATCGATGGACACCACCGCGGTGCGCAGACCGGGATCCTCCCCTTCAAGGGTTTCGTGCACGGAGTCGATCGCGGCTTGCTGCGCTTTCGGGTCGATCGTCGTGGTGATCTGTAGACCCTCGGTGTTCAAAGTCTGCTCGGAGATCCCGGCGTCCGACAGTTCCCGGAGCACCTGGTTCCGGATCAGACCCTCCGGGCCGGGCGCGGAGTTGGCGTCGGTGGGCCGATTGGCCGGCGCCGCGGCCGGGAACTCGATCTCGCTGCGGTCCTGGGAGGTGAGGACACCCATCTCGACCATGCCGTCGAGCACGTAGTTCCACCGGGCCTGCAACTGGTCGACGTTCGCTTCGGGGTCGAGGTACGACGGGCTCTGGATCACCGAGGCCAGCACGGCGCCTTCGGCCACCGACAACTCACCGACCGGCTTGTCGAAGTACGCCCGCGACGCCGCCTCGATGCCATAGGCACCACGGCCGAAGTAGATGGTGTTGAGGTACGCCGCGAGGATCTCGTCCTTCGACCATTCGCGGGCCATCTTGGTGGAGATGACGAGTTCGCGCATCTTCCGATACACGTTTCGGTCGGCGCCGACCAGCACGTTCTTGACGTACTGCTGGGTGATCGTCGACCCGCCGCCTGCGCTTTCCTTGCCGAGGACGTTGTCGCGGGCGGCTCGCACGAATCCCGCGATCGAGAAGCCGGGATTGGAATAGAAATTCCGGTCCTCCGCCGACAGGACAGCGTCCCGGACATGCTGCGGTATTTCACCGAGCGCGATTTCGGTGCGGTTTCCCTCCGGCGGAATCACCTTGGCCAATTCGGTGGCACCGTCCGCGGCGAACACCGTGGCCACCTGATTGGTCTTCATGTCCGACGGGCGCGGGACCTCGGCCTGGACGTAACTCACCAGGAACATCACGAGGGGAATCACCAGCATGAGCGCCATCACGCCCAGACCGACGCGGCGGACCGTGCGCCAGCGGCGGGACTTCTTCTTCCCCGCTCGCGGCGTGCTTGTCGCTGCTGCGCCGTCGTCACCGACAGGCGTGCCACCGGACTCGGCGGTGCCATCGCCCGTCGCGTCGTTGCCAGAACTCACTTACACACTCCCGGTCAGGTATCCGGTCACGGAGGATCATCGCACCCACCCCGTACGTATGTTATGTGATTGCCCCGAGTGTGACGCGCACCGCGCTACCGATCAGCAAATAATCCGACCACTTGTCCTGTTTCAGCGGACGCGGGCGCGCGCCGCAACTGCCAGCCCCGACAACAGCAGACAACCCAGCAACACCAGCGCCGGTGTGACACCGGGATCACCGTTCACCACCTCCACGACCGCGGCGATGAACGCCATCACCGTGAAGAACCCGAGGATTCCGATGAGAACCTCGAGTCGCTGCCGCTTCGCCACTGGATGCATGCCCGACAGATTCCCCTCGCTCCGCTCGACCGCTAGCTCTTCACGCCGCCGGCCGTCAGCCCCGACACGATGCGGCGCTGGAACAGCAACACCATGATCACCAGCGGAATGGTGACGATGGTGCCCGCTGCCATGATCGCCGCGTACGGCACGACATGCGGGTCGTTGCCGGAGAACCGGGCGATCGCGACGGTGACCGGTTCGGTGGCGTCACTCGACAGCTGGCTGGCGAGGAGATACTCGTTGACGGTGGCGATGAACGCCAGGATGGCGGTGGTGAACAGCGCGGGCGCGGCCAGCGGCAACATCACCAGCCGGAACGCCTGGCCCCGGTTGGCGCCGTCGATCCGGGCCGCCTCCTCGAGCTCCCACGGGAGTTCCTTGAAGAACGACGTCAGCGTGTAGATGGTGAGCGGGAGGACGAACGAGATGTTGGGGATGATCATCGCCTGGTAGGTGCCGATCCAGCCGATGTTCGTGAAGAACTGGAACAGGGGAGTGACCAATGCGACGACGGGGAACATCGACGCGCCGAGCACGATGCCGACCACCACGTACTTGAATCGGAATTCGATACGAGCCAGGGCGTAGGCGGTGAAGATGCCGACGGCCAGAGCCACCGCGGTGGTGACGCCGCCGACGATCATGCTGTTGATCAGGGCACGCGTGAAGTTGTTGCCGCTGCTCGTCGACAACGCGTTCTGGAAGTTCTCGAGGGTCAGGTGCGTCGGCCACGGTGTGGTGTCGAAGGTGTAGTCGGGGTCGCGGAATGCCGTCACCATCATCCAGTAGAACGGGGCGAGACCCCAGACGAGGATGATCGCGACGCCGACGTAGATGCGGGTGTTCTTGAAAGCGAATCGGTGGGGACGCTTGCGTCGCGCCGAGGTGTCGGGGACGTCGGGTTCCGGTGCGCGATGCGTCACGGCTTCGGCCCCTTTCGCTGTGCTTCCTGAGTTTCTACGGCATTGGCACCGAGAAACTTCACGAGGACAAATGCGACCGCGAAGATCATCAGGAATGTGATGGTCGAGAGCGCCGAAGCGCTGTTGAACCCTTGCCGCACCTGGTCGACCACGAGTATCGACACGGTGGTGGTGGCAGGGTTGCCGCCCGTCAGGATGGCGGGCAGGTCGTACATGCGCAGGGCGTCCATGGTGCGGAAGAGGATCGCCACCATCAGAGCGGGCTTGACCAGAGGGAGTGTGATTCGGCGGAACCGCTGCCACGCCGAGGCGCCGTCGACGCGGGCTGCCTCGTACACGTCCTGAGGAATCATCTGCAGACCGGCGAGGATCAGCAGTGCCATGAACGGTGTGGTTTTCCAGACGTCGGAGATGATCACGGCGAAGCGGGCCGGCCATTCGTCCGACGTCCACAGGATCTGGGTGCCGAGTAACCGGTTGGCGATGCCGTCGTAGGCGAAGATGAAGTACCACAACTTGGCGGTGACCGCGGTCGGGATGGCCCACGGGATCAGGACGGCCGCGCGCAGCAGTGCGCGCCCCTTGAATGTCTTACCCATGATGATCGCCATCCACAGGCCGATCGCGACCTCGATGCCGACAGTGACGACAGTGAAGAAGGCGGTGTTACCGACCGCCGACCAGAACTGGGACCCGAGTGTGCCCGGGGGGCACGCCACGACCGCACCCCCCGGAGAAGTGCATTGCTGCAGGATCCAGTGCGTGTAGTTGGTGAACCCTGCCCAACCGCCCTCGACGAACATGCCCGTCGACGGGTCGAGGCCCGCATCCTTCTGGAACGACATCACCAGGGCCCGGATCACCGGGTACCCGATGACGACGGCCAGGACGGCCAGCGTCGGGAGGACGAACAGCCACGCGCGGCGACCGCTCATCCCGAAGCGTCGCCCGTTCTCACTCTCCGCACGCGTACCGCGGCCGGGATCGGAATCCCCGGCCGCGGTACGGGCCGGCGCCCCACTGGTGGTCCCAGCCGGAACGGCCATCTTCACTCCTGTGTTCTACGAGCCGGTGTTGCTACGAGCCCGCAGACTGGATACCGGACTGCATGTCCGTGATCGCCTGGTCGACGGACTTCTCACCCTTGATGGCGGCATAGGCGTTGTCCTGCACGGCCTTCGACACAGCCGGGTAGAACGGGGTGACCGGGCGGGGAACAGCGTTTTCGATCGACACCTTCAACGTGGGCATGAAGGGGTACTTCGCCACGATCTCCGGGTCGTCGTACAGCGCGGCACGGACCGGGGGAAGCGAGTCCATCGCCATGATGCGTTGCGCCTGCTCGCCCTGCAGGAAGGTCAGGAAGTCGCGAGCGGTTGCCTTGTTCTCCGAGAACGCGCTGATGGCGGCGTTGTAGCCACCGAGCGTCGAGGTGCCGATGCCGTCTTTGCCGGGCAGCGGGGCGACCGCGAACTTGCCCTTCACCGCGGACGAGTCCTTCTCGGCGTTGGCGTACACGTACGGCCAGTTGCGCAGGAACAGCGCCTTGCCGTCCTCGAAGGCCTTCTGGCTTTCGGGCTCCTTGAACGTGGTGTCCTGGGCCGGGATGTCACCGTTCTTGAAGTTGTCCACGAGAACCTGCAGACCCGCGCGGGACTCCGGGCTGTCGACGGTGGGGGTCTTGCCGTCCTCACCGACGAACGAACCACCGAACGCGTTGATGACCTCGGCGGTGTTCACCGTCAGGCCCTCGTAGGGCGCGAACTGACCGGCGTAGCAGTCGATGTTGTTGGTCTTGGCCACCTCGCACGCCGCGGCGAGTTCCGTCCACGTCTTCGGGGCGGCGGGGAGCAGGTCGCTGCGGTAGTACAGCAGACCACCGTTGGTGTTCTTGGGTGCCGCGTACTGGGTGCCGTTGTAGGTGGCACTTTCCACGGTGGCGGGGAGGATTCCGGTGTTGTCGACCGCAAACTCACCGGTCAGCGGCTGCAGCCAGCCCTTGGCCGCGAACTCCGCAGTCCAGGGCACGTCGAGTGCCACGACGTCGTAGTCGGACTGCTTGGCCTGCAGGTGCTGGACGAGGTCGTCGTGCGCCTGATCGGCGTCGTTCGACTGCTCCTTGAACGTCACCTGCTCGTCCGGGTGCTCGGCGTTCCACGCGTCGATGATCTGGCGGACGACCCCGGTCTCGGTGGTGTCCTTGCCCTCGACGTACGTGATGGGTCCGCGGCCGTCGAGGTTCTCCGACGTGGAGTCGCTGCCGCTGTCGCTCGAGCACGCGGTGAGCGTGACCAGCGACGCAGCAGTGGCAAGCACCGCGGCGCGCCGGACCGCTCTCGAAATCTGAACCATGGAGTCTCCCCGTAGGTAGATGTGGATGAACCCGCCACCGGCACCGGGATTCCGGCACATTGCGCACGAAATCCGGCGGCACCGGTGCGGTGTCGGAACATACTGTGGCACGGAACACGGCCGAAGTGCCGCATTACCCCCGACCTGAATCGTTCAGGAACGGCGGCGCGGACTCCGCGGCTAGCTCAGCCGGTATCCCTCGGACGCCGAGAACAGGTGTACCGCGGCGGGATCGACGTGCAGTTTCACCAGGTCGCCCTTGCGCGGGGGGTCCCGCCAATCGGCGCGTGCCACCAGCTGGTGTGTCTCGCCGTTGACGGTGCTGCGACCGTAGATGTAGGCGTCGGATCCGAGCTCCTCGACCACCGCGACCTCCATCGGGATGCCCGTGGTGGACAGCTCGAGGTGTTCGGGACGAATGCCCACCACCACCTGGGTTTCGGACGATTCCGAGCGCAGTTGGCGGGGCAGGGGAATCGTCGCGTCGCCGAGCACGACACCGTCCGGAGTGATCGGCAAGGTGAACAGATTCATCGACGGCGAACCCATGAAGCCGGCGACGAACACGTTGGCCGGCTTGCTGTAGAGGTCGCGCGGGGAGGCGCACTGCTGCAGCACCCCATCCTTGAGCACGGCGACCCGATCGCCCATCGTCATCGCCTCGACCTGGTCATGGGTCACGTACACCATCGTGGTCTCGAGGCGGCGCTGCAGCTGCGCGATCTGCGTTCGCGTCTGCACGCGGAGCTTGGCGTCGAGGTTCGACAGCGGCTCGTCCATCAAGAACACCTGAGGTTGCCGGACGATCGCACGGCCCATCGCGACCCGCTGACGCTGACCACCGGACAGCGCCTTGGGCTTGCGGTCGAGATACGGCTCGAGGTCGAGCAGCTTGGCCGTCTCCTCGACGCGCTGCCGGATGTCGGCCTTCGGTTTTCCGGCGAGCTTCAACGCGAAGCCCATGTTCTCGGCCACCGACATGTGCGGATAGAGGGCGTAGTTCTGGAACACCATCGCAATATCCCGCTGCTTCGGCTCCTGGCCGGTGACGTCCCGGTCGCCGATGAGGATTCGCCCACTGTGCACGTCTTCGAGTCCCGCGAGCATGCGCAGTGATGTGGACTTGCCGCAGCCGGAGGGTCCGACCAGCACGAGGAACTCACCGTCCTCGATCTTCAGATCGAGCTGATCGACGGCCGGCTTGTCCGAGCCGGGGAACATACAGGTGGCACCGTCATAGGTCACTGTGGCCATGAACGTCGAAGTCCCTTCTACCCGGCGCAGCGCGCGCACGTGCGTGCGTGCGAATGTACCTTTCCGGGTCCCGAGGCGCTCCGCGCCCGTGCGCCTTTTTGGTAGCCAGAGTTACCAAAAAGGCGCACGGGCGTAGCCTGCCCTGGTGAGTTCCGACAAGATGCTGACCCGCATCGGTGGGCTGCTCCGGCAGGCGGAATCGACCGACAACCCGCACGAGGGTGAAGCGTTCATGGCCGCGGCGCAGCGGCTCGCGACCGCCGCCTCCATCGACCTGGCCGTGGCCCGGTCACACGCTGCGGGCAAGGAGAAGCGGGCTACCCCTACTCAACGCCTGATCACCATCGGGGAACCGGGCAAGAAGGGACTGCGCACCTACGCGCAGCTGTTTCTGGTGATCGCCGCCGCCAACGACGTCCAATGCGACATCGCACAGACGTCGGCCGTGATCTACGCCTACGGATTCGCCGGCGACATCGACGTGTGCGAGGCCCTATACACGAGCCTGCTGGTCCAGATGGTGAGGGCGTCCGACGCCTACATCAAATCGGGCGAGTACCGGAACGAGACGACGATGCGCACCCAGGTCGAGCAGCGCGGACGGCGTCGGGTCCGGACCACGGTTCGGCGACCGGTTGCGGGTGTGACCGCCCGGCTCAACTTCCAACTCGCCTATGCAGCACGCATCGGGCAGCGCCTCGCCGACGCGAAGAAGGATGCCGAGCACGAGGCGACGTCTGTTCCGGAGTCGTCGGCCGAGACGGCGCTGGTACTCCGCGACAAGCAGCTCGAGTTGAAGGATTACTACTCCGAGAACTCCCAGGCACGCGGGACGTGGCGTGGAGCGCGCCCGTCGGCGGGCCATGCCTCGGGTGCTCGCCGGGCCGGGGACCGGGCCGCACGGACGGCGCGGTTGAGTAATTCACCCGAGCTGTCGACCGCACGAAAACAGATTCCGTCGTGAGGCGCACCCGCGACACCCAGCGTGCCGCCGTCTACGAGGCGGAAGCGTTGGTGCGCACGATGTTCGATCGGGCCGACGAGCGTGGGCTGCGCGTCGTCGACGTTCTGGGGTCGCAGGTGACGCTGCCAGTGGAACGGAAATTCGCGTCCATCGAGTCGGTACAGGACTACGTGAACCGGGTGCTCGCTCTCAACTGGGTGCGGGATACGTGGGCGCGAGCCGCCACGCCGATCCGAGTGCGTGCGAGGGCGGGCAACAACGCCGCGCACTACGAAAGCGACTGCGCCACCATGGCAGTCCCCGAGTACCGCAGCGGAAAAGCCTGGGCATTCCGGGAACTGGTGGTACTGCACGAGATCGCACATCACCTGGACCCATCCGACCCCGACGATCCGAGCACCGCGGCACACGGACCGGAGTACGTCGACCGCTACCTCGCCTTGGTGGGTGAAATCATCGGCCCGGAAGCAGCGTTCGTCCTGAGGGCCATGCTGCTGGCGGGTGGTGTGCGGCTGAGTTGATGACGCCCGTGACGACAAGCGACCAGCACAGCCGAACGCCCGGTCAGCGTGTCCAGTTCAACGTGCTGATATCGACGTCGACTGCCTCGAAGGGTGCCCTGAGCGCGGTGGCGCTCGCCCAACCACGAACGAGGACACCGGCATCGGTCTCCTCGGAATTCTCGTTGTCGTCGGCGTGAATTTCGGCGAACGTGACGGTCACGAACCCGTCGTCCGCTTCACCGACGTTCGCCTGGACGGCGCCGAATGCCGCGAGCGGGGCCGGGCGCAGCCCCTTCAATTCGTCGAGCGGAATGTCCGGTGCGTTCACATTCAGCACCGTGCCCGGGGTGCCGTTCTCGACGATCCAGTCCAACGCCTGCCGGCACACGACTTCGGCGGTGTCCCAATGCCTGGGGTTCGACGTGGCCAGCGACACCGCCAACGCCAGCGTGCCATGCGTGGCGCCCGTCAGCGCCGCCCCGACCGTGCCCGAATGCAGAATCGCGTGACCCGTGTTGGGGCCGTGATTGATTCCCGACAGCACGATGTCCGGCGGTGGCCCGAACGCACCGCTCGTCGCCACGAAACTGATCAGCGCGGGGGACGCTTCCACCGCGTGGACCGCCACCCCGGGAAGGTCCGGGAATTCCCGCCTCGACATCCGGAGCCGGCCGTTGCTCTCCAACGCGGTCAGCGACGCGCTCGCACCACTGCGCTCCTCGTGCGGGGCCGCGACCACCACGTCGAGTCCGGCGGCGAACGCCAACCGGGCGAGCAGGTTGATACCGTGACTGTCCACGCCGTCGTCATTGGTGACCAGAGCCCTCACTGCTTCTGCCCCTCCGGCTCGGTCATCCGCCGCACCCGAATATTCTCGACCATCTTCGCGATCAGGTCCGGTTGTCCCGTTGCGAGACCACGGCGCGTCACGTTCACAGCGCCGGCTGCGGCGCCGAACTGCAATGCGTCGTTCATCGATTTGCCGCGGGCCAGGGCTGCGGCGATACCGGCGGTCATCGAGTCTCCGGCGCCCCGGTGGTCGACGATATTCATGGGCGGAATCAGCACTTCCCAGATGTCGCCGTCGACGAGGGCCATCGCCGGATCTCCTGCCCGTGAGACGACGACGTGGTCGGCTCCTTCCGCCGCAAGGGCACGCATCGCTTCGGCGAGATCTTCCGGCTTCTCCGACTGTGCGCGCCCGTCCTCGATGAGATCTTCATGGCTCACTTTCAGTACGGTCAGGCCACCCTCGAGGGCCGCCGTCATGGTGGGGCCGGACAGGTCGGCGACCACCGGAACCTTCAACGCCCGAAGATCTCCCACCAACCGGGTGTAAATCTCAGGCGGCACCACATTGTTCTCGTGTGGGCCGCCGAGCACCGCGACATCCGCTGTGATTCCCTCGGCCAGCGACCCGCCGAACAAGTCGTCGACCTCGTGCCGAGACAGGACTCGTGGGCGAACCTCTGCCAGCGGCTTCCGGTCACCCCCACGGCGGTCGTGCACATAGGACCCGTTCTCACCGGCCGTGGAAATCGCGCGGACCTTTATACCTTCACGCTCGATGAGAGACTGGAGGATGCCCCCCGTCTCGCCGCCGAATACCCCACACAACGTGACGTCCAGGCCGAGCGTCGCCGCCATCCTGGCAATCCATACCCCCTGCCCACCGGCGTGCACGTGCAGTTCGGTGCTCTCGTCCGGGGCGGCTTCGATCGTCACCGTCAGCAAGGGCGACGGTGCGAATACGAAGGCGGACACAGCGCTCATCGGGTCGAACCTCATCTCGGTCGTCAACGGTCTGGCCTGCCGTCAAGTACCCGGGAGGTGACCGGTTCACACGGACTCGGTGGCCGTACCCCGTCGAGGCGAGCAAGATGGATTCGTAAACGACCTGCACGCACGGGCCCTCGACACAGGGCCGCCGCACTCATTCGAGGAGCCACGTATGACCCGTTCAGTTCGAATCGGTGTCCAGATTCAGCCGCAACACGCGCCCGACTACGGACTGATTCGCGACGCCGTTCTGCGGGCCGAAGACGCCGGCGTCGACATCGTCTTCAACTGGGACCACTTCTACCCGCTGTACGGCGACCCGGCAGGTGCCCACTTCGAATGCTGGACGATGCTCGGCGCATTCGCCGAACAGACGGAACGAGTGGAAATCGGCGCCCTCGTCACCTGCGCCGGCTACCGCAACCCGGACCTGCTCGCCGACATGGCCCGCACCGTCGACCACATCAGCGGGGGACGGCTGATCCTCGGGATCGGTTCCGGATGGTTCGAGCGCGACTACGACGAATACGGGTACGACTTCGGCACCAAGGGGTCGCGGCTGGACCTGCTGGCCGAGTACTTGCCACGAATCACCGCCCGGTTCGACAAGCTCGAACCCGCACCCACGCGGCACATCCCCATCCTCATCGGGGGCGGCGGCGAGAAGAAGACACTGCCCCTCGTCGCACAGTACGGCGACATCTGGCACAGCTTCAGCGACATCGAAACCCACGCGCGGAAGTCGGGCATCCTCGCCGACCGCTGCGCCGACCACGGTCGCAACCCCGACACCATTGCGCACTCCACGTCCTGGCCGGGCTCGGACGAAGCCGCCGCCTACGTCGACGCCGGGGTCACACTGTTCACCGTCGGCACCAGCGGACCCGACTTCGACCTCACCGAGCTGAAGGAAGCCATCGCGTGGCGGGACGAGAACACCCCGCCGCCGCTGTCTGGCCTCGCATAGGCGCTCCGCGCTTGTGCGCCTTTCTGGTAGCTGGAGCGACCAAAAAGGCGCACGGGCGCCGCAGCCGCCTACAGCCGTTCGAGGACCATGGCCATGCCCTGGCCACCGCCGACGCACATGGTTTCGACGCCGAACTGCTTGTCGCTGGACTGCAGGTTGTTCAGCAGGGTCGCGGTGATCCGGGCACCGGTCATGCCGAACGGGTGACCGAGAGCGATGGCACCGCCGGAGACGTTCAGCTTGTCCTCGTCGATGCCGAGTTCGCGCGCCGACCCGAGCACCTGCACCGCGAACGCCTCGTTGATCTCGAACAGGTCGATGTCGGAGATACCCATCCCGGCGATGGCCAGGGCCCGCTTGGTGGCCTCGATCGGGCCCAACCCCATGATCTCCGGCGAAAGCCCGGACACCCCGGTGGACACGATCCGGGCCAGCGGGGTCAGCCCCAGTTCCTTGGCCTTGGTATCGGACATGATCACCAGGGCGGCGGCGCCGTCGTTGAGCGGGCACGCGTTACCGGCGGTCACGGTGCCGTCCGGCCGGAACACCGGCTTCAGCTGCGACACGGCCTCGTAGGTGGTGCCGGCGCGGGGGCCGTCGTCCTTCGACACGACGGTGCCGTCGGGCAGCGTCACCGGGGTGATCTCCCGCTCGAAGAAACCACTGTTGATGGCCTCCTCCGCCCGGTTCTGCGAGCGCACCGCCCACCGGTCCTGCTCCTCGCGGGTGATGCCGGTGATCTGCGCGACGTTCTCGGCGGTCTGGCCCATCGCGATGTAGGTGTCCGGGACCAGGCCCTCCTCGCGGGGGTCGATCCACTGCTGCCCGCCCTGGGCGAGCTTCTCGGTGCGGGACTGGGCGTCGGCGTAGAGCGGGTTCTGGGTGTCGGGCAGCGAGTCGGAGTTTCCCTTGACGAACCGGGACACCGTCTCGACGCCGGCGGAAATGAATACGTCACCCTCGCCGGCCTTGATCGCGTGCAGCGCCATGCGGGTGGTCTGCAAAGACGAGGAACAGTAACGGGTGATGGTGGTGCCGGGAATGAAGTCGTAGCCCAACTGCACGGCAACGTTGCGGCCCATGTTGAAGCCCTGCTCACCGCCGGGCAGCCCGCAACCCAAAATCAGGTCGTTGATGTCGGTGGGATCGAGGGCGGGCACCTTGTCCAGTGCCGCCTGCACCATCTGCGCGGCCAGGTCGTCCGGGCGCATGCCCTTGAGCGATCCCTTCATGGCGCGACCGATCGGGGAACGGGCGATGGAAACGATGACAGCCTCGGGCATGCGGAACTCCTACCGATTCGATTCTAAGCGTATGCTTATTTTCTAAGCGTTTGCATATATTGACTGTCGGGCTCATATCCTGTCAAGGCCTGCGGCCCGTGCGCCTTTCTGGTTGTCCCAGCTACCACAAAGGCGCACGGGCGGCGAAGCCGCTTCCTCTTGTATGTATGACAAAACAAGAGGAGTGACGGGCGTCGCTCACGCGTCTTCCGACCCCGCTCATCAGCCACCGCCGGGGTTACGCTGCTCACCATGTTTTCTTCCGTGGGAGCGAAGATCCGTGTGGTGGTGGCATTGTTGCTGACCGCCCTGATAGCGCTGACCCTGTCGTCGTGTTCGAGCGACAGCAGTTCTTCGGGGGCGGCGCCACAGGATCTGTGTGCACCACCGGGTGTCGGCGCCGCGACGGCTGCGCCCACCAACCTCGACGCATCGGCGGGCGCCGGCGCGGAAGACCGCTACACCACGGCCGATGTCACCCCGCTGAACCAGATCGATACGTCGAAGCTGAACCTCATTACCCCCGGCGTTCTGACCGTGGGCACGCTGTCGGACGCACCCCCGAGCATCTGTGTGAACGCCGAGAACCAGTTCACTGGATACGACAACGAACTACTGAAGGCCGTCGCCGCGAAGCTCGGTCTGCGCGTCGACTTCGTCGGCACCGAATTCGCCGGACTCCTCGCGCAGGTGTCGGGGCGACGATTCGACGTCGGATCGTCCTCGATCACGACGACGGACGAGCGGCGTAATACCGTCGGCTTCACCAACGGCTACGACTTCGGGTATTTCTCCCTTGTCGTCCCCAACGGTGGACCCATCAAGGGCTTCGACGACCTGAACTCGTCCACCCGCATCGGTGTCGTGCAGGGCACCGTGCAGGACGACTACGTCGTCAACACACTGAAGCTCGACCCGGTGAAGTTTCCCGACTACGCCACGGCGTATGCGAACCTGAAGTCGGGGCAGATCGACGCATGGGTGGCGCCGTCGCAGCAGGCGGAAGGCGCCATCGCGCCGGGGGATCCGACGTCGATCGCGCAGAACACGTTCAGTGTCAACAATTTCGTCGGGTGGGCTGTCGCGAAGGAGAACCAGCCTCTGATCGACGCGCTGAATTCCGGTCTCGACGCGACCATCGAGGACGGGACGTGGGCGGAACTGTATTCGGACTGGGTGCCTCGCGAACTGCCCGAAGGATGGAAGCCCGGCAGCAAGGCGGCGCCGATGCCGGACCTGCCCGACTTCGCCGCGCTCGCCGCCGAGAACATCGAAACCGACGCCGAGACCCCGGTGAACGAACCGAAGTCGACACTGGCACAGCTGAAGGACACGTTCTTCGACTGGGACCTGTACGCGCGGGCATTCCCCGATCTACTGAAAACCGGCCTGCCGAATACCCTGATTCTCGCGTTGGCGTCCGGCATCGTCGGCACCGTGCTGGGCATGCTGCTCGCGATGGCCGGAATCTCCCGCACGCGGTGGCTGCGGTGGCCGGCGCGGGTCTACACCGACGTGTTCCGTGGGCTTCCCGCCGTGGTGATCATTCTCATCGTCGGGCTCGGTGTGGGACCGGTGGTGAGAGGCCTCACCGGAAACAACCCGTACTGGCTGGGGGCCGCCGCACTGTCGCTGCTGGCGTCCGCCTACATCGGTGAGATTTTCCGGTCCGGAATCCAGAGCGTCGAACCGGGGCAGCTGGAGGCCGCCAGGGCCCTGGGTTTCAGTTACCGCAAGTCGATGACCCTGGTGGTGATCCCCCAAGGTGTGCGACGGGTGCTGCCCGCACTGATGAACCAGTTCATCTCCCTCATCAAGGACTCGTCGCTCATCTACTTCCTCGGCCTGCTCGTCACGCAGCGCGAATTGTTCGCCGTGGGACGCGATCTCAACGCGCAAACCGGAAACCTGTCGCCCCTCGTCGCAGCCGGCCTGTTCTATCTCGCTATGACGATTCCGCTGACGCACCTCGTCAACTACATCGACCACCGTCTGCGCACCGGCCGCGCCGACACGTCCGGCACGCTCGATCCGGTGGAGCAGTCCATCGTCGTGGAAAGGGGATAAGGCGATGGCCGTCTCTCTCACTGGCACCAACCTGCACCTCGCGTTCGGCACCAACAAGGTGCTCCGCGGCGTCGACATCCACGTCGACGCCGGGGACACCGTCACCGTGATCGGCCCGTCCGGTTCCGGAAAGTCCACCCTGCTCCGAGTGCTCAACCGCCTACACGAACCCGATCAGGGCGATATTTTGATCGACGGCAAGTCGGTGCTGAAAGACAATCCGGACACGTTGCGGCAGCAGATCGGCATGGTGTTCCAGCAGTTCAACCTGTTCCCGCACAAGACCGTCGTCGACAACATCGCACTCGGCCCGCGCAAGCTCAAAGGCTTGTCCAAGGAGGAGGCGCGGACGCTGGCGCTCGAACAGCTCGAGCTCGTGGGGCTGGCGCACAAGGCCGATTCGCGGCCGGGCAACCTGTCGGGCGGTCAGCAACAGCGGGTCGCGATCGCCCGGGCGCTGGCCATGAAACCCGAGGTGATGTTCTTCGACGAGGCCACCTCCGCGCTCGACCCCGAACTGGTGAAGGGGGTTCTCGCGTTGATGGCCGACCTCGCCAAGGGCGGCATGACCATGGTCGTGGTCACCCACGAGATGGGCTTCGCCCGTGAGGTGTCGGACACGGTGCTGTTCATGGATCACGGTGCTGTGGTCGAAACTGGTACGCCGGAGCAGCTTTTCGACAAACCGCAGACCGAGAGACTGCAGCAGTTCCTGTCCCAGGTGCTGTAGGCCGCTGCGCGGCTCGTGCGCCTTTCTGGTAGCTGGGACAACCAGAAAGGCGCACGGGCGGCGGAGCCGCCTATCGAATCAGCCCGTAGAACCCCTCGATGTGTTCGCGGACGAGGGTGGACGCCTTGGTACCGTGCCCGCGGCGTAGGGCGGTGACGATGGCGCGGTGCTCGCAGCGCAGGTTCTGCGCGACGTCGTTCCAGTCGTCGACCTGCGGGACGGCCTGCAAGACGTAGCCGGAAATCGATTCGCGGAGCGAAACCATCATGGCCTCGACGAGGACGTTGCCTGCGAGCGCGGCCATCGCGACGTGCAGATCGGCGTCGAGCCGGTGGAAGGCCTCCGGCGTCAGGGTTTCGTCGTCCATGGCGTCGAGTAGTGCATCGAGCCCCTGCAGGTCGAGTTCGCCTGCCCGTTCGGCAGCCTCCTGCACCGCCCACGACTCCAGCAGGATGCGTGTCTGGACGACGTCGCGGATCGGCAGAGTGTGCGTGGCCATGTGCAGTCGCAGGGCCACTCCGATGGACGCGGCGGGATCTGCCGCCACGATTGCCCCCGAGTCCGGACCCGAACCCACCGCCGTCCGGACGATGCCCATCGCCTCGAGCACTCGGATGGCCTCCCGGACGGAGGAGCGGCCGACGCCGAGCTCTTCGGCGAGCGCACGTTCGGCAGGCAATCGGCCGCCGACCACGAGTTTTCCGTCCGACAGATCCCGCTCGATCCGCTGCAGGACCACCTCGTGTGTACGCACAGTCGGAGTTTACCTGGTGTGGTCTGACCACAGTGCGCTACTGTGGTCAGACCACAGCCACCCGGTTGGAGGACCGATGAAGATCGCCTTGTTCGCTACGTGCCTGGCGGATGCCCTGTTTCCCGACTGCGCCACCGCCACCGTCCGGCTGCTCGAACGCCTCGGCCACCAGGTGGTGTTTCCGCCGAAGCAGACGTGCTGCGGGCAGATGCACATCAACACCGGTTACCAGGCCGAGGCGCTTCCGCTGGTCCGCCATCACGTCGAGGCGTTCGAGAGCGAACCCTGGGATGTGGCGGTCGCGCCGTCCGGTTCGTGTGTCGGGTCCGTCCGCCATCAGCATGCAATGGTTGCCCGCCGGTACGGGGACGAGTCCCTCGCCTCGCGTGCCGAGGATCTCGCTGCCCGGACATACGAGCTGTCGGAGCTGCTGGTCGACGTCCTGGGTGTCACCGACGTCGGCGCCTACTACCCGCATCGCGTCACCTACCACCCCACCTGCCACTCGCTCCGGATGTTGCGGGTGGGCGACAAACCCCTGCAACTGCTCCGCGCGGTTCGCGGAATGACGCTGATCGAACTTCCCGCCGCCGATTCCTGTTGCGGTTTCGGCGGAACCTTCGCCCTGAAGAATTCCGACACCTCGACGGCCATGCTCGCCGACAAGATGGGCAACGTGCTCCGCACCGGCGCCGAGGTGTGCAGCGCCGGCGACTCGTCCTGCCTGATGCACATCGGCGGCGGACTGTCCCGGCTACGCAGTGGAGTGCGCACCGTCCACCTCGCCGAGATCCTGGCGAGCACCGAGAAGATCGAGAGCAACGCATGACCACGTTCCTCGGCTCACCCACCTTCCATGCCGGCACCGGAAACATCCGGGGCACAGAATCATTCCCCGACGCAGCGCGGAAGTCACTCGCCGATACCCAACTGCGCGCCAACCTGGGGGCGGCAACCACCACCATCCGAAACAAGCGCATCGCCGCGGTCGCCGAGGTCGACGACTGGGAGGAGCTGCGCCGAGCGGGCAGTGCACTGAAGGCGCAGGTAATGTCCCGGCTGCCGGAACTGTTGGTGCAATTCGAGGAAAACGTCACCGCCCGTGGCGGAACCGTCCACTGGGCGCGCGACTCGGAAGAGGCCAATCGGATCATCACCGACCTCGTCCGCGCCACCGGATCCGACGAGGTCGTGAAGGTCAAGTCGATGGCCACCCAGGAGACGGGCCTGAACGAGTACCTCGAGGAGAACGGGATCGCGGCGATCGAGACGGACCTCGCCGAGCTGATCGTGCAACTCGGACACGACAAGCCGAGTCACATCCTGGTCCCCGCCATCCACCGCAATCGCGCCGAAATCCGCGAGATCTTCTTGAAGTCGATGCCGGACATCGATGCCGGCATCACCGACGATCCGCGGGCGCTGGCAATGGCCGCCCGGGCACACCTTCGGCGAAAGTTCCTCTCCGCCAAGGTCGCGATCAGTGGCGCGAACTTCGGTGTCGCCGAGACCGGAACCCTCGCGGTGGTGGAATCGGAGGGCAACGGACGGATGTGCCTCACCCTCCCCGACACCCTGATCACGCTGATGGGCATCGAGAAGCTGGTCCCGACGTTCACCGACCTCGAAGTCTTCATGCAACTGCTTCCCCGCTCGTCGACGGCCGAACGCATGAATCCCTACACCTCCATGTGGACCGGCGTTCATCCCGGTGACGGACCGCAGAACTTCCACGTCGTCCTGCTCGACAACGGCCGCACCAACGTTCTCGCCGACGACGTGGGACGCTCAGCCCTGCACTGCATTCGGTGCAGCGCCTGCCTGAACGTGTGCCCCGTCTACGAGCGAGCGGGCGGCCACGCCTACGGCTCCGTCCATCCCGGGCCGATCGGCGCGATCCTCAGCCCGCAACTCACCGGCACCACCGGCCACGACGACCCCAATGCCTCACTGCCCTATGCGTCGACACTGTGCGGTGCGTGCTTCGACGCTTGCCCCGTACGCATCGACATCCCGAGCATCCTGGTACATCTGCGGGCCGAGCAAGTCGATGCGGAACGGCACGGCCTCCCCGGCGGGCAGGACCTCGCGATGAAGGCCGCCGGGTTCGTGATGGGATCGGAGAAGCGGTTCGCCGCCGCCGAGACGGCGTCCAAGATCGGCCGAATGCTCGGCGGGAAGAAGGGACGCATCACGTCGCTGCCGTACCCGGGATCGAAGTGGACATCGAGCCGAGACCTGCCCGCCCCACCGAAGGAAACCTTCCGGCAGTGGTGGGCCCGCACCCACGAGGACACCGAATAATGCAAGCCCGCAACGCTATACTGGCCAGGATCCGCTCGGCGATCGCTGACGCACCCACTCCCGAACCTGTTCCCCGCTACTATAACCGGAAGCCGATGTCCGGTCCCGGAGACGTCGAGAAGTTCGCCCACACCGTCGACGACTACCGCGCACAGGTCCACCGCGCCGACGAGAGCACGGTCGCCGAGATCGTCACCGGGCTGATCGCAGAAGGAGCGCGCGCCGTCGTCCCAGCGGATCTGCCGGAGTCATGGCGACCACGACGTGGCGTCGTCGTCGACGACGGTGCACCCGCAGAATTGTCGACGCTCGAACTCGACGCGATCGACGTCGTCGTCACCGGGTGCACTCTGGGCATCGCGGCCACCGGGACAATAGTTCTCGACGGCGGCGTCGGTCAGGGCAGACGGGCACTGACCCTGGTCCCCGATCACCACATCTGCGTCATCCGTGCCGACCAGATCGTCGACACCGTGCCGCAGGCCTTCCACGCCCTCGACCCGACCAGGCCACTCACGTTCATCAGCGGCCCCAGCGCCACCAGCGACATCGAGCTCAACCGCGTCGAAGGCGTCCACGGCCCCCGCACCCTGGACGTCGTGATCGTGCGCTAACGCCTGTGCGCCTTTCTGGTTGCCGGGGCTACCAAAAAGGCTCACGGGGCGCGGAGCGCCCTCTCGGCGAGGGCCACGGTGGCGTCGACGATGGTGGCACCGCCGAACATCACGGCATCGTTGTGCCCCACCCCCGGCAGTGCCACCCGCTCGACCGGTCCGCGGGCAGCGTCGGCGACGCGTTTGCTGTGGTCGGGAGGCACGATGGTATCGGCCGTCCCGTAGACCACGGTGGTGGGCACGTCGACTCGGGCCACCGACTCCGCGACCGGGAATCGGTCGCGCAGCAGCAACCGGACCGGCAGGAATGGGTAGTGCCGGGCCCCGAGCGAGGCCAGGTCGACGAACGGTGATCGCAGCAGCATCCCCGCCGGCGGATGTTCGGTGGCGAGTTCGGTGACCACACCGGTGCCGAGGCTTTCACCGAAGTACAGCAACCGTTCGCGGGGCACCCGGCGCTCCTCGACCAGGTGCCGGTAGGCCGCACGGACGTCGAGTGCCAGTCCTTTCTCGCTGGGCTCACCCGGGTTGCCGCCGTACCCGCGGTAGTCGAAGAGCAGGGTGGCGAAACCGGCGTCCGCCAGGTCGGACGCCAGCAACGCCCGATCCGCCCTGTTACCCGCATTCCCGTTGGCGACGAGCACGGTCACCTCCCGGCTCGCACCGACCGGAGGCACGTACCAGGCGCCCAGCTCGAGGCCGTCCGACGTCGTCAGGGTGACGTCCTCGGCGCGGGTGAACAGCTGTAGGGCCGAGGGCACCGGGGCGGCGTCGGGGAAGTAGATCAGCTTTCGCTGCAACGCCCACATGGCAGCGATCAGCAACGCGGCGACCGTGAGCGCAATGAGCAGGCCACGAGTCAGTGCCGGTGGGATGAGCCGGTCCACGCCAGCAGCTCGGTCACGGGCAGAGTGTTGATCACGTTCGCCGGCTCGACGCCGCGTTCGGCGGCGCGTTCACAGGCGTAGCCCTGCCACGCGAGCTGACCGGTGCAGTGGGCGTCGGTGTCGACGGAGAACAGGCAGCCGCTCGCGAGCGCGAGATCGATCAGGCGGCCGGGCGGATCCCGCCGCTCGGGCCGGGCGTTGATCTCCACCGCTGTGCCGTGCTCGCGGCACGCGTCGAATACCCTCTCGGCATCGAACTTCGATTCGGGCCGTGTGCCCCTGTTTCCCGCGACGAGTCGTCCGGTGCAATGCCCCAGAACATCGACGTGTGGGGACTTGACCGCCTGCACCATCCGCTTCGTCATCGTGGCGCGGTCGCTGTCGAGGTGGGAGTGCACACTGGCGACGACGACATCGAGGTCCGCGAGCAGATCGTCGTCCTGGTCGAGGGACCCGTCGTCGAGGATGTCGACCTCGATGCCGGTGAGGACGCGGAACGGAGCGAGTTCCGCATTCAGTTCGGCGATCACGCTCAACTGGGCGAGCAGCCGCTCGGACGTCAGTCCGTTGGCGGCCGTCAGTCGCGCCGAGTGATCGGTCAGCGCGCAGTACTCGTGCCCCAGGGTGGCCGCCCGGCGCATCATTTCCTTGATCGGGCACCGGCCGTCCGACCAGTCCGAATGCGTGTGCAGGTCGCCGCGGAGGGCGTCGAGTAGTTCCATGCCGCCGAGTCCGATCGGCTCGGCGGAACTCCGCAGGTAGGTGAGATAGGGCGGCACCGACTCCGCGCACTCCCGGATGATCGCGGCGGCTTCGGCCCCGACGTCGGGTAGCGACTTCCAGTTGTCGCTCTGCTGGGCGGCTCGCTCCCGGGCCGACAGATTCGCGACCACGTCCGCGGCCCGCCGGAAAGCGGCAATCCGGTAGGTCTCGGCACGTGAGCGCTCGAGCCAGAACGCTATTTCCCGCAGCGCCTCCACCGGGTCCATCTCTCCATGGTGCACGGCCGACAGGCCGTCCGCCAGACGTAGAAGCAACGACTTAGGGTCGCCTCGTTCGTCGCCCGTTCACGCAGGCGTTCCCTTTCCCTTGCTTACGACTTCTACGGTGCCGAAGTTATTCCACTTCTAATCGGGAGCCACGGTGAGCTTGAAACCCCTCGCACTGTTCGTCACCCACGACGGAGTGTCGTCGCGCGCCGCCGTCACCTGCCAGTACAAGTGCGGAAACGCCTGCTCCCACGACGTGCCCAACGATTCACAGGGTGAGTACTTCCGCGACATCGCCCGCGCGGCACTCTCCCGGCGGGGCGTCCTGCGCGGTGCCGGGATGGCGGTGCTCGCCGTGGGTGCGGGCAGTGCGCTCGCAGCATGTTCGACCGACTCGGACAGCGGCGGTAGTTCGAGCACAGGGGGCTCGGGCAATGCCGCGCCGAACGGCACGAACTTCACGGCCGTGGCCCCGAACACCGAGGACGCCGTCGTCGTTCCCGACGGATACGAGCAGGCAGTCGTGATCGGCTGGGGTGACCCGGTCCTCGCCGGCGCACCCGCATTCGACTTCGACAATCAGACCGCGGCCGCGCAGGCGCAACAGTTCGGATACAACAACGACTTCGCCGGACTCCTCCCCGTCGACGGCCAGCCCGACACGTTCCTGTTGGTGGTCAATCACGAGTACAGCAGCGAACCGTTCATGTTCAAGGGGTACGACGCCGACAATCCGTCTCCCGAACAATTCCAGATCGCACTCGCCGCCCACGGACTGTCCGTGCTGCAGGTGAAGGGTGAGAGCGGCTCCGGCAAGCTCACGCCCGGATTCGGGCCCTACAACCGGCGCATCACCGCGACCACCGAGTTCGTCGTCACGGGGCCCGCGGCCGGCAGCGACTTCCTGAAGACGTCTGCCGATCCGACCGGCACCAAGGTCCTCGGCACCCTCAACAACTGCTCCGGCGGCCTCACGCCATGGGGCACGGTGCTGTCGGGTGAGGAGAACTTCAACCAGTACTTCGCGAACGCCGAACTGGTCACCGACCCGGTCGTCGCCGCACGCTTGAAGCGTTACGGACTGGAAGGTGCTGCCTCCGAACGTAAGTGGGAGCGTTTCGACCGCCGTTTCGACCTGACGCAGGACCCGAACGAGGTGAACCGCTTCGGGTACGTCGTCGAGGTGAACCCGTGGGATGCCGCGTCCGCGCCGGTCAAGCACACCGCACTCGGCCGGTTCAAGCACGAGGCCGCGACCATCCACGTCACCGACGACGGCACCGTGGTCGCCTACAGCGGGGACGACGAGCGTTTCGACTACATGTACAAGTTCGTTTCCAGCCGAAAGATGATGGACGGCAACAGCCAGGCGGCCGTGCGCCACAACATGACATTGCTCGACGCCGGCACACTGTACGTCGCCAAGTTCACCGGCAACTCCCCGGACGAGGTCGACGGCTCCGGCACGCTGCCGTCGAGCGGTTCCTTCGACGGCACCGGCGAGTGGATTCCGTTGCTCCGCACCGGTGAAGACGGCAGGGGCGAGTCCCTCGTCGACGGAATGAGCGCCGAGGAGGTCGCGGTTTTCACGCGCGAGGCGGGCGACAAGGTCGGTGCCACCAAGATGGACCGCCCCGAGGACTTCGAGCCGAACCCGAAGACGGGCAAAGTGTATGTGGCGCTGACCAACAACACCAAGCGAGGCGTCGACGGCGCTGCCGCCGCCGACGAGGCGAATCCCCGCAACAACAACAAGAACGGCCAGGTTCTCGAGCTCACCGACGACCACGCCGGCACGTCGTTCACCTGGAATCTGCTGCTCGTCTGCGGTGACCCGAAAGAAGCCGACACCTACTTCGGCGGGTTCGACAAGGAGAAGGTCAGCCCCATCTCGTGCCCCGACAACCTGGCGTTCGACGCGCACGGCAATCTGTGGATCTCCACCGACGGCAACGCGCTGAAATCGAACGACGGACTGTTCAGCGTCACCCTCGACGGCGCGAACCGCGGCGAAACCAAACAGTTCCTGTCGGTACCGAAGGGCGCCGAGACATGCGGGCCGATCGTCGACGAGGATCGGGTGGTCGTGTGCGTGCAGCACCCGGGTGAATCCGACGACGCCAGCGCCGACAACCCCGCCTCACACTGGCCCGACGGCGGGAGTTCGCAGCCGCGTCCCGCTGTCGTCGCCGTGTGGAAGTCGGGCGGCAGGTTCGGCGCCTGACCCCGGAGGTTGGCCCCGGGCGGCTCGACGAGGCGCCCGGGGTCAACCGACAGGTGTGCCTAACTGCCGAACGGCGACACACTGTTGGAGTACCGGGCGAAATCGCCCTGCGCTCCGCTGTAGACGTTGAGGTCGACGTTGCCGTTGACACCAGGGATGCGGCCGGTGCTGGTGTACTGCCAGAAGCTCCACGTGTTCCAGCCACCCGGAAGCGGTCCGGGGGCGTTCTGCCCGTTGTAATCGGCGATCCACAGGGGATACCCGGCGAATTCGTGGGTGTCGGCCATCGCCGTGCGCCAGAAGTTGGGATAGGTGTAGATGATCGGCTGACGTCCGGTGAGCGCCCGCACGGTGTTCAGGTAGCGGTGCGTCCAATCGATCAATGCGGCGGGCGGTAACCCACCGGAATGCTCGATGTCCAGTACCGGTGGCATGTCGCCGGGGCCGTTGATGCCCAGCACCACCGTCGAATAGAAGGCGGCCTGCGCTTCCGGTGACTGAGTGGGGTCGGCGTAGTGATAAGCGCCGCGGGACACCCCTGCCACCCGCATGGCCAGACAGTCCTGCACGAAGAACGGATTGACGTAATTCAAGCTCTCGGTGGCCTTCACCATTGCGAAGTCGTGGCCGGCGTTGCGGACGGCAAACCAGTCGATCGGCGAACCGCCCGGATGTTGCCAGGAAGCGACGTCGGGCCCCCTGACGGGTTCGGCGGCGGCAATCCCCGGCACCGCTGCTGCAACAGCCCCCGCGACGAGAAGTGGTGCGATTTTGGACAGCTTTCGGACGTTCTCCCCGATATCCATGCGCCCGAGGTTAGCGCTTCGCGCCTGTGAGTACTTGTTAACCGCGGAGTGTTAATAAGTACTCACGGCTGGGTCAGCCCAACCAGTCCAGCACCGCGGCGGCGGTCCACGACTGCTGCATGCTGCCCAGGGGTTCGCCCGTGAACGGTTCGTAGTACTCGGCGAAGCTGCCGTCGCTGGCCTGTCGCAAGCCTTCGGACCGAAGCATGTGCGAACGTTCCGCCCACCCGCGCCGTGCGAAAGCCCAAGAGAACAGCCAGGTCATCACCGGCCACACCGGACCGCGCCAGTATTCACGGGACCGGAAGTCGCGCGACACCGGGGATGTCGACGGCGGCACCGCATACCGGAGATCGGGGTGTCCGCAGAATTTCGGACCCTCGAAGGTGCGCAACAGGGCTCGCTCGGCGTCCCGGCTCAAACCTCCGCACAGCAGCGGCGAGAACATGGCGAGGGTTTCGGTGGAAATCCACTTTCCGCTCCGCAGGTCGAAGTCCCGTGCGGCGCCGGACCGTTCATCGGTGGTGGTGAGCACGCCCTGGCGGAAGCGTCCGGCCCAGCCGTGCAGCTCCCGCACGTCGGAATTCGGCATCGAGTGCTCCTCACCGATGGTGGCGAGGACTTCGCATGCCATCGAGAAGACCGCGCTGACGAACACGTCCTCGACGGCGAAACTCATGGCGGTGGCCAGTTCTTCGTCGTCGTAGCGGACGCTCTTCATTTCCTCGAGCAGCCACAGGTAGCGGTCGTACTCGCCGTTGGACGGACGCTGCGACGTGTCCGCGACGACGGTCAGATCCTCCCGCAAGTACTTCGGCATCGTCCCGGTCACCACGTTGGCGTACGAGCGGTCCCAGCGCGGCGAGTTGTCCATGCCCGACTCCCAGCCGTGGAACAGGGCGATCCGGCCGTTGCCGTCGAGGTCGCGCGCGTGGGCCAGCCAGCGGTGCCAGCGGACGAGGTCGGGCCAGCGACGGTCGAGGAATTCCTCGGCCACGGCGCGGGTGGTGCGCCCGTGCCGGCGTGAATGGTCGAGGATGCGCTGGACGGCGATGGCATGGACCGGTGGTTGCGTGATGCCGGACGTCTGCGGCCCGTTCGGGGCGTGCGCCGCGAGCGTCGCGGTCTCCCACCTGGCCGGCCCGGGAAAGTAACCGTCCACCCCGTTCGCGAACACGATGTGCGGAATCATCCCGTTCTTCCATTGCGCCGACAGCAGGGTGTCGAGTTCGACGACGGCTCGTTCGACGCTCAGCGGCGCCAGTCCGACAGCAACGAACGCTGCGTCCCAGCTCCACATGTGTGGGTACAGGCGTGGCGCCGCGCTGGTCATCGTGCCCAGGTCGTTGCCGCGAAGCAGATACGCAGCACGCGCTGCGAGCTGTGTCGGGGTAAATCCGGGGTCCGCCATCGCACCATTGTGCTGCGGGTTCCGTCGGATTGCGCGTCGTCGGGCTATGAAGCCGGTGACACCGGTTCGCTGGACTCGAGTTTCGAGTGCGTCCGGGAGTAGAAGAAGTACACGAGGAGGCCCAGAAGCAGCCAGATTCCGAATCGCAGCCAGGTCTCCCAGGGGAGGGAGAGGATGAGCCACCCGGAGAAGACCACACCGATGATGGGCACCACCGGCATGAACGGCAACCGGAAGGAGCGGGGCACCTCTGGGCGGGTATGCCGTAGGACGGCCACGGCGATGCAGACGACGATGAAGGCCGACAGGATGCCGATGTTGGTCAGCTCAGCCACCGTGTTGATGGGCAGGAAGCCGGCCATCAGTGCGGAGCCGATGCCCACGATCCAGGTGACCCGAGTGGGCACCTTCCGCACCGGATGGGTCTTGGCGAACCATTCGGGCAGCAGGCCGTCCCGGCTCATCGCGAACCACACCCGGGTCACGCCGAGCATGAAGGTGAGCACCACGGTGATGATGCCGACGATGGCGCCGACAGCGATGATGTTCGCGACTCCGGGCATCCCGACGGATTCGAATGCGGTGGAGAATCCGCTGTCAGGGCTGATCTCGGTGTACTTCTGCATTCCGGTGAGCACCAGGGTCGCGAGCACGTACAGGACCATCGCGATGCCGAGCGAGTACAGGATCGCCTTGGGCAGGTGCTTCTTCGCTTCCTTCGACTCCTCGGCGGCGGTGCTCATCGCGTCGTAGCCGAAGACGGCGAAGAACACGGTCGCCGCTCCGGTCATCACCGCGGCGGTGCCGAACGGGAAGTAGGGGGTGTAGTTTGCGCTGTCGATGTGGAACACGCCGAGCACGATGATCAGCACGACGAGCACCACCTTAATCGTGACCGCGACCGTCTCGAATCGCCCGACACTCTTGATGCCACGGGAGAGCACCCAGGCCGTGCCGAGGCAGAACAACGCGGCGAAGACGTCGAAGACGTGACCCTCACCGGTGCCGAGTGCACCCATCATCCAGTCGGGCAGGGAAATGCCGATCTGCTCGAGTAGGAATCGGAAGTACCCGGACACGCCGATCGCGACAACCGCGGCGACCGCCACGTACTCGAGGAGCAGATCCCAGCCGATGAACCAGCCGACTATTTCACCGAGGGCGACGTACCCGTAGGTGTAGGCGGAACCCGCCTTGGGGATCATGCCCGCGAATTCGGCGTAACAGAGCGCGGCGGCGGCGCTGGCGATTCCCGCGATCAGGAAGGAGATCAACACGGCCGGCCCGGTCACCGAGTGCGCGACGGATCCGGCGAGGGAGAACACCCCGGCACCGATGATGCCGCCTACCCCGATCGCGGTGAGCTGCCACAACCCGAGCGATTTGGCCAGTCGCTCGTCGACAGGCGTGTCCTCCTCGATCTCCTCGAGCGGTTTGCGGCGCAGCAGTTGGGTTCGCAACGTGACGAGTGACATCGCCGGCTTCCTTTCCCGGTGGCGCGAGACTCAGGTGAGAACAACTCAATACCTTCTGCGACCGACGTGTGACGGAAAACGCCGAACCCGGCGACACGGGACCTTGCGCAAATACGGTAGGGGGGTATGGTAGCTAGCAGTCCGACATCGAGAGTCCAGAGAGAAAGGCAACCCGTGAGCACTTCGACCGTGATCGTCACCGGAATGACCTGCAACCATTGCGTCGCCTCAGTGAGCGAAGAAATCGGCGCCATTCCCGGAGTCACCTCCGTAGACGTCGACCTCGCCACCGGCAAGGTCGTCATCGACAGCACCACCGACCTCGATCCGCGCGCCGTCACCGACGCCGTAGAAGAGGCCGGATATTCCGTGGCCGGCTGAGTCGCCGCCCACCTCTCCGCAGGAGCAACCATCATGAACGCCACCGGTAAGTTCGCCGGTTTCACTCTCGGTCTCGTCGCCGTCTTCGCTGCCGCGACGGGAGTGGGAGCGGTGGTCGGACCGGACATCGACGAACCCGCAGCGCACGCCGCCGACGACCCCGGACACGGTTCGGCCGCCGACGACGCCGGAGGCCACGACACCGAAGGCCACCCGGAAGCCGCGGACGCGACACCGAAGGGACTGCACTCCACGCAGGACGGCTACACCCTGGAACTGGCGTCGCCGATCGCCACCACCGGCACCGACGTCCCCGTGCAGTTCCGCGTCCTCGACCACACGGGGACTCCCGTGACGCGATACGCCGACCAGCATGAGAAGCAGCTGCACCTCATTGCCGTGCGCCGCGATCTGACCGGTTACCAGCACGTTCACCCGACCCTCGACCAGTCGGGCACGTGGAGCGTCTCACTCGATCTGGCCCGGGCGGGTGACTACCGGGTGTTCGCCGACTTCATGCCTGCGGGCGGGGACGCGCTGACCCTCGGTACCGACCTGCGGGTCGCCGGCAGCTACGACCCGCAGTCCCTGCCTCCGACGGAGACGACGACCACCGTCGACGGCTACACCGTCACCCTCGACGGCACCCTCGAACCCGGACAGACCTCGACCGTGACCCTCGCGGTCAGTCGTGACGGATCGCCGGTCACCGACCTGCAGCCCTACCTCGGCGCCTATGGCCACCTGGTCGCGCTTCGCACCGCTGACCTCGGCTATCTACACGTGCACCCAGAGGGACATCCCGGGGATGGCGTGACGCCCGCGGGGCCCGGAATCGACTTCGCGGTCACCGCACCCAGCGCCGGCGAGTACCGCTTGTTCCTCGACTTCCAGCATGCCGGGGCGGTCCACACCGCCGAGTTCACGGTCTCCGCACATTCCGAGGAGGAGTGATGACCCGCACCACCGACGTTCCCGCGCTTGCGGGCTCCCAGGTCGAGTTGTCGATCGGCGGAATGACGTGTGCGTCGTGCGCCAACCGCATCGAGCGCAAGCTCAACAAGCTCGACGGGGTGACCGCCACCGTCAACTACGCCACCGAGAAGGCACGGGTGCACTACTCGGCCGACGTGTCCCCCGACGACCTGGTGAGCACGGTGGAACAGGCCGGGTACACGGCTCACCTGCCCGAGGCCGGGCGACCCGTCGTGGAGGAGGACGACCCCGCCGCGAGCCTGCGACAGCGGCTCCTGGTTTCGGCCGCGTTGACCGTTCCGGTCATTGCGATGGCGATGGTCCCGGTCCTGCAGTTCACCAACTGGCAGTGGCTCTCCCTCACGCTCGCCGCACCGGTCGTGGTCTGGGGTGCGTGGCCCTTCCACCAAGCCGCCTGGACCAATCTCCGGCACGGCACCGCGACCATGGACACCCTGGTGTCGATGGGCACGCTCGCCGCGTTCGGCTGGTCGCTGTACGCATTGTTCTGGGGAACGGCCGGAATGCCGGGCATGACACACCCCTTCGAGCTGACGATCGCGCGCATCGACGGTAGCGGCAACATCTATCTCGAAGCCGCCGCCGGTGTCACCACCTTCATCCTCGCCGGCCGCTACTTCGAGGCCCGCGCCAAACGCCGGGCAGGCGCAGCGCTGCGGGCACTGCTGGAGATGGGCGCCAAGGAAGTATCGGTGCTGCGCAACGGAGTCGAACAATTGATCAGCGTCGACAAGCTGGCCGTGGGCGACCGCTTCGTGGTTCGTCCCGGTGAGAAGATCGCCACCGACGGCGTCGTCATCGAGGGATCTTCCGCCGTCGACGCGTCGATGCTGACCGGGGAGTCGGTGCCCGCGGAAGTGGAGCCCGATTCCGAGGTCGCGGGGGCCACCGTGAACGTCGGGGGCCGAATCGTGGTCGAGGCCAGCCGGATCGGCTCCGACACCCAACTGGCCCAGATGGCGGAAATGGTCGAGGACGCCCAGACCGGCAAAGCGCAGGTGCAGCGGCTGGCAGACCGGATCTCCGGAATCTTCGTGCCGATCGTGATCGCGCTGTCAGTGGCGACGCTGGGATTCTGGATCGGTACCGGCGGCTCCGTCGCTGCAGCCTTCACGGCCGCGGTCGCCGTCCTGATCATCGCGTGCCCGTGCGCCCTCGGCCTTGCGACTCCGACCGCCCTGATGGTGGGCACCGGACGCGGCGCACAGCTGGGAATACTCATCAAGGGCCCGGAGGTGCTGGAATCCACCCGCCGCGTCGACACCGTCGTGCTCGACAAGACCGGCACCGTCACCACCGGCACGATGTCGCTGCACGACGTAGTGACCGACGGAAGCACGGATGAGAACACGGTCCTGCGGTACGCGGGAGCCTTGGAAGATGCCTCGGAGCATCCCATCGCCCGTGCCGTCGCACGCGCCGCGCGGGACCGACTCGGCACGTTGCCGGAGGTCGAGCAGTTCGCCAACATCGAGGGACTCGGCGTTCAGGGTGTCATTGACGGACATGCGGTGGTCATCGGACGACCGACGTTGCTCCGTGATTGGTCACTGCACCTTCCCGCCGCGCTCCGCGAGGTGGTGGACGCGGCGGAAGCGAAGGGCCGCACCGCGGTCGGGATCGGCTGGGACGGTGAGGCCCGCGGTGTGCTGGTAGTCGCCGACTCCGTGAAACCGACCTCCCGCGAGGCAGTGTCACAGTTCCGCCGACTTGATCTGACCCCGATCATGCTGACCGGCGACAACGAATCGGCAGCACGGGCCATCGCCGCCCAGGTCGGCATCGACGAGGTGATCGCGGAAGTCCTTCCCCAGGACAAGCTCGATGTGGTGAAACGACTGCAGGCCGAAGGGAAAGTGGTCGCGATGGTCGGCGACGGTGTCAACGACGCCGCCGCCCTCACCCAGGCCGACCTGGGGCTGGCCATGGGCACCGGAACCGATGTCGCGATCGAGGCCAGCGACCTCACCCTCGTACGCGGGGATCTACGGGCCGCCGCCGACGCGATTCGCCTGTCCCGCAGAACATTGAGCACCATCAAGGGCAATCTCTTCTGGGCCTTCGCCTACAACGTGGCCGCACTGCCCTTGGCCGCTGCCGGCCTGCTCAACCCGATGCTGGCCGGCGCCGCGATGGCGTTCTCCTCGGTGTTCGTCGTCAGCAACAGCTTACGACTGCGCCGATTCCAACCACTCACCTCCGACCCGAAAGAGCGATGACCATGGCTCCCGTAGATACCCCGCACGACGAGCATGCCGGACACGGCTACATCAGCGGAAAGGACGAGTACCTCAAGCGGTTACGCCGGATCGAGGGCCAGGCCCGCGGTCTTCAGCGGATGGTCGAGGACGAGAAATACTGCATCGACATCCTCACCCAGGTTTCCGCGATGACCAAGGCGCTGCAAGCCGTGGCGCTCGGTCTGCTCGACGACCACATCAGCCACTGCGTCGTCGACGCCGCCGTCGCAGGCGGGCCGGAGGCCGAAGCGAAGATCAAGGAAGCCACCGACGCCATCGCACGCCTGGTGCGTTCCTGACAACCGAAAAGAGCACAGCTTCCAAGGGAGCCGCCATGTCTCACCAACATCAACAAGAAGCGCACGTCGGGCACGACACTCACCAGGAACACGGTGACCGGCACGCCGGACACGGGGCGCACGGCGAGATGTTCCGGGAGAAGTTCTGGGTCAGCCTTCTGCTGTCGGTGCCGGTGGTGGCGTTCAGCCACATGTTCGCCGACCTCCTCGGCTACACGGTTCCCGACTTCCCGGGAGCGTCTTGGATTCCCCCCGTCCTCGGCACCGCAATCTTCGTCTACGGCGGCGCCCCATTTCTCACCGGCGGCTGGGCCGAGCTGAAGTCGCGCCGGCCCGGCATGATGCTGTTGATCAGCATGGCCATCACGGTGGCGTTTCTGGCGTCCTGGGTGACGACACTGGGACTGGGTGGGTTCAACCTCGACTTCTGGTGGGAACTGGCGCTTCTCATCGTCATCATGCTGCTCGGCCATTGGCTGGAGATGCGGGCCCTCGGCTCGGCGTCCGGCGCGCTCGACGCGCTCGCGGCGCTCCTTCCGGACACCGCCGACAAGGTGACCGATGACGGAATCACCGAAGTGCCCGTCTCCGAATTGTCGGCGGGTGACCTGGTTCTGGTGCGCGCAGGCGCCCGCGTCCCCGCCGACGGCACCGTGGCGGACGGGCAGGCAGAGGTCGACGAGTCGATGATCACCGGCGAATCCGCCCCTGTCCTCCGCACCACCGGCGACAGGGTCGTGGCCGGAACCGTCGCCACGGACAGCGCCCTCCGTGTCCACGTCGACGCCGTGGGGGCAGACACCGCACTCGCCGGAATTCAGCGTCTCGTCGCCGACGCCCAGGCCTCGTCGTCCCGCGCCCAGGCCCTCGCGGATCGTGCCGCGGCGTTTCTCTTCTACTTCGCCTCGCTCGCCGGCGTTTTCACCTTTCTGGTGTGGTCGCTTCTCGGGAACGTGGACGAAGCGGTCGTGCGCACGGTAACCGTTCTGGTGATCGCCTGCCCGCATGCCCTCGGTCTGGCCATCCCCCTCGTCATCGCGATCTCCACTGAACGCGCCGCGAAGGCCGGTGTGCTGGTGAAAGACCGCCTCGCGCTCGAGCGCATGCGGAATGTGGACGTCGTGCTGTTCGACAAGACCGGCACGCTGACGCAGGCCAGGCATGCGGTCACCGGAGTCGTCGCCGTCGCCGGCACCACGGAGAACGAACTGCTCGCTCTGGCAGCAGCGGTCGAGGCAGACAGCGAGCATCCCGTGGCCCGCGCCATCGTCACCGAAGCAGCCGCCCGGGTACCCGCGAACATGCATACCGCCGCGTCACAATTCCGTTCGGACCCCGGCCGGGGAGTGCGCGCGGTCGTCGACGACCATCGGGTCGCGGTGGGTGGACCGGCCATGCTCGCAGGACTCGATATCGTTGCCCCGGAATCGATTACACGCACTACCACGGGATGGATCGATCGAGGCGCGGCCGTACTCCACGTGGTCCGCGACGGGGCGGTTCTGGGAGCGCTCGCGCTGGAGGACGCCGTCCGCCCGGAGTCGCGGCAGGCGGTCGACGCACTGCACGCCCGCGGTGTGAAGGTCGCGATGATCACCGGCGACGCCCGGCAGGTGGCGGACGCCGTGGCGGCCGACCTCGGCATCGACGAAACCCTCGCCGACGTATTGCCCGAGAACAAAGACGCCGAAGTCGCTGCACTGCAACAGCGGGGACATCGGGTGGCGATGGTCGGGGACGGTGTCAACGACGCACCGGCGCTCGCCCGGGCCGATGTGGGTGTCGCCATCGGCGCGGGAACGGATGTCGCTATCGAATCTGCCGGTGTCGTCCTGGCCGCCGACGACCCCCGAGCGGTGCTGTCGATCATCGACCTCTCCCGCGCCAGCTACCGCAAGATGTGGCAGAACCTGGTGTGGGCAACCGGATACAACATCATCGCCGTCCCACTGGCCGCGGGTGTGCTCGCCTTCGCCGGTGTCGCAATCTCACCGGCAGTGGCCGCGATCCTGATGTCCGTGTCCACCGTCGTCGTGGCGCTCAACGCCCAGCTACTGCGACGGCTCGACCTCGACCCACGACGACTGGGGCGGTCCTGATCCGAAACGCATGTCCGAGAGGGAGATCGGCTCGCTTGTGCCGGTCCGATCGTACCCTCTCGAGGCGGCTCCTTGACGTAGTCAGACCGCGACGAAGTGCTGTTCCCGGCGCGCGGTCGCGCTCCTATGGTGATTGAAAGAATCGTCCGCGGAGACTACCGCTGATTGCGTGGAAACCTCGCCACTCGGCATGTTTCCAGAAGGGAGTGCCGTGACCGTCACCGCGATGCAAGTTCGCCGAGGTGGAGGCCTCGACAACATCGCTCGAATCGAACTGCCGACACGGTCCCCGGGGCCCGGAGAAGTACGGGTTCGGGTGCATGCCAGTTCGCTCAACTTCCACGATTTTGCAGTCGTCAGTGGTATCAGCGGCCCCAGCGAGGATCGAATCCCCCTCTCCGATGGTGCCGGTGTCGTCCTCGAGGTCGGTCCTGGTGTCTCCGGCTTGGAGGCGGGAGACAACGTCGTAAGCACTTTCTTCCCAGGTTGGTCGGATGGACGACCGATGGTGAATGGCTTCGATACAGTTCCCGGTGATGGGATCGATGGGTTCGCCCGTGCAGAGGTCACGATGCCTGCAGCGGCCTTCACACGCGCGCCACACCGATACAGTCACGCCGAGGCCGCCACGCTTACTACCGCGGGCGTGACCGCATGGCGGGCCTTGTTCACCGAGGGCAACCTGCGCCCGGGTGAGACCGTACTCGTACAAGGAACCGGGGGCGTCTCCATATTTGCCCTACAATTCGCCAAACTCGTCGGCGCATCTGTCATTGCCACAACGTCTACCACCGACAAATAGGCCCGACTCACCCAGCTCGGCGCCGATCACGTCATCAACTACCGGTCGACACCGGAGTGGGGTGCGGAGGTCCGCAAGCTCACCGGTGGCCGCGGGGTCGACCACGTAATCGAGGTCGGAGGAGCCCGAACTCTCGAACAATCTATTATCGCCGTTGCCACGGGCGGAAAGGTTGCGCTGATCGGTGTCCTCAGCGGGGTGGAAGCCTCCATTCCGCTCGGGTTGGCACTCGCCCGGCAAGTACGAATCCGGGCTCTCCTCGTGGGAAGCCGGCGCGATCAACTCGATATGATCGGTGCACTCGACAAATCGAGTCTCACACCAATTGTGGACACGACCTTCGAACTCCCCGACCTGGCCGGTGCATTCGAGCACCAAGCGGCCGGCCGTCACTTCGGCAAGATTTGCATCACCATCTGACCTCCCGAAGCTGCACCAGACACTCCCGTCGTACCGAGGCAACGGTATAGACGTCACTGGTGAGACGCGGGATCACCGCGCCTCACCAGTGCACGCCGCGCAGACAACACGGCGTTGGAAGCGTCCAGCGACCGCGCCCTACGGGTACTGGCGAACCAAGATAGTGGCGATGCACGCGGGTTTGGTGCCGCCTTCGATTTCGAAGGTCATCGTCACCGTGAGTTGGATACCGCCCGCGACATCGGTGACCGAATCGAGGACGACTCCGGCGCGGACTTTGCTGCCGACGGGAACTGGTGCGGGGAAGCGGACCCGATCACACCCGTAGTTCACGCCCATGCTGAACCCTGACAGCTCGAGCACCTGCGGCAACAGGAGTGGAACCAGGGACAGCGTCAGGTATCCGTGCGCGATGGGACCACCGAACGGACCTTCCTTGGCGCGCTCGGGATCGACATGAAGCCATTGGTGATCCCCCGTGGCGTCGGCGAACTGATTGACACTTTCTTGGGTGATCTCCATCCAGTCGCTGTACCCGAGCAACTCACCGGTGGGGAGGGATTTCACCCCGTCGACACCGTTGACGGTCGTGGCACTCATAGTGGACTCTCTTTCGAATCGGGGAAGGGTGGCCGTGCTAGAAGTTCAACGGCTTCGGTGCATAGTCCTGCAGATTCGACACCAGCGCGGTGGAGAAGGCCTCCTCGACGGTGCGCGGGTTCCACCCCCCGGCGGAGAACTGTTCGTGCACCTCGGAGGGATGAGTCCACAACGCTATCCGGTCACCACCGACCGCGATGGCCTGCCCTGTGACATGTGCCGATGCCTTCGACGCCAGGTACACCACCAGCGGGGAGACATCGTCGGGTGTGCCGAGTCCAACGCGGCGTGCCTTCTCCGGAATCGGCTCGCCCGCTTCTGCCTTCTCCACAAGTTCGCCGAGACCCGGGATAGTGGCGACCATGCGAGTCAGGGCGGTGGGGATGATCGCGTTGACGGTCACGTCGAGCTTCTTGCATTCGGCAGCCCACGTACGCATCATCGCCACGATGGCCCCCTTGGAAGCCGAGTACGCGGTCTGGCCGAAGCTGGCCCGCTGGCCGGCAGGGGAACCGACGAGTATCAGCCGCCCACCCTCGCCCTGCTGCCGGAACTGATCAACGGCAGCCCGTCCACACGTGAAGGTGCCACGAAGGTGGCTGCCCACGACAAGATCGAAGTCCTCGTCAGTGGTATTGCGCAGCGTCTTGTCTCGGAGTGCCCCGGCGTTGGTGACCATGACGTCGAGTCGCCCGAATTCGGATACTGCCCGCTGAACCAGTGCGTCCGCCACATCGGAAGTGCCAACCGGGGCAACCTCCGCCACGGCGTGCCCGCCCTTCGACACAATGCTCTCGACGGTGTCCTTGGCGACGTCCCCATCGAGGTCGTTGACGACGACCGCAGCACCGGCCGCGGCGAGCCCGTGGGCATACGCCCGGCCGAGTCCGCGGCCGGAACCGGTGACAATTGCGACTGTTCCCTGCAAACTCATTTTCACTCCTTCGCAGCCGTCGGCTGCGGTTCTCGTATCATCGATCGGCTTGTTTGGCCGAAAGTGCTGATTTCCGTTGTCGTGCTGTGGATTCAGCGACAGAGGAATTATGGTTACTGCGCTGACATCATTGTTACTTGCTGCTTGGCCCAGGATATTTCGATCTTGCCGGTCGGTGTTCGCGGTAGGCGGTCGAGGAGGACAACCGTGCGCGGCACTTTATATCCGGCGAGTTCCTGCCGAACCCAGTTCTGCAGGTCCTCCTCGGTGACTGTGCTCGCGGCATCGACGGCGACGACGGCTGCGACTTGTTCACCCCACTTCGGGTCCGGTGCGCCGACAACGACGCAGTCTCGGACGTCTGGATGGGTGAGCAGTACGTCCTCGACCTCCTGGGGATGTACCTTCTCGCCACCGGTATTGATCACCCCGGATTGGCGTCCGAGGAATCGGATGGAGCCGTCCTGGTGCACCTCCACGAAGTCTCCTGGAAGGGCGTACCGGACCCCATCGATCACGCGGAAGGTCAGCGCCGTCTTGCCGTCATCCTTGTAGTAGCCGAGGGGGGAGGGGCCGCTGTAGGCGAGGACACCGGTTGTTCCGCTGCCCGGTAGCACCTCGTTGTCGTGCTCGTCGAAAACCTTCGTCGCCGGCACCGGAAAGAAATTGGCGGGTAGGTCGTCGACCGAGGACGTGGTCGCGAATACGAACGGTCCGCCCTCGCTCGAGCCGATCGCGTCGATGATCGTGACGTCGGCCCGCTCGTGAAGCGCATGTTTGAGATGATCGCTGAACGCGGTGCCCGAACTGAGCACGGTGTGCAAGTTGCTCAGATCATAGGGGCATCCATCGGTTTCGGACCGGATGAGCTCGTCAATCAGCGGCGAACAGACGGCATTGCCCGCGACAATGATCGTTTTGACGTGCTTGTCCTGCACGATCGACCACACCCGGGAGGGGTCCAGCCCGCCCGGGTCCGCGAGCACCACGGTTCCCCCCAGCAGCATCGTGCCGATCGTATTGAACAGACCGGTGGCGTGCATGAGCGGCACGACCGGCATGGTGACCGGGACCATCCCGCGAACGCTTGCCTCTCGGGCGGCGTCGACGGCGTCGGCGATCGTGGTGGGCAGGTCACGCCCAACCGGCCGATAGACGGGCACTGCCAGTGAATGCAGAAGGTCCCGGTGTCGCCAAATCACCCCTTTAGGGCGACCGGTGGTGCCTCCGGTGTACATGAACAAGGTGTCGGTCCCCGGCCTCGGCGCCTGCGGAAGTGGTGGGTGAGCGGCGATTACCCCGTTCAAGTCATCACCCGCGGCAATCCCCACCGCCTTTCCGCCGGCGCGCAGGGCCACGGCCAGCGTGGGGACAGCGTCGACGATACCGTCGACATTGGCTGCCAGCTGATCGCTGTAGACCAGGGCGCGAGCATCCGCGTCGGTGAGCAACGAGGCCAGTTCGGAACCGGTGTACCGGTAGTTGGCGTTGACCGGGACCGCCCCGATCTTGAACGCGGCGAACACCGTCTCGAGGTACGCGGCACTGTTGTAGAGGTAGCACGCGACGGTGTCGCCGGCGGCCACACCGGATTGCTGCAGAGCCGTCGCGAGCCTGGCTGACCGCTCCTCGAATTGGGCGTAGGTGTACTCGCTGTCCGGTGTGGAGATGGCGATGCGGTCGGGCACGGCTTCTGCGACGGCCTCGAGGATCGAGCCAAAACTGACGTCGATGGTCCTCAGCCCCTTTCCTTCTCGGGGCCGTTGAGACCGAACAGGCGGATGGCGTTTTCCTTGAGCACCAGGGGTCGAACTTCATCCTTGATCGGCAGTTTTTCGAAGTCCTTCAGCCACCGGTCGGGGGTGATCGCCGGGAAGTCGGACCCGAACAGCACCTTCCGCTTCAGCAGTGAATTGACCTGGGCCACCAGATTCTCCGGGAAGTACTTCGGCGACCACCCGGACAGATCGATGTAGACCTGCGGCTTGTGACCGGCCACCGCCAATGCCTCGTCCTGCCAGGGGAACGAAGGATGCGCGATGATGATCGGCATATCGGGAAAATCCACCGCGACGTCGTCGAGAAACAGCGGGTTGCTGTACTTGAGTCGGATCCCACCGCCGCCGCGCTGGCCTGCTCCGACACCGGTCTGGCCGCTGTGGAACAGCGCCGGCAGCCCTGCTTCGGCGATCACCTCGTAGAGGGGGTACGCGCTGCGGTCGTTCGGGTAGAACGCCTGCTCGCTGGGATGGAATTTGAAGCCGCGCACCTTGTGCTCGTCGATCAGTCGCTTCGCCCACTTCACGCCCGCGGCACCCCGACCGGGATCGACACTGGCAAACGGCAGCAGCACGTCCGCGTTCTCGGCTGCGAGCTCGGCGATCTCTTCATTGGACACCCGCGGTTCGCGCCCGGACCGGACGGGGCTGTCGACGGTGAACACCACTGCCGCCATGTTGCGCTCACGGTAGTAATCGGCCAGCTCGGGAACGGTGAGTTCGGGCATATCACCGAAGACGTTCGCGATTTCGGACGCGCCACCGCCGTCGGAGGCCGGTGTGCGCGTCGACGCCAACACGTGAGTGTGCACGTCGACGGCGACCAGTGTTTCGGTGTTCATGCGGATCCTGTTCGTTGTGGTGAAATACGCTCGCTCGCAGCGGGCAAAAGAGTTGTGTAATGCGTGTCAGTCCTGGATGTTACGAACTTCATCGAGTCCGGAACACCGCAAACCGTCGCCACGATGGCTGAGTCAAATGACGTAGCCGCGCGGTCAGAGTTCGAGAACGAGCTTCTTCGAGCACGACCGAGACACGCAGATCATCATGTAGTCGTTCTCGGCCTGCTCGTCGGCCGTGAGAACCGAGTCCCGATGGTCGGGCGTTCCCTCCAGAACGGCGGTCTCGCAGGTGCCGCAGGTGCCCTCCTCGCACGAGGCGGTTGTTCCGACACCCGCAGCGCGCACCACCTGGAGAATCGACTTGTCGGCTGGAACATGCAGCGTCAGTCCGCTCTCTCGAAGTTCGACATCGAAAGCGGTGTTGACGGCATCGTCAAAGTGCTTGGGTGAGAACCGTTCGATATGCGGATCGCCTACTTTCCACTGCGCACATTTGTCTTCCACCGCCGTGAGCAAGCCCTCCGGACCACAGCAGTACACCAGCGTTCCGGGCGCAAGCGTGGACAGGATCGCATCGAGATCGGGAAAACCTCGCGTGTCCTGAGGAAAGACGTCGACCTTGCCCCCGTGCTGTTCCAGGTCGTCGAGGAAAGCCATTGAACTGCGCTGACGCCCTCCATAGGTCAGCTTCCACTCGGCGCCGGACGCCTCGGCGGATCGGATCATCGGGATCATCGGCGTGATGCCGATGCCACCGGCGATGAAGTGATACCGATTCGATGGTGCGAGCTCGAAATGGTTGCGGGGACCGCGCACCCGGACGGTCTGGCCCTCGACCAACTGTTCATGGATGTACTCCGAGCCACCGCGGCTCTCCGGCTCCCGCAGGACACCCACCTTCCACCGCTGGTGGTCGGCGGGGTCACCCATCAATGAGTACTGGCGGGTGATGTCGCCGGGCAGGATGAGGTCGATGTGCGCACCGGGTTCCCACGCCGGAAGCTGTTCGCCATCCGAGTGCCGCAACACGAGGAGTACAACCCCGTCGGCGACCAGCTTCTTCGACTCGACCAGGACATCAGCCTCGTACTCGGTTACCTTCGTGGTTACCGACGCGGACCCGACACGGGTGTTCTCGATCTGTGTCATCACAATCTCTCCAAACATTTCGTACACGCGCTGTTCACAAGACCCCGGAACGCTGGGTCAGTCGAACAACAGAACCGGCTTGATCGTGGTACCGGCCTTCGCGTCCTCAGCAGCTCTGTTGATTTCGCTGAAGGGGTAGGTGGTTACCAGTTTTTCGAGCGGAAGCCGGCCTTGGCGGTACAGGTCGGCGAGGGCGGGGATGAAGGTCAGCGGCTCCGAATCGCCCTCCGTGACACCCACGATCTTGCGGCCGACCAGGAAGGCACTGATGTCGATGGCCAGCTCGGTGCCGGGCGCCGGTGCACCCACGACAGCACAGGTGCCGAACGTCGCAAGATTGTCGGTGATGGCACGGGTGACTCCGACGTTCGCGGTGGTGTCCACGGCATGGTCGAGGCCGGCGCCGCCGGTAATCGCCGCGATTTCACCGGCAAGATCGGCGGTGGTGGTGTTGATGGCGTGGGTTGCGCCCAGCTCGAGGGCCAAGTCCAGTCGAGACTGGACCCGGTCCACCGCGATGATCGCTCCAGCGGCCGTGACAGCAGCCCCCATGATCGCGGCCAATCCCACCGCTCCGGTTCCGAACACGGCGACGGACTGACCCGCGTCGGGCTCGAGAATGTTCAGCACTGTGCCGGCGCCGGTCTGGATGGCGCATCCGAGCGGGGCCATCAGATGCAGTGGTAGGTCGTCGTCGAGAAGGACCACGCACCGTTCGTCGACCACCGAATGTGCACTGAACGATGATTGCCCGAAGAACCGGGCGGTCACCGCTGCACTGTCGCGCCGCGCCGTCGACGTTCCGTCGGCCCGCAGACCGTTGTTGAACAGATTCGCGGGCACCCACGTCGCGCAGTAGGCGGGATGCCCGCTTCGGCAATGCGCACAGCTCCCGCAGGAGGTGAAGGTCAGGGCGACATGATCGCCTGGCCGTACCCTCGTGACCGCCGAGCCGACTGCCTCGACGATGCCGGCGCCCTCGTGGCCGAGAATGCCCGGGAATGCGTAACCGGTGTGACCGGCCTGCACGGAGAGGTCGGTGTGGCACAGCCCCGCGGCGACCATTTTCACGAGCACCTCGTCCGGCCGCAGATCGTCGAGTTCGATCTCTCCGAGAACGAAGTCAGCACCCGCTGCTTCGACCAGTGCCGCTGTCGTTGTCACTGTCATCTGTCTCTCCCTGTCAACACGATGTGCGTTGAGTCACATGGTGCTAGGGGAGGGGATTCGGCAACCGGGTAGTACTACCCGGTTCAGCTACCCGTTCTGCGCTGCGGCCCGCGTGCGGGTCACCCAGGCGGCGACCTGGGCGCGGGAATTGACGTGCAGCTTGCTGAAGATGTTTTCGACGTGTCCATCGATCGTGCGAGTCGACAGGACCAGCTCCTCGGCGATTTCCCGGTTGCTCAGCCCGTCCGCCACCATGTCCGCGACCTGACGCTCGCGGCGGGTCAGTGCCACGGGCAATGTCGTCGTGGAGGTATCGAGTGTGCGCTCCCGGCCGCCGAGAGCGTAGGTGACGGCGCGCGGGGCGCTCCAGGACGCTCCCTCGGCCGCCAGTGCATCGAACTTGTCGGGCGCGAGGGCGGCGCGAAGCCGTTTCTCGCAGAGCGCGGAATGCTCGGCGAAGTGCAAGCCGAACGCTCCGATGGTGGTGCCGAGGTCGGTCCACATCGATCGTGCGGCGCCGAGAAGGCGTACGGCCCACTCATTGTCGCCCTGCGATGCCGCCACCCAGGCCAGCAGGTCGATGTCCAGTGCGGTACCCACCCTGTTGAACTCCGGCTTCATCGCGAGCGCCTGTCGTACGAGGCGTGTCGCGCGGTCGTGGTCGGCGCTGAGCCAGCTGTCGAAGCCCAGGGCCCACATCGCCTGGCATCGTCCCCAGTGCTCCCCGCATTCCTCGCTCAACCGCAGTGCACTCGCCGCGACTTGCTGAGCACGGGAGCTCTCCCCGACTTGTGCGAGCGCCACCACCAGCTGCATCGACCCGAGCAAAGTACCGGCATGGTCGCCGATCGCTTCGAGGCCGATGATGGCCCGATCGAGAGCGGTAATCGCTTCGGACAGGTCGGAGCGGAACAGCGCGGCTGTGCCGATCATCAACTCGATATAGGTCTGTAGGTCGCCGCCGCCGAGGGCGTCGGCAGTGTGTTGTGCCTCGACAAGATAGGTTGCTGCCCCGTCACGGTCGCCTTGCACCAGAGCGACCCATGCTGCGACCCACAGTGCGGTACCCCGCGCGGGGGTGGGTTCGGGTTGATAGGTGATTGCCTGATCGAGCCACCGTCGGCCTTCCCGGAGGAAGCCGCCGATCGCCCAGTGGAAGCGCAATGTGATCACCATCTCGAGTCCGGCCTGCTGCTCGCCGGGAGTGGAGAAACTCCATTCGAGAGCTCGGCTGATGTTGAATCGCTCGTCCCGCAACCGCGCGATGCCCTCAATCTGTCGAGCGGTCGCCCAGTTGTCGAGCACTGTTCGGGCGAGGGTGAGGTAGTAGTCGCGATGTGCCCGGCTCACGCTCTCAGCCTGACCGGACTGCCGAAGTCGCTCGTACCCGTATTGACGGATGGTCTCGAGGAAACGAAATCGAGCGGTCGATGCATCGGTGTGAGCCGTCAGGATCGACTTCGAGACGAGTTGATCGACGAGCTGCAATACCTCTTCCGCCGTGACCTTCTCGGTCGCGCAGACGCCCTCGGCGGCCTCGAGGTCGAATCCACCGGCGAACACCGAGGCCCGCTGCCACAACACTTGTTCCTCGACGCTGCACAGGTCGTAGCTCCAGTCCACCAGTGCCCGCAAGGAGCGCTGCCTGGGAGGCGCGGATCGCTCGCCGGTCCCCAAAATGTGAAATTGGTCGTCCAGACGCTGGACCACCTGAGCGACGGATAGCGAACGCAACCGTGTTGCTGCCAACTCGATGGCCAGGGGGCTGCCTTCCAGACGTGCACACAGTTGCGCGACTGCCCGGAAGTTGGCGTCGGTGATCGCGAAACCCGGATGCGCTGCGGTTGCCCGGTCCAACAGTAGCGCCACCGAATCATACTGCGTGACATGGTGGATGTCTGAAACCGACGAGGGATCGGGTGCCGACAGTGGTGGAACCGGGATGACTTGCTCACCTGCTGCGCGCAGCGACTCCCGGCTGGTCGCCAGAATGTGCACATCCAAGTCAGTTGCCAACAGTTCGGCTGCCAGGGCCGCGGTCTGATCGATGACGTGCTCGCAATTGTCGAGCAGGAGGAGGATCTGTCGATCTTCGAGATACGACAGGAGGCGATCGTGCGCGGAACCCGTTGAATGATCCTGACCACCGAGCGCGGCAAGAACGGCCTCCTCGATGGACGAACTGGGTTTCACCGGTGCGAGATCGATGAACCACACACCGTCGGCGAAGGTGTCGCGAACCTCTTCTGCCACTGCGAGTGCGAGACGCGACTTACCCATGCCACCGAAACCGGTCAGGGTGACCAGCTTCGAGCGGGTCAGCGCTTCGCGAACCGAGTCCCGCACGTCGTCCCGCCCGACGAAACTCGTCACCTGAATCGGAAGATTGCCGGGCATACGGACACCGGTCACCGGCGCGCCTCCTCGTCGAAAGCGGAGTGCACGATCGCAAGCGGCGATATCGAACCAACACTCCACATGATCTACATCACAATACAGTGTGAGATCGAGGGAAGGATCAGCGCTCGCCATTTCTTCCAGGTAGCCGAAATCACCCAGCCGCGGATCGAAATGTCTGTGGGCCGGGGCAATTGGACGATCTGTCTGCACCGGGGTCGAAATTCGCAGTTGCCGGCGACCGCATCGAGCGGGTCACGGGATCCCGGGCTGGGAGTTGACCACGGCATGCAGGCGGACAAGTTCACCCGGTGACATGTTGGTCACCAGCACGGAGTCGAGTATCCGCTGGAGTTGGACATAGAAACGGGCGGGAGACATCCCGAACTCGACGAGGATGTCACCACGCCGCGGGCCACCGTACGGCGCCCACTTGCGGGCGTAATCGAGGAGCACCTGGTCGTCGGGGGTCATGCGAAGTCTCTTCCGGTCGTGGCGAAATGCGCAGTGGCGGCACTGCGCGGGCTACCCGTGCAGTGCCGCCACCAAAGGTGTGAAAGATCAGTCGAGATGAACGGCGCTGACCGGGCAGGCACGCAGTGCAAGGTCCACCGCCGGAGGCACCTCTGCCGGCACCTGCTCCTGAATCACCACCGGTTCACCGTCGTCGTCGAGTCGGACGAAATCGGGGGCGGATTGGGCGCACATGCCGTGTCCGTCGCATACGTTGCGATCGATGCCGAGTTTCACTGTGGTTGCTCCTCTCGTGGTCGGTCGCTCAGCTGATTCGTACCGGCAGTGTCGACAGACCACGGGTGATGTTGTTCGGCACTCGCGTCGGCTCACCGACGAGTTCGATGGTCGTAACCCTCTCCGCGAGGGCGGTGAACAACGCCTGCGCTTCCATCGTCGCCAGGGTCCGGCCAGGGCAGGCATGGGTACCGAAGTCGAACGCGAGATTGTCGGTCGGATTGCGCCGGACGTCGAACCGATCCGGATCCGGGTAGTGACGCTCATCGCGATTTGCTGCCGCGTAGGAGTGGATGATTTTCGAGTCGGCCGCGATGATGACGCCCTCTCCGAGGTCGACCTCCCGCGTGGTGGCCCGGGAGAAGAACTGCGCCGGGGACTCCATGCGCACACCCTCGAGGAACGCACTCGGAACAAGTGAGGGATCTTCGTGGACGAGCTTCCACTGGTCGGGGTTCTGCGCGAACAGCATCAGCAAGCTTCCGACCGCGTTGATGGTGGTATCCAGCGCTGCGTTGAGGTACCCGGCCAGCATGATCGGGACGTTTTCCTTCGGCAACTCGCCACGGTTCGCGGCATCGAGGATGATGCTGCCGAAGCTACCGGGAATCAGGTTCTCCTCGTTGGCGATCTCCTGAAGGTATTGGAATGCTTGCGCCACCTTCGGCAGCGAATCGAGCATTGTTCTCCGGGCCCGCCGAGTTGAAACTGCCCTCGGCCCATTCGAGGATCTTGTCGCGGCCGTCCTCCGGCCAGCCAACCAGATCCATCACGATGTGCATCGGCAGATCCCGGGCGAAGTCGATGACTCCGTCGAAAGTCTTGCGCTCGAGCAACTGGTCGACGACCACTCGGGCGCGTGACTCGATGTCGCCTAGGGCCTTGCGGACGAATCGGGGGCGCAGTGCGTCATCGAACACCTTGCGCGGCGCGGCATGGGCGGGCGGATCGGTGACCAGGGTCGACCCCGTCCAGGCCTCGTTGCAGGCCTGGTTGAAGGCGATCCCTCCCAGGTGCGCGGAACTGAACGTCTCCCAGTCGGCGAGTGCGTTCTTGACCTGGTCGTAACGGGTGAGGATCCACATGTCGTACTTGGTCAGGTATGCGGCCGGCCCCTTGTCCCGCAGCATCTTGTAGTGCGGATACGGGTCGAGTAGAACTTCGTCGTCCCACAGGTCGAGGTCGGTTTCGAAGCGGGCGCGATCACTGAGTGTCATGGTCATGAGAGGAATCCTTCGAGCTGGATTAGGCCGATGGCCTGGAAGGGGGCTGGGATGCGGGCCGTGCGCGACGGCGGCTAGGTGGCAACGATCACCGATTTAGTCTGAAGATATTCGTCGAGTCCTTCGGGGCCGTTCTCCCGGCCGTACCCGGATTGCTTGTAGCCACCGATGGGCATCTGGACGTCGAGGACGCCCCAATTGTTGACCCACACCAAACCTGCATTCAGGCGAGCGGCGACGCGGTGGGCACGGCCGATGTCGGTGGTCTGAAGGCCGGCGGCAAGACCGTAGCGGGTGGAGTTGGCCAGAGCGACGGCCTCGTCCTCGCTGTCGAACGGTTGCACGGTCAGAACGGGACCGAAGATTTCTTCCTGCACGAATTCCGAATCTTGGGTGACGTCGGCGAGCACGGTCGGGGCCTGATACCAGCCCGCGCCGTCGACGCCGCTGACCGCGCCGCCACCGAGCACCCGCACGTCGGCGGCTGCCGCCCTGTCCAAAAACCCGGTGACTTTCGCCAGATGCTTGGGCCCGGTCATCGGCCCGATCACGGTGGAGTCCGCGAAGGGGTCGCCGACCGGAACGTATCCGGCTCCGGCTCCGACGGCCGTGACCACATCCTCGTAGATGGGACGCTCGACAAGCAGACGGGTACCGGCCATACAGAACTGGCCGGTGTTGTAGACAAAGCCGGAAATCGCCGCCTGCACAGCCGATTCGATGTCGGCATCAGCGAAGATCAGGTTGGCTGACTTGCCGCCGAGTTCGACGGTGACATGCTTGAGTGTGGCAGCCGCACGGGTGGCGATCGTAGTGCCGACCGCGGTCGACCCGGTGAAGGCGATCTTGTCCACGCGGGGGTCCTCGACGAGGACGCTGCCGGCCTCGGCGCCGCCGGTAACGACATTGAAAACTCCGTCCGGCAGCCCCGCCTCGATGAGAAGTTCACCGATCGCCAGCGCGGTCAGCGGGGTGTCCTCGGCGGGCTTGTGGACGACGGTGTTGCCCGCTGCCAGTGCCGGCGCAATCTTCGACAGAGACAGAATCAATGGGAAGTTGAACGGCGTGATCGCAGCGACGACTCCTATCGGCTCGCGGAGCGTGTACGCGAAGGTCGGTACTCCGGTCGTGCGGGTGGCACCTTCGATTCCCAACGCCAGGCTGCCGTAGTACTCGAACATGTCCGCTGCGGTGGCGACATCGACCATTCGACTGAATGTGATGGGTTTTCCGGTGTCGGTCGACTCGAGTCGAGCAAACTGCTCGGCCCGGTCCCGCAGCAGAACCGCGGCGCGCAACAGGATGCGGCCACGGTCCCGGCAGTTCAGCGTCGCCCACGCCCCCTCGTCGAAGGCCGATCGGGCGGCGCCGATCGCGGCCCGCACATCGTCGGCGGTGGCCTCGGGTACAGAAGTCACGACGGCGCCGCTGGACGGGTCGAACACATCGCGGGTACGTCCATCGGACGCGTCCGTGCGCTGACCCGCAATGAGTAGCTTGGTGACCGGAAGCGTGATCTCGGGCCGCGTCGCGGCCGAATTCGACTCGGCTGCTCGAGTAACTGTCATTCTCAGATTCCTTCACACCTCGTGTGGTTTGCGTCGCATCAAGCGTTGCGTGAGACAGTGCCCGGGAACCGGGTAGAACTACCCGACTCGACTACCCGGGTTGTGTCCTGCGCCACGTTTACTGGCGGATATGGACTGGATCTCACCGGAGTTGTTCGGGTGCGCCCTCGGGTCAGCCGCCGGCGGACGGTGGCGATCAGCAGGGCAATCAGCACGCAGCAGGCCATGATCCTGCTCCTTCGATCGCATCAGGCCGAGTGCCTACCGGGGCCACCGTGCCGCGGCGGGCGCGCAGCCACAGTACGGTCAGACCCGCCACGGACAGCGCACTGCCGCCCAGCACCAGAACTGCGCCCGCAGCGGCAGCCCCCGAAAGGACGGACACCGTCGGAAGAAGGGCAACTGCGATGCCGAGTGCTACGTAGAGCGGCACCCCCATCATGAGCATGACCCGCTGCGTGGGCCAGGGGGTCCGACGGCCGATCGGGTCCTCGCCGATCAAGGGAATCCAGAACAGCAGGCCACAGATGAGGAAATAGATGTGTGCGGACATGTGCAACCACTGATGTTCGGTGCTCCACCGGTATACCGGCGTCAGGAGATAGACCGCCATCGACCCGTAGTAGTCCGCGCACAACCAGAACACCGCCCGGCGTCCGCCGGTGAAGCGGCGGACCACCGGATCCGCGAAGACGGCACCGATCTCGCTGCGCACGTGCTGAGGAAGAGAGCGTAGAAGCAACCGAAGCGGCCCGCCGTATACCAGCAGAATCGGCGCCACCATCATCAACACGAGATGCTGTCCGACGTGGACGGCAAAGATGTCGTCATAGTGCGATATCCCCGAAAACAAGGTGATGGCGACCACCCCGCATCCCCCCACATATGACCAGGTCCGATACCGCGGCCAGGTGCGACCGCTGCGCGATCTGCGGCGTGCCGCCAGGACAAACGCCGATGCCAGAGCACAAAGAATCACCGTTCCGGCGACGGACACGATGTCGGTCGACCACCAGTTGACAGCTTCGGTGGTCGTCGGCGCTCCGTGGGCGTTATTCATGACCGTGCGCTCGGGCAGGTGGAATCACGGAGAGATCGCGGCGTCCCCGGAGGGCGGATACCCGCCGGAACCATTTTGCCCAAGTAGGTATCCCCATCCACGTGGCGGGTGCCTCTGCGATCCAGCGGACCGTGTCGGCGTAGTGGGTACGAACCCGCTGCCATGCGGTGGTGGGCAGCCGCCGAAACGTCGGCGGGGCGGTGGTCTCGTCCTTCATCGGTTCTTGTCTCCGTTCTGGAAGGTCAGCGTCAGGGCAGAGCGACCCGCGACCTCCACCTGGACTCGCGCCCGGCCTGCGTCATCGGCAACCACGACTTTCTCGAGGGCCCCCGTGAGCGTGTACCGACCGCCCGGGCGGAGGCGGGCAAACGACACCGTCACCCGCTCCTGTCGACCGACCGTGCGCAAGACCGCGTCGAGGTCGCGGCCGTTGGGGCTGACTGCGCGAGCGACCATCACTTGGGGGTACGGAACCGAATCGATAACCGGGCCCTCCTGCCAGATGGCAGGCATCCCCTTCTCCACGATGTCGATCCAGCCGCCGTGGCGCCCGAACAGCGCCCGACCCAGACCCGCGTGAGCGAGAATCGAGGCGCCTTCGGCGACGAGCCACCCTCGATTGTCGATCGAAATGTCCAGTCGTGCGCGTAGCTCTCGGTAGACACCTTGGCTGAGCTCTTCATCGCCGGCCTCGCGTGCTTCCTCCATCACCATCGCATAGCCGGCGAGCGGATTGAAGGTGTAGTTGCCCGGGTCGAGAAGCCTGTCATCGGTGCGGAACGGGGTAATGATCTCGCCGTCCGGGGTCCTGCACGCCGCCTGCAGGAGCAAAAATCCACGGTCGGCGACGTTCGGGACGAGATTGCGCAGATCCGCTGACAGAGTCAGCCCGGCCGCACCGATCCCGACCCGGCTCGATCGGTGCCCGTTGACCATGCCATCCGGGCGGACCAGCTCCTGCTGGAACCCGCGACGGTATCGATCGCCGATCTGGTCCCAATAGGTTGTGCCATGGAGGCGGTCATGGAGCCGAAGTCCGGTTCCTCCCCGCATGTTGCACAACGAGAAGATCCAATTCGGTTCGCACACCACCAAGCCCCACGGGGAGCGCACGTAGTCGGCAGCCAGAGATGCACACAGTGCTCCATAGCTGAGTGGGTACCGCCGTTGGTCGTTCCAGGTGAACATCAGCGAACCCGGCTCGCTGTGCTGCAGATCGCCACTCACGGTCTGGTACAGCCCGAGCGACTGCGCAAAGTACCCGGTCATCATAATGTTCTGCCGCTTTGCCGGATCCGGATCCCACTCGAGATTTCCCCAGAGGTTCTCGAGCGCCCAATACCCCCACACCTTCTTCTCCAGGTACCGGGTAATCAGTTGACGTTGAGCATCTTCCAGGTAACCCTTGAAAGCCGGCACGCGGGTGTACTGCTGCAATGCCAAGGCATCGATCACCGCGTTGATTTGATAGCGCAGGGCCGCCGGCTGGAACTGGTCGATCACGTTCCAGTTCGACCAGTCGTCGGGGGCCTGATTCGCCATATCGACGAACCGACGCGTCAAAGCAAGTTCCTCGTCGTCGAGCTCATCGGCGACGTGCACATCCGGGCGGTTCGCACCTTCGAGGGGACGCGAAGCCTGCGCCAGAAACGCGTTGGCGGCCTCAGCCTGCGCGACCTGCTGCGTAAAACTGCGGCGTCGGTGCCGGCTGATCTCCAACGCTGTCAACGCCGTCGCGCCCGCAACGGCGAGAGCCGCCCTTCTCCAGGTGCGCTTCGACCTGGATGCCCGTCGAGCAGCATAGGCCGCCGCCCCGATCCAGATCACCGGCGGCAACACCATGTTGCCGGTGCCGAACCACAGCAGCAGGCTGAACGCAAAGGTGACAACCGTCAACGCGAAACGGGCGGGGTCACGGGTGTAGAGAAAGCCCGCGCCGGGGAGCATCATCCCCGTCGCGAAACCCTGATTGCGAGCCTTGCCGCCGGACAGCGAAGCCGCGACACCGACAGCCTGCGCGCTCCCTAGGATCGCGAGCATCCTGCGTTGGCGTGCTTGCGCCAGTGGACCGTTCGCCCCCGGCGCAGGAGGTATCTCGATACCTTCGTACACCGGCCCCGCATCAGCGAACGTCGTCTCGCGAGGTGGCATGACCGTGGTGACCAAACCTGCCACGAGCGGGGCGAGGAGCGGCGCCCATCCCGAGGTGGCCAACGCCGCGCCAGCGGCGATGGTTCCCGACAGTATCGAGTCCGAGGCTTTCGAGCGCCCAGCCGAGGCGTCCTCGAGCGCAGTAATGACCGAATCCCACCCGTGATCGCGGACCGTGCTTCTACATGCGTCAAGTAACTCGCGCAGGACACCGGGCGGAAGCCCGGCATCGAAACTCGGGAGCTTCGCACGCCTACCAGCGACCATGAACCAGTTCCTCACATTCTGTCGTGGGCACCGATCGCGTTCGTCAAATACGAGTCGCGATCGGAGACACTGCCCGGTGGGTTCGAGCGCCCGATGACAACGCTCCTCCATGCTAGGAGCGACCAGTGATTTCACACACAGCCGAAAGGCCGCCAGCTGCAGGCAGTTCCGGCAATCTGCTCTACGTCAATTAACGTAGGCCGATCGGAGTTACTCAACGTTGTGCCCTCTGAAAGAACCGGGCCGAGTATGTCATGTGACGTACTCGATCTACGTCGTTCGTACGCACACGCATCCGTCATGCGTCGGTTCTGAAAAGTGCTACCTACCCTTACCGTGATGTGTGTCACGACTACGTGCACGAAATCCGAGAGAGGTGACTCCGAGGCGGACATCAGAGTCCGATGACTGCTCGATCGACACAGTCGCAAACAGCCTCGACATCGCACAGCACGAGCACGGCCTTCTCGTGGTCCCCTGCACCCTCGAGGATGTCGCCGACGCTTCTCGCTGACGGAAGTCTGCGGTCGCTGCGGGTGCACTGCTGCGCGTCTTCACAGCACCCATCGTTGCTCTTCAGAAAGGTAGCCCCGATGCCCGGCACCGAGGTACACAGCAACCCATCCCCACCGACCGCACGCGAACGACGCAAAGTCCTCGGCGCGAGTTTCATCGGAACGGCGATCGAATGGTACGACTTCTTCATCTACGGTGCCGCCGCGTCGATGATCTTCGGGCCGCAGTTCTTCCCGAGCGAGGACCCGATGACTGGGACGTTGGCCGCGTTCGCGACCTTCGCGGTCGGCTTCATAGCCCGACCGATCGGCGGGATCGTGATGGGGCACTTCGGTGATCGGCTCGGCCGCAAGAAGATGCTGCTGATCTCGATGTTGCTGATGGGCGGCGCCACTGTGGCAATCGGACTACTCCCGAATTATGCCGCGATTGGCGTCTTCGCGCCGATTCTGCTGGTCACTCTCCGTTTCATGCAAGGTATCGGCGTGGGCGGCGAATGGGGCGGCGCGGTATTGATGGCCGTCGAATACGCTCCTGCCCATCGGCGTACGCTATATGGCGCGTTCCCGCAAATGGGTCTGCCGGCCGGCGTCATCACTTCCAATATCGTGTTCATCATCGTCACGTCGGTATTCGCGCCGGACGTACTCAGCGACTGGGGTTGGCGAGTGCCGTTCCTCCTCAGCGGTGCATTGATTCTGGTCGCCCTGTATCTGCGCGTTCAGGTGGAGGAAACACCGTCATTCCGCAATGCCCGGGCACATGGCGATGTGGAGTCCAGCCCGCTGATGACAGTCCTGCGGGAGCACGGTAGGACCGTAGCTTTGGCTGGAGCGATTTCGATCGCCTGTCCCGCATTCGGTTACATCTATTCGGTCTACCTCCTGTCATACGGCACCAAGGAACTCGGTATCGCGCAGTCGACGCTGCTCGAGCTGATCGTGGCCGGCGCAGTGGTGCAGTTGATTTCGATCTACATCGCCGCGGTCCTGGCCGACCGGTACGGGCAGCGCCCGATCTTCCTCGCTGGAGCTGCGGTCGTGGCGGTATGGGCGTTTCCCTTTTTCATGTTGGTCAACACCGCAAGCCCACTCCTCATTCTCGTAGCCTTCGTCGTCATGCTGTTGGGCACCTCGTTGATGGCGGGCCCCCAGGCCGCCATGATTGCGGCACTGTTTCCTGCGAACATCCGCTACAGCGGCACATCGATTGCCTACCAGATCGGGTCGATCCTCGGTGGCGGCTTTGCTCCGCTGATTGCGACCAGCTTGTATGCGCGGTTCGGTTCCACGACGCCCACCTCGATCTACCTGATGATCCTCGGTCTCATCAGCTTGATCGCAATCGCGACGCTACGTGTGCCACGCGACCGAATCGTCGAACCGGCGGCCGACGATCGTCAGGCAAATCCCGTCACCTGATCATGGGATGTGGCTGGGGCCCCGCCGAGCACGGCGGGGCCCCAGCGCCCAGGAACCTCGAAGGGACCATCGTGGTAAGTCTGTTTCTGCACGCCATTGCGGCGTTCCTCTATCTTTTCGTCCGCTCGGCATGGCGACGGTCGAGTACCGTCCCGGCCGACGACCGTACGACGCACTGCGCCACGAGCGATGACGTCGGAGCGACCACCGACACCCGTGGGCAGACGATATGGCGCGGGTGAGCACTCGGACCCGCGTGAGCTGAGCGTCTGTGTCGTCACGCAGACGTTCAGTGGAGAAGCCCGCCGCCGTCGTATACCAGCGACTGCCCGGTGATCAGGGCGCCGTCCGGGGATGCCAGGAAGGCCACCATGCCGGCGAACCACTCGGGGGTGACGAACTCCTGAATTGCTTGTTGAGACATCGTCCGGGCGAAGACATCGTCGCCGGAATGGGCGCAGGTCCCCGGTGTGGCGACTTGGGCGGGCATGACGGCGTTGACCGTGATCCGATGCTCACCTAATTCCCGGGCCATCACCCGCGTCATACCGATCAGGGCACCCTTGCTGGCGACGTATCCGATCTGCCCCGGAGCACCGGTGAAGAAGGTTCGGGATGCGATGTTGACGATGCGACCGCGGTGGGGGCTGTCGCGGAGGTGAGGAAAGCATGCCTGCACCATGCGGAGGGCACCGACCGCATTGACATCGTAGAAGCGGTGCAGTTCCTCGGGTGAGGCGTCGAGCAGGCTGCTGCGGCCGGAGAGTAGTCCGGCGTTGTTGACCAGAATATCGATGCTCCCGAGGCGCGCGGCGACAGCTTCGACGGCCGCGGTGACGGCGTCAGTGTCAGTGACGTCGCATCGCCAAGGCAGTACCGAACCCGTGGTATCAGACGCGACCTCGATATCGAACGCGGCGACCGATGCGCCATCCGCGGCGAGTCGGTCGGCGATGGCCCGGCCCAGTCCGCGGGCTGCACCGGTCACGATGGCGGTTCGACCGGTAAGGGGGCGCGAAGGGTGCATCACAACTCCTGCAGGCTCGTCGGCGCATCAAAGTTCGGCTCGGTGTGCGGGTTGTTCACGCGAGGGGTTGAGGCCGCCTCAGCCGGTCGGGCCGCTGCTTGCGCGGTGGCCCGACCGGATTGGTGTCAGGCCTTGACCGCGGTGCGCCAGCCTGCCTGGTAGGAGTCGCGGGCCATGACCGAGTACGGCGCCGGGCTCACGATCGCGCGCACGGCGAGCTGCTCATGCTGCTGCACGGTGGTCTTGCGGCTTCCACCGTCGGGCTCGCCCCAGATGACCTTGACCTCGGCACCGAGCGGAACGTCGGGGTTGATTGTCGCCAAGGACAGTGCGGCGCGTTCGTTGGCGCTGTATCCGGTGAACAGGGACAGACCGATGTTGTTCCCGTCGGCGTCGACGATCGCGTCGTAGTTCGACGACCCGTAGTTGGCGTTGGGCAGGTCGAAGAACTGGTAGCCGGGCCCCTTCGGATCGACCGGCGATGCCAGCAACTTCGCGACATCCTCGGGGTTCCAGGCGAGGGTCACCTTCCGGCGCTGGCTCTCCTGGTCGATGGCCTCGAGTGCGTCACGTCCGATGAAGTCGTGGTCGAACTTGACGAACGATCCGTATCCCAGCTCCCACGGGTTGAGGTAGTAGTCACTGATGTCGTTGGAGACGAAGCTGCCGGCCAATGCATTGGTCGCCTCGTAGCTGTCGGCGCCGAGCCATTCGCGGTAGTCCCGCATCCCGTTGCTGGTGTAGATCGCCGGCAGCGGGGACGGGATCCACCCGGATTCGAGAGTGTTGCACGAGTATGCCCGTGCGCCGGCCGGTTCGAGACCGAACTCGCGACCAGCTTCGAGGATGGCGTCGCGGATCTTGTCGTAGGACTTGTAGGGGCCCCAGATCTCGAGTCCGGGTGCACCGGCCATCCCGTGACGCAGCGTGCGGACCTGCTCGCCGGCGATGTTCATGTACCCCATGCGGAAGAATTTCACCTGTTCGACGGTGCCACCGTTGACCTTCTCGATGACATCCCAGGCACGAGGACCCTGGATCTGGAAGCGCCACAGGTCACGGGTGACTTCCTTGCCGTACGGGCGCGACGGCGACCGCGGGTCCAGGCGCAGCTCGACGTTGTAGCCACGATTGGCCTGGAAGGTCAGCCAGTTCGCCACGGGGGCGCGGCCGACGAAGGTGAACTGCTCCTCGGCCTCGCGGAAAAGGATGCCGTCGCCGATGACGCCGCCCTCGGGAGAGACTGGGACGAACTGCTTGGCGGTGTTGACCTCGAACTTCGCAACGCTGTTGATGCCTGTGTCGGAGATCAACTTCAAGGCATCCGGGCCGGTGATGAACAGGTTGACCATGTGGTGGCTCTGGTCGAACAACACCGCGGTCTCGCTCCAAGCCTTCACCTCGCGGCGGAAGTTCGTGAACTCGGACGGGACCACCGGGTAGATATAGGTGCCGAGTTGGGAGTTGCGCAGCAGCTCCACGGTGTTTCCGGCCTTGTCGAGGACGTCCTGGAGATTCTTCGGGCTCATGAATTTTCCATTTCGTTGTTGGGAGAACAGGTAGTTGAAGGCAAGTCAGGAAAGGTGCTGTTCGGCACTGATGTACTCGACACCGAGCTCGGCGAGCTTGGCGCGCAGACCGTAACGGTCCAGTCCGAGTTCACCGCTACGGAACGCGGCGCGGGTTGCTTCTTCTTTATCGGTGCGGGCCTGCGCGGCCTCGATCGCGCGGTCGACGTCGCCGCGGGGGACGACCATCACGCCGTCGTCGTCAGCGAGAACGGCGTCACCGGGCCGGATAGTCTGTCCACCGATGGTGATCGGGATATTCACCGCACCGGCAGTGGCTTTCACGGTTCCCTGTGCGCTGACAGCGGTGGACCATACCGGGAACCCCATTGCATCGAGCTCGGCGACATCGCGCACGCCTGCCTCGGTGACGAGCCCCCGCACCCCGCGGGTCTGCAGCGCAGTCGCGAACAAATCACCGAACATGCCGTCCGAGCTCGGCGACGTGGTGGTCACGACCAGGAGGTCACCGAGTCGGCACTGCTCGATGGCCGCGTGAATCATCAGGTTGTCGCCGGGCCAGCTCAGAACGGTGACCGCCGTGCCGCCGATACGCGAGCCCAGGTGAACCGGCCTCAGCTTCGGCCCCAGGAAGCCGGTTCGGCCCAACGCCTCGTGAACTGTGGCGACGCCGTATTCGGCAAGCTTGTCGACCCTCTCGATGCACGCGCGCGGTGGGTCTGTGACAACGACGTTTCTCATGAGAGTTCCTCGGTAACTTGGGGGTACAGCCGCATGTATGCCTCACCCATTGCATTGTGGGGCAGACCCAGATTCGGGCCGGCGTTCCGTTTTACCTGGACCCCCCGCCGTTTGGCGAGATCTGTGTAGTAATCCCACATGTGCTGTTGCGCCGCCAGGCACTCCATGGCCTTGCGTTTGACCTCGAAGACCTCGGTAATATCCAGCAGCACATTGGGTTTGAAGTCGCACTGCTCGGGCTGGTGAGGTTCGAAGAAGAATACCGGGGGAGCGCCGAGCGGATCGCCGGGCGCGTCGTAGCCGACGGCTTGGGCGAGGACACGAGCATCCAGCGCCATCCTGGCCGCCGCGGGATGGTCTCCGTTGTACGGGTCGGTCAGCGGATGGGTCAACACCACCGCCGGATCGAACTCACGGTAGACCCGGACGATGCGGTCCACCAGTTCATCGGACTCGCGGAGCGGGTAGTCGCCGGCATCGAGGAACTCGATTTCGGCGCCGAGTACGGCGGCGGCACTCTCTGCCTCTGCGCGCCGGAGAGCCTTGATCTCCTCGAGTGCCTTGCCCTCCCGCCAGGCCCGTGCAGATTCGCCTCGCTCACCGAAGCTCAGGCACAGCACTTTGGCCCGCTGACCCCGGCTGGTCGCTAGCGCGATCGCGCCGGCGGCGCGCCAGACGAAGTCACCCGCGTGTGCGCTGACCACGAGTAAGGAACTCATCCTGGCATCTCTCCTTGGATTGTCGTTGACTCTCGCAATCGACAGTAGGAGCGATGGGTGGTGCATCGTCAGGTCCCGGAGTCCGGTCTGTTCTACGTCATTTGACTCCTCGGTCATCTGCCGATCAGCACGATGAGAGCCGACATCGGACCGTTTCCCCTGCTCCGCCTAGGCCATAGCGTCGATTGAATGAAAACTGAGGAAGACCGGCGTGGAGCGGCGACCTCGCTCGGTGTGGAACGCTATTTCATGACGGGTATATCCTCGACGGCCGCCCGATCTCCCGCCACAGCGACGGGTCAGCGACGCACGGAACAGCTTCTCACTCTGATGGGCTCTCCACAGAATGATCTGCGGGTCGTGCACGTTGCGGGCACCGCGGGGAAGGGCTCGGTGTCGACCTTCATTGCATCGATTCTTCGTGCACAAGGTTTCCGGGTCGGTACCTACCTGTCGCCACACGTGCATTCAGTTTTCGAGCGATTCCAGATCGACGCCCGGCCCGCACCGGAAGAGCACCTCGCTGCTGCTCTGCGCATCGTGCGCGATGGTGAGCGCCGACTCGACCCGACGCAGTTTGGACGCGTCACCATGTTCGAGGCCGCGACAGCGACCTCGTTTCAGCTGTTCCGCGACCAGAAAGTCGACTACGCGGTCATCGAAACTGGTATCGGTGGACTGCACGACGCCACGAACACCGTCTCGCGAAGCGACAAACTCGCCGTATTGACGACCATCGGTCTCGACCACACCGAGGTTCTCGGACCGACGGTCATCGAAATCGCGAGGCAGAAAGCGGGCATTTTCCCCGCGGGCGGTGCGGCCATCGCACTGCGCGGGGGAGCGAGCGTAGACAAGGTCATCCGGGCCGAGGGGCGACGGCGCCAGTGCGCCGTCGACCACCTCGCTCCAGCACACGCGGCCGACCTTCTGCCCGCGGGCGTCGTCCTCGGCCTGCCCGGTCGCCACCAACGGGTCAACGCCGGACTGGCACTGCGTGCGGTACGGCACCTGGCGGATCGGGACGGATGGTCGCTCCGTCTCGGCCGCAGCACGGCCGGTCTTGCCGGCGCCCGGTTGCCCGGCCGATTCGAACGACGCCGATGGCATGGTCGCCATGTCGTCCTCGACGGCGCCCACAATGAGATCAAGCTCGCGGCCCTTGCCTGCGCGGTCCGCGACGAGTGGCCCGATCGCGCACCGATCTGGGTGCTGACGTTCAAACCGGACAAGAACGTCGACGACGCCATGAAGGCAATCGCCCCATCCGCGGGGAGAATATTCGCGACGCAATTCGACAGCGACGGAACGAATCAGGGTCGAGGACACGCCCTCGCCGCCAGCGAGGTCGCCGCGGCGGCCCAACGGGCCGCGATCGATGCAGTGGAGACGTACCCCAGCATCGGCGACGCACTCCGAGCGGCGATCGAGCTCTCCGACTCCGAGGTTCCGGTGATCGTCACGGGGTCATTCTTCGCCGTCGCCGACGCGGGAAAGGTGATGACGACATGAAGGTGCCGACTGCCTGGGCGAGATTCGACGACTTACGTGCCGGAACCGCCTGCCGGTTCCCGGAAATCGCCTATGACCTCGTCGCAACCCGGCCCGAACATGTCGTGGATGTGCTGGCAGAGGTCGACGAGGCCACCCGCAGAGGCTGGTGGGCATTCGGGTTCGTCAGTTACGAGGCGGCAGCAGGGCTCGACCCGTCGCTGGCCGTGCACGACACCGTCGACGGCCTACCCCTGGCGTGGTTCGGGATCGCACGGAAGCCCGAACGGGTACCACTCGTGCGCCCGACCGCGAACCCCAGCTATCAGGTTGGGACGTGGCGCTACGAATGGGCTGCCGACGAGCATCGCGACAAGGTCGAAGCGGTCCGCCGGCACATTGCGGCGGGGGAGACCTACCAGACCAATCTCACCACCCGCCTCACCGCCGACGTCGCCGGAGACCTGCCACAGCTGTACGCGGACATGGCATGCGCCCAGGGCGGCGCGTATAACGCCTACCTCGATACCGGCCAGTTCGCGATCGCCAGCGCAAGTCCCGAATTGTTCTTCGAGATCACCGACGACCAGCTTCTCATGCGTCCAATGAAAGGCACTGCAAAGCGCGGACATTCGGCCTTCGAAGACCGAGAGATCGTCGCGCGCCTACAAGCGAGCGAGAAAGAACGCGCCGAAAACATCATGATCGTCGACCTCGTCCGCAATGATGTCGCGCAACTCGCGGTCACCGGAGGCGTGTCCGTCACCGCGCTGTGCCGCGCCGAACAGTACGAGACCGTTCACCAACTCACCTCTGATGTCACCGCCCGACTGCGTCCCGATCTCGATCTCGCCGAGATTTTTCGCGCACTGTTCCCCTGCGGCTCGGTCACCGGTGCCCCCAAGCACCGAACGATGGAAATCATTCGTGACCTCGAACCGACACCAAGGGGTGTCTATTGTGGTGCCATCGGCGTCGTCGCCCCGGTCGGCGTACCGGTCCGAGCCCGATTCAATGTAGCCATCCGCACGCTCGTCCTGGACACGGATCGCGGCAGCGCCGTCTACGGGACCGGCGGTGGTATCACCTGGGACTCACAACCCGCGGCCGAGTACGCCGAGCTGCGAGCGAAGGCGGCAGTGCTCACCACGCGTCGCCAGTCCCCGTTGGGGAGGCAGGTTGCCCGGTCGCGTCCGTCATTTGTCGCAGTCAAGTCTGCCTCGATGCCCGACGAAAAGTGATGTGCGCTTCGGCTCTACTGAATACAGGCGGAAATTCCAGAGACCGTCTCTCACACAGCGAAGGTCGGGACACGGGTCCGGCCGCAGGAGGTATTTCAGGTCATGGGTGTTGAAAGTCTCGAGTCTGCGATCCAGCGCGTCGGGTCTCCGGTCGAGTTGCTGCGCAACTCGACTTACCGGCCGATGACGTTTCCTGTCGCACCGGAGTTCACGAACTGGCGTTCCGAGCAGCAGTCCTGGCGCTCGTCATGTGCGCTGCTCGATCAGTCGCACCACATGACAGACCTCTACATCAGCGGAAAGGATGCACTGCGGCTGCTGAGCGACTTCGGTGTCAACACGTTCAAGAACTTCACCGCGGGTAAGGCCAAACAGTACGTGGCGGTGAACCAGGACGGATACTTCATCGGCGACGCCATCCTGTTCGCCCTCGAAGACGACCTGTTCGACGTCGTCGGCCACAAGACGGTCATCAACTGGCTCCAGTACAACGCCGAGAAGGGCGACTACGACGTCACCCTCGAACGGGACGAGAACTCCTACGACCGGCCCTCCGGTCCGCCGAAGCTCTACCGCTACGAACTGCAGGGCCCGACTGCGAAGTCGATTGTGGAAAAGTTGACCGGGGAGCCGCTCCCCGACATCAAGTTCTTCAACATGACCGAATTCACCATCGCCGGTCACCGTGTACGGGCGCTGCGCCACGGCATGGCAGGCCAGCCGGGCTTCGAGCTGTTCGGACCGTGGGCCGAGGGTGAGGACGTCCTGGCAGCGATCCTCGAGGTCGGCAAGGAATTCGATCTGGTCCGGGCCGGTGCCAAGGCCTATTCGACTGCGAACCTCGAGTCGGGCTGGATCCCGACCGCCGTTCCGGCGATCTTCGGCCCCGAAATGGCCGACTACCGCGAATGGCTCGGTGCCGACGTACTCGGATCGCTCGGCGGCAGCATGGACTCTGCCGAGATCACCGACTACTACGTCACCCCCTACGACATCGGATACGGCCGAACCGTCAAGTTCGATCACGACTTCCTCGGCCGTGAGGCACTCGAGGAGATCGCCGAGAATGCGAAACGGACGAAGGTGACGCTGGTCTGGAACTCCGAGGACGTCGCCGCCGCGATGCGCACACTGTTCGAGGCGGGGACCCCGGCCAAGTACCTCGAACTGCCCAAGTCCCGTTACGCCTTCTTCCAGGTCGACAAGGTCGTTCGCAACGGGCAGCAGGTCGGGATGTCACTGGACCTCGGCTACATCGTCAACGAGCAGGAGTTCGTGTCGCTGGCAACGGTGGACAAGGCACTCGCTGAGCCCGGCACCAAGGTTTCCGTGGTCTGGGGTGAACAGCCCGTGTCCGCCAAGCCTGCCGTCGAGCGTCACCGTCAGGTCGAGATTCGTGCCACGGTTGCCCCCGCACCGTACGTCTACGAGGTCCGCGACAACTACCGCAAGTCCTGATCTTCCCCACTCGCACCCAGGGAACGAGGAACCAATGACGAACCTGAGCAACGAAACCGGCGTCCGCCACCGGAGCACCAATGCGGCGGACCTCGTACGCAACATGAGCTACGAGGTGATGCCATTCAAGAACACCGAGCAGGACGTGGTCGATTACGTTCCCAAAACGGTTCCACTCACTGTGACGGTGACCGAGGCCAAGGGAATCGACACCACCTTGAACCTCACCGAGCAACTGATCGGCCACGGCTACCAGGCTTCTCCGCATCTGCCGGCCCGGCAGTTCGTCGACGACACGCATGTCACAGACACCATCGCCCGTCTCAGTGAGATCGGAGTGAAGTCGGTGTTCGTCATCGGCGGTGACGCACCGAACCCGGCAGGCAAGTTCGTCGACGCGTTCGGACTCCTCCGGGCGATGGAAGAAGCCGGCCACCCCTTCCAAGAAGTGGGCATCGGAGGCTATCCGGAGGGCCACGGCGCGATCGAACAAGAACTCATCGATCTTGCCCTGCAACAAAAGGCACCGCTCGCGACCCGTGTGCTCACACAGATTTGCTTCGACGCGGCCACCACCAGCACGTGGGCTGCCGGCGTCGCCTCCTCCGGGGTGGACCTTCCCATCTACGTCGGCATGCCGGGACCGGTCAGCCGCCAGAAGCTGATGCGAATCTCGGCCGGCATCGGACTGGGGCAGTCGGCCCGGTTCCTGCAGAAGCAGCAAAGCATGCTGTGGCGATTCCTTCTACCCGGCGGCTACAACCCCACTCGCCTGCTCAAGCAACTCGGCAGCGCCGTACCGAAGACCAGCAACAACGTCGCCGGCCTGCATATCTTCACTTTCAACGAACTCCGCAAGACCGAAATCTGGCGGCAGAAGCTCCTCACCGCCATCGTGGAAAAGGATGCTCGGTCATGACCGACAACATCTTCGCCGAAGACTACGGCCGCCTGATCGTGCAGGGCGCCGACCAGCCTGGCATCGTGTCCCGTGTGTCCACCGTGCTTGCTGAGCACGGCGCCAATGTCGTCGCACTCGACCAGAGCACCAGCGACCCGTCGGGCGGACAGTTCTTCCAGCGCACGGTATTCCATCTGCCGGAGCTTTCGGTCAAGCGTGAGGCACTCGCCGACGTCCTCGACAAGAACCTCGTCGACGACCTGGGCCTGTCCTACCGGCTGGTGGAGGCCAAGCGGCAGAAGCGAGTCGCGATCCTCGTTTCCAAGTCCGATCACTGCATGCTCGATCTGCTGTGGCGTCAGCGCCGCGGCGAGCTGCGCATGACGGTTCCGATGGTCATCTCCAATCATCCTGATCTCGGGGATGACGTCCGCCAGTTCGGTATTCCCTTCTTCCACGTGCCGGTCGAGAAGAACAACAAGGCCGCGGCGGAGAAGGAACACCTCAATCTACTGAAGGGCAACGTCGATCTGGTCGTCCTCGCCCGCTATATGCAGATCCTTTCCGGCGACTTCCTCGAAGAGGTCGGCGCGCCCGTCATCAACATCCACCACTCGTTCCTGCCCGCCTTCATGGGTGCCGGACCGTATCAACGGGCGAAGGACCGTGGTGTGAAGCTGATCGGCGCCACCGCGCACTACGTCACCGAGGACCTGGATGAAGGGCCCATCATCGAGCAGGACGTCATCCGGGTCTCGCACCGCGAATCCACCCGTGAATTCCAGCGGCGAGGCGCGGACGTCGAGCGCTCGGTGCTGTCGAAGGCTGTGTCCTGGCATTGTGATGACCGGGTCATCCGCGACGGCAACACGACCGTTGTGTTCTAGGGAGTACCAGTGACCGCAAAAATTCTGGATGGACGTCACGTATCGTCGACGATCCTCGATCGTGTGCAGAAAGAGGTCGAGCAGTTCGTTTCCGAACACGGACGTGTCCCGGTCCTGGCGACCGTACTCGTCGGTGACGATCCCGCATCCCATACGTACGTCCGTATGAAGGCCAATCGGTGCGCAAAGGTGGGAATGGAGTCGCGGCGCATCGAACTCGACGCGACGATCACCACCGAAGAACTTGTCGAGCACATCCGGGGACTGTCCGAGGACCGGGTGGTAGATGGAATACTGCTGCAGCACCCGGTGCCGGATCACATCGACGAGCGCGCAGCGTTCGAGGCCATCGCCCCGTCCAAGGACGTCGACGGCGTAACCCGCACGTCATTCGCGACGATGGCGTTCGACGAGGGTGGATTCGAATCCGCGACCCCGGGCGGGATCATGGCGCTCCTCGATGCCTACGACATCCCGTTGGCCGGCAAGCATGCCGTCGTGGTCGGGCGCAGCCCCATCCTGGGCAAGCCGGTAGGCATGCTGCTACTCGCGCGTGATGCGACGGTGACGTACTGCCATTCACGGACCTCGGGGCTCGCCGACCACGTCGCGCGGGCCGACGTCCTGGTCGCCGCCGTCGGCCGGCCGGAACTCATTCGCGGCGAATGGCTCAAGCCGGGTGCGGTCGTGGTCGACGCCGGTTACGCCGACGACAAGGGTGACGTCGAATACGACAGCGCAGCAGCACGAGCCGCGTACATCACCCCTGTCCCGGGAGGTGTCGGACCGATGACCATCGCCACCCTGCTGTCGCAAACGATCCGCGCCGCACGCGAACACGAATCGACCTCGTGAGGAGGCGACATGAGTAAGGCACAGGACAACTACATCCTCGATCTGACCCAGAACCGCCGGGGCTACGCTCTCAACCGCATGTGCGGATCGTTCAAGGACGCCGAGAACCGCGACCGCTTCACCGCAGACGAGGCCGCCTACTGCGACGCGTATGGACTGTCCCCGCAACAGAAACAGGCGGTGCTCGATCGCGACTGGATCGGCATGTCGGATCTCGGTGCATCCATCTTCTACATCTTCAAGCTGGCGATGATGGACAAGAAATCGATGCAATACCTCGGCGGTGTCTTCACAGGGATGACCGCTGACGAGTTCGCGGCGGAACTGAGTGCAGGAGGACGGAGCTTTGGCTGAGGTGATCTGGGGTCTGGCGACCTCCCATGTGCCGTCGATCGGGGCGGCGATGGACAACCACAAGACCGAGGAACCGTACTGGAAGCCGCTCTTCGATGGATACGCACCGGCTCGTTCGTGGATGGCCGAGCACCGGCCCGACGTCGCGGTGATCATCTACAACGACCACGCGAACTCGATCGACCTCGATCTCATTCCGACCTTCGGTGTCGGCACCGCCGAGTCGTACCCGGTCGCCGACGAAGGCTGGGGACACCGTCCGGTTCCCCCGGTGATCGGTGACCCGGAGCTCAGCGAGCATCTCGTCCGGGAATTGATGGACGACTCGTTCGACATCGCCACGTTCAATCAGCTCGACGTCGACCACGGTTTGACGGTGCCGCTGTCGGTGTACTGCCCGGACCCGGGCCAGGCATGGCCCTGCGCCGTGGTCCCGGTGGTGGTCAACGTGATCCAGTACCCACAACCGACGGCGGCTCGCTGTTACGCCCTCGGACAGGCACTGGGACGGGCGATTCGTTCGTTCCCGCAAGAGCGCAAGGTCGCAGTCTTCGGAACAGGCGGAATGTCGCACCAGCTGGCTGGTGCGCGTGCGGGTTTGATCAATGCAGAGTTCGACCGAATGTTCCTCGACGCCATCGAGACCGATCCGGAGAGGCTCGCCGCTCTCACCCGGGAAGACTATGTCCGGGAGGCGGGTACCGAAGGCATCGAACTGATCATGTGGCTGGTCATGCGCGGCGCGTTGAGCAGCCAGATCAAGCGGATCCACGAGACCTATCACGTCCCGGCCTCGAACACCGCGGCGGCGCTCGCCCTGTTCGAAGACCTCGGTGCGAAGAATGCGGTGACCGCATGAGCACGTTCGTTCTCTTGCACGGCGCCTGGCACGGGGGCTGGGTCTGGCAGCGGGTCGCGCCGCTGCTGTGCGCGGCCGGCCACGAGGTGCACACACCGACATTGACCGGTGTCAGTGACCGGGCGCATCTGCTGAATCCGTCGATAGGGCTGGGCACCCACATCCAGGACGTGGTGAGCTTGATCGAGGCCTACGACGCTCAGGACGTCGTGGTCGTGGGGCACAGCTACGCGGGACAGGTGGTCACCGGGGTCGCCGACCGCATCCCGGATCGGCTTTCTCAACGCATCTACCTCGACGCCTTCGTCGGCTCGGATGGGGACGCTGCGATCGATCTGCAACCCTCCACAATCGCCGGTCATTATCGGGAATCGGTGCGGGACAATGGTTTCGGATGGCTGATCCCGGTTCGCTCGCTGAAGGCGCTCGGTGTGTCGGAGCAAGCCGACGTCGACTGGCTCAGCGCTCGGCTGACCCCCCATCCGTGGCTGACCTACACCGAACCGCTGCGGCTGACCGGTGCCGCGGATCGTGTGCCGGCCGCGTTCATCGAGTGCACGGACTGGATGCGGGTGTTCCAGGACCACGCCGAGCGGGCCGCGGCGCGTGGATGGCCGGTCCACACCATCGCGACCGGACACGAAGCCATGGTCACCGAGCCCAAAAAGTTGGCGGACCTACTGCTGACTGTCTCCGCCTGAAAGTGTATGGAGGACAACATGGAGTTTCTCGTTCGTACCGAGAACCTGATGCCGGCGGACACTCCGGACGAGACCCGCGAGCGCCTGCGCGCCGGAGAACGTGAACGTGCGATGCAATTGCGCGAGGCAGGGATGCTCAAGCGGTTGTGGCGGGTACCTGGCCGCAACGCCACCGTCGGGTTGTACGAGGCAGGCGACCCAGCCGAACTCCACGACGCGCTGGCGTCGCTGCCGATGTGGAAGTGGATGGATGTGACGGTGGAAGCACTTGCCACCCACCCGCAGGAACGCCAGTAGTCCCACCCTTTCCATGCATTGCCGAGCAACTAGTTCGCCCCCGGTGCACCCGCACCGGGGGCGAACTCGTGCGCAGATCGGATCACCCTGTGTCGCAGGGTGTCAGCCTTGCGGGGGTGCAAGGCCTTCGCGCACCGCGACCAGCGCGGCCTGGGTGCGTGAGGTCAGTTGGAGCTTGCGCAGCACGTTACTGACGTGAGTTCGGGCGGTTCGCTCGCTGATGACGAGTTCACTGGCGATGGCCTTGTTGGACTTGCCGGTGGCGATCAGGCTGAGCACGGTTCGTTCCCGATCGGTGAGTGCACTGATACCGGTGGGCGGTGCGACGATCTCCTGCGTCAATCGGCGCGCTACCACCGGATCGAGGAACACGTCGTTGCGGGCGGCGGCCTGAATCGCCCCTGCGACCTCGTGCGGTCCGGCGCTTTTGAGGAGGAAACCGGAGGCCCCGTTGGCCAGCGCGGTGTGCACGCGCTCCATCTCACCGAAACTGGTGAGGATGACAACCTTCACCGCGGGGTACGCGCTGGTGATTCGTGATGTCGTGGCGGCACCGTCCAGGCGGGGCATGAGCAGGTCGAGGAGAACGACATCGGGCAGTTCCTTGTGGGCTGCCATGGTGTCGAGTTTGTCGAGTGCGTCCTGACCATCACTCGCCTCGTCGACGACCTCCATGTCGTCGAGAACGTCGAGGTATGCGCGGATACCTCGACGCACGACCGCATGATCGTCGACGATCATGACCTTGATTCTGCGGCCAGCTGTCCCGGTCACGATGCTCGGCCTCTCGTGTCGGTCGGTGTCCATGTGCCTGTGATTTCCACGGAGGCGCCGGCTCGCGGGAGTCCGGCGGTCAGAGGGACCGACACCTGCACGATGGTCCCGGATCGCTTGCGTGGCTTCACCGCTACTGTTCCACCCCATCGTTCGGCCCTTTCCTTCATCGTTTGTAGCCCGTATCCAGTCGAATGCCCGGGCACCTCGTCCTCGCGCGGTGAGGTCAAGCCCCGGCCGTCGTCCGAGACACTGGCGCGTAGCCGCTGGTCTCGGACACCGATCCGGATCTCCACCTTGCCCGCCTCGGCGTGCTTGACCACGTTGTGTATCGCCTCGGCGACGATCCTGTACACGTCCTCCGCCATCTCACCCTCGATTCCGTCGAGCCCCTGACCCATGAAGAGTCGAAACCGCAGACCCGTCCGATTCGTGGTGCTGTCGACCAGGGCGCGCACCGCCTCTTCGAGCCCGCCCACCTGTGTGGTCGACAGCGGTCGCAGTTCGTGCACCATTGCCTGCAGGTCCGCGAGGACGGTGCGTGAAAGCAGTCCTACCTCGTCGGCAATACGTTGGACGGCGTCGGCCGGCAGCGAACTGCTGCGCTGAGCAAGCACCTCCATCGACTTGGCCTGCATGGAGATGGAAAAAACCTGCTGCACGATGGAATCGTGCAGGTCGCGCGCGAGGCGTTGGCGTTCTTGGCGACGGACGACGTCTCGTTCGCGATGCATCAGCGCGGCGTAATCGATGGCGACCGCCGCCTGCTCCGCCATTGCGCTCAAGAACTCGAGGGTTCGAGTGCTGACGACCTGGCCCGGCGCGAAGAAGGCATTGAGTACCCCCGCGGCCCGGCCGCGGATGATCAGGGGAACGCTCGCGAACGAGTCCCAGCGCAGTTCGCCGAGATACTCACGGAGCGGTTCCCATGCAGGGTCGGTCCGAATGGTCTCCCAGCGGTGTGCGACCACCTTCGGTTCGCTGTCGGTCAACGCATCGAGCATCAGCAGCGAGGCACCGCGCTCCCGGCATTCGAGGAGACGGTCGAAGAAGTCCGGCCAATGCTGGAACCCGGCCGAGCCCATGATGCGTAGACCCTGGCCGCTCTCGTCAACGGTCAAAATCTGCACTCCTGCCAACGCGTCGGTCTGCAGGACTTCGTGTGCGAGCGCGTCGAGTGTCGCCGGAAGTGATCCCTGCGAAGCCAGCTTCGCCGCACTACGGGCGACGGCGATAATTCGACGTTGCCGCCGGCGTTCCTCGGTGACGTCCCGAAAGGTGACGACGGCGAGGCGGGGATCCCCAGGCGCCTGCTGCACCCGATACGCGAACTCCCGTTGGGGGCCCCCGTCGAGAGCCCACGGCGTAACCTGCTCACTTTGACCGTCGTCGAACAGACCCACCGGCTCGGGGGCGATCTCGGGGTTGAACAAGAACGGCGACAGGGTGCCGATCAGGGCCGTCTCGGTCTTCCCGAACAACCGTGCCCCGGCACGATTGATGCGGACGAAACGCCCCTCCGAATCGACGACCGCAAGACCGTCCGGCGCCGCCTCCGGCAGACCGGCCCAGGCGAAGGGCAGCAGCGCCGTCGATCCGTCGCTTTCAGACGCGCCGACCATGGCGGACCTCCTCAGCGTCGGCTGTGACGGCGGGCATCACACAGCGGTAGGAACAAAGTTGCACCCCAAGAATGCATGGCCGGCCAGTCGAATGCACCCCTTGGTCGAGGCATTCTCGGTGTCGGCAGCCGATATACGTCAAAGGACGTAGGCATGCATGGTCGGATCGGCCGCTACCTGCAGGTTTTCTGTCGCGCCGACCGCCCAACCGAGCATCCATGGCCACTGCGCGCTACGCCCGAGTTGCACCCCAGACGGCCTCCAACATCGCGATCGTGTCGAGTGTCTGAGGTACGTCGTGGACCCGGATCACATCGACCCCCGCCGACCATGCCGGTGCGATGAGTGCCAGCGACCCCGGAAGGCGCCCGCCAACGTCACGCCCGGTCACCTTTCCGATGAACGATTTCCGGCTGACTCCCAGCAGCACCGGCACACCGAGCGCGCACATCGACGGCAACCGACGCAGTAATTCCACGTTGTCCTCGAGTGATTTCCCGAAGCCGATACCGGGATCGATCCACATCTCCCCAACCCCCTCGACGCGGGCCGCCGCAGCGATGCCGGTCAGGTGCGTGGACACCTCGGTGAAGACATCGTCATAGACCGGGTGCCCATCGACCGACACCGGGACGGTGTGCGAGTGCATCCCCACGTAGCCACACCCCAGTCGGCCGGCGACGTCGTGCAGAGTGCCGGAAACGTCGTTGACGATCGATGCGCCCAGCCGGACCGCCTCCTCCGCCACCACGTCGTGTCGGGTGTCGACGGAGACCCGGCCTCTCCTGGCGAGAGCTGCAACGATCGGCGCGATGCGCTCGAGCTCGGCGTCCGGCGAGACCGCGACCGCACCGGGGCGTGTTGATTCACCGCCGATATCAACAGCCCACGCCCCTGCTTCGAAGATCGCCTCACCCGCGGCGATCGCTTCCTCAGTCGCGGCATAGCGGCTGCCGGCCCAGAACGAATCCGGGGTGACATTGAGGATGCCCATCACTTTCAAGGGCTCTGTGCCGGGCCGGGTCGTGCTCGGTTCACTGCGGAGGTGGGATCCGTAACGTGATGGTGAGAAGTCGATTGTCATCATGGCCCCCGCCGCTGCCCTGCGCTCGACTCCATGCATGTTGAGTCGCGACGCACCACAACGGAATTCAATGTCGGTGTGTTTGAGATGTCGGTGTGTTTGAGATGTCGGCGACCGAATCCAGCGGGATCAAACGATTCGTCTCCGGATAGTAGGCTGCAGCACAGCCTTTCGCGGTGGGAGCGAAAGCACGCTCGATGGAGATCCGACCGCTGCCATTTCCGCCGCATGGTCGTGGACGTGCCCTACCCGCAGCTGGGACTCATCGATGTCGATATTCGACGATGCGCCACTCATCCTGTGTTGCCTCCGAGCTGACGATCCATGTCCTCGCTCCTCATCGATTCATCCGCACTGGATTCAGCGTAGGAATACGGTGCGGCTGAGGACACTGTTCTATGACCGAGCCGTATCGGCTATCGTCCACACCCCGCACTCATATAAATGACGTAATCGTCGGTTGTGGGCGAAAACTGACCTCCGGAGCGACGTATATTCGGATCGAAAATGGCCCGGTCGGGCAGAGCGATCTATCGGCAGCTGTGACCCGGCTGGTCCGGCAGTAATGGAGGACGAATGACCAAAATCGTGATCATCGGTGGCGGGCCTGCCGGGTACGAGGCAGCACTCGTGGCCGCACAGCACGGCGCCTCCGTAACACTGGTCGATTCGGATGGGGTGGGCGGCGCATGTGTTCTGTACGACTGCGTGCCGTCGAAGACCTTCATCGCCTCCACCGGAGTGCGCACCGATATGCGGCGCGCCACCGACCTGGGTATTGCTTTCGATCCCGAGCAGGCCACGGTGGCCTTGCCACAAATCCATGCACGGGTGAAGAGCCTGGCGCATGCGCAGTCCGCCGACATCCGCACCCGACTGCAGGTGGTGGGTGTCGTACTGCTTTCGGGCACTGCCGAACTTATCGATCCGCGCCTCGGCATGGCGTCGCATCAGGTGTGTGTCACCCTCGCGAACGGCGAGAAGACGACCCTCGACGCGGATGTCGTCCTCGTCGCCACCGGCGCGAGCCCGCGGACGATTCCCGGGGCGGAGCCGGACGGCGAGCGCATCCTGACGTGGCGCGAGCTCTACAACCTCGACGAGCTGCCCACGCACCTCGTCGTCGTCGGTTCCGGTGTGACGGGTGCCGAGTTCGTTTCGGCCTACACAGAAATGGGGGTCGAGGTCACCCTGGTGTCGAGCCGCGACCGCGTCCTGCCCGGTGAGGACGCGGACGCCGCCCTCGTTCTCGAGGACGTTCTCACCGGACGTGGCGTCACCCTGGTCAAGAACGCCAGGGCTGATGCTGTGAAGCGCACCGACGACGGCATCACGGTGCTCCTTGCCGACGGCCGGACGGTCGAGGGTAGCCACGACTTGATGACCGTCGGTTCGGTACCCAACACGCAGGGTCTAGGGCTGGAGAAGGTGGGCATCAAGGTCGACAAGGGTGGCTACGTGCGGGTCGATCGTGTGTCGCGCACGCCGGTGTCCGGAATATACGCTGCAGGTGACTGCACAGGATTACTGCCCTTGGCCTCGGTCGCCGCCATGCAGGGTCGCATCGCGATGTACCACGCACTCGGTGTGGGCGTGAGCCCCATCAAGCTGAAGACTGTGGCTTCGGCGGTATTCACCAATCCCGAGATCGCCACCGTAGGCGTCAGCCAGGCGGCGATCGAGACTGGCCGGGTTGCCGCCCGCACCGTGATGCTGCCCCTCGACACGAACCCGCGCGCAAAGATGTCCGGGCTGCGGCGCGGTTTCGTGAAGATCTTCTGCCGGCCCGCGACCGGCGCGGTCATCGGTGGGGTGGTTGTCGGATCGACCGCATCAGAGCTGATACTGCCCATCGCGATCGCCGTGCGAAACAACCTCACCGTCAACGACCTCGCCGCGACGTTCTTGGTGTACCCGTCACTGACGGGTTCGATCACCGAGGCGGCGCGCCGCTTGATTCGGGAGGACGACCTCAGCTGAGTCGCGAAAGCACAGGATCACTGGATATTGCGAGGGCCACTGCAGTCGAAATCAGTCGTTCCAGAACGCGGATGCCGCCGATCTCACCAGGTCGAGCTTCGCTGTTTGAATATCCGCCGTCAGGTCCGGGTGTGATTCGACCATCGAGGCGAATCCGCACTGGGTCGAGAGAGCAAGTTGCTCCGGAGCGACGTACTTCGCTGCCTCGCGTAAACGCTCGAGGATCAGGTCTTCGCTCTCGACGACCGCCGTCTTCGTCGACACAAGCCCAAGGACGACCACCTTGCCCGAGGGGGTGTGAGACAAAGGCTCGAAGGTGCCGGAACGATCGTCGTCATACTCGAGAAGGAAGCGGTCGAAGCCACCGCAGCGGGTGAACAAAGCCGCTGACACGAAATCGTATCCGCCGGCCGCCATCCATCGGCCATTTCGATTACCGCGACACAGGTGGATACCAAATTCGACTCCAGGCACGCCAGTAACGGAGTTCAACAGATCGAGCCCCTCAGTGAGGATGCGATCTATCGAAATACCCTGCCGCTCATACCACTCGCGGGTCTCTCGCTGTACGAGCGTGGCGATCTCCGGGGCATCGATATGAATGTACGTACAACCCAGCGCAGCCAGTTCACGGACTTCCTCGCGAATGATGGCCGCCGCGTCGGCGACCATGTCGAACGCATCACGGTAGGCGGAGGTCGAATGATTCGGCGACCACCGCAGCAGCATCATCAAAGGGCTGGGCAAGGTCACCTTGAGCGGCGTTCGGGCGCGCGCCCGCGCGTAGGTGAATTCCTCGGTCACCGCCGATCGTCGCAGGCGCAGACGCTCGGTGACGACAACAGGAAGTTCCTCTTCGACGGGACCATCCGGGGTGTACCACGTACGTGTCACGCCGGGAACGTACTGGAGGCCGTCAACGTTCTCAGTCAACGGTCCAGTGAAGATACTGCGGCGCAGTTCCCCGTCCGTGATCACGTCCATGCCCGCAGCCTCTTGTGCCGCGATAGCGATATCGACTGCACGATCCTCGATGGCCTTGAATGCGGTAGCCGATAGTTGACCGGCGGCGCGGGCCTGGCGGGCGCGGACGAGGGGCGGTGGTCTCAACAATGAGCCCACAACTTCAGCCCTGATCGGTTGCGACAGCATTTCTTTCCTCACGATCGGCAGCGTTTGCGTGATCACCTGACGGTATGGCGCGACGGCACTCTCGGGCATCCGCCCTGTGACCGGCAACACGCGGCGGGATGTCTCTGCCGGCCTACGTCATTGGAAGTAGACCGACGCCGGGAACTGGCAAGTAGCAACGGGCTTGGCGGAGTAAATGGGGACTGCGGTCGATGCAGTCTGGCTTGGCGCTTGGCACGACGATATGCCGGCTCCACAACAGGCGTGGTCCTGTTGCGGAGTGGGCAGATGTGTGTCGCGCGCCGGGGTCAGGCCGCTCGGGGTCGGGCCTGGTTGTGTGCGGGTATGGGTGTGCGTTCGAAGTCGACTTGCCGGGGTGGAATGAAGGCGGGGTGCCGGTCTGCTCCCATTTCGATTTCCCAGTCGCTGTGGTGGAGCAGTCGGTGATGGAACCCGCAGAGCAGTACGAGGTTGTCCATGTCGGAGGGCCCACCTTTGGACCACGGAATGATGTGGTGGCCCTCGCACCATGAGGGTGGCGCACCGCATCCGGGAAATGCGCATCCCCGATCTCTGGCGACCAGCGCTTTTCGTTGCCTTTTGGTCACTGTCCGGGTGGTGGTGCCGAGGTCGAGTGGCGCACCGTGGTCGTCGAGCACGATCGGCGTGTAGATCGAGTCGCAGCTGAGGAGCCGAGCCGCTCGCAGGCTCAGCGGTCCCATCCATTCGGTCCACGCGACCCCGTCGACCGCGAACAGCGACGCGTCCCTCGCGCAGGCGCCGCGCTGATCTTCTGCGCTGGCGTGGTTGGCGTGGTTGGCGTGGTTGGCGTGGTCGGTGAGGTTGGCGTGGTCGGTGAGGTCGGTGAGGTCTTTGATATTGATGTGGAGGGAGACGTGGGGTCGTTCTCCGCCTTCTTCGCCGGCGATTGCGGCGTTGAGGTACCGGCGCAGCAGTTCGGTGAACCCGTCGGCCCGTCGCTGTCCGGGGGTGCGGTTGTCTCTGGTTCCGTCCTGCGCGGGTCGCGGCTGGGAGAGTCCGGAGAGCGCGGAGAGCAGCATTTCACCGGTGACGGCATCGAGGTCGCCTTTGACGGCGACGCGCCCGTTGAGCGTTCTGGAGGCGTGGAATTCGTTGAGTTCGGTGTCTTCGGCGGGCGGCGGGTCGTCGGATTCGAAGGCACGTTCGAGTCGAGCGATGACGGCACGCACGGCGTCGGTGTTGGCGGTAGGACCGGCCGCCGCGTACAGCAACGCGTTTCGGCAGTCGTCCATCGCTTCGAGTGGCATGCCTTTGGGCGGCCGCTCGCAGAATTTCATGATCAGTGCGGCGTGCTCCGCCGAGATAGTGGTGTCGAAGTAGGCGTCCGCGATTTCCGGTTGGGAACGTAAACCTCGTCCCAGCATCACGATGCGTCCCGCCGCACCCACCTCGAGCAACGTCTTGGAGGCCAGCCACATCTTGGTGTTCGGAAATCCCAGCACATCGACCTTGCAGCGGTGGTCGACGGCACCGACGAGCCTGACCCGCAAAGCCTCGAGTCGCTGAATCTCCTCCGACACAGCAACCACCGATGCGAGCAACTCGGCCTCGGCCAGACGCCACGCATCACCGACCGCAGTCGCCAGAATCTCGCCCGGCAACGCCCCCTGGATATCCTCCCCGATCCCCATGGCCAAATCCTACTTCGAACGCGTGTGAGTCAATGGCGAGAACAATTCACCTGTCCTCACCGTCGACGCCCCGTCACACCCGCGAGCCACAAAGCTGCCGCCGACACCGCCACGCGCATCAGCACCGCACTGACAATTCTCGGCACCGCGGCCCCCACCATCCTGCTCGGGTGGTCGCACTCGCTGTGGCATCGTGCGCCGTCACCCCCCGACGCAGACGACCACTCCCACCCACCAGACACACACCGGAGAAAAGTCCGCCGCACTCGATCGAGAGAGCGGATCGGCAGACTCGGGCCTATTGCTCGGGGTGCACATGATCGGTGTGGGCTTCGGCGCAGCTGTATCGACCACCTGTCGGGCAGGAATTCCCGCTCGAGCTCATCCTGCGCCTACCACCTCCCATCGCATGTCGCAGCTCGCGCCGAACGATGCCTAAAACTGAGGACATACACGTGCTCGACTGGTCGTCCACGCCATCGTCGCTGGTACTGCTGCTGGCGTGGGACGTAAATCATCACCGTGCCTGCGTGTCGGCTCTGACTTCAATACGCGTGACGCCAAGGCAGTGCACGCCCGAGGTCCTCACCTTTGCTGAGATTCCGGGATCTTCAATTCCTATGTCTGATGCATATATCGCACCGGCCAAGTAACCGCCATCGACTGGCAAGGTGACTCCCGTGAGGAAGCTCGCCCGATCTGAAATCAGAAAGGCAGCCTGATGACGTGCGCCGACGGGCGGCGGAAGGTTCAGTGCACCCGGCGCAGCAGTGCGGCGAGGGCCTGACCGCCGCCGATGCACATGGTGACGATGCCGAGTTCGAGGTCACGACGGACGAGGTCCTTGGCCACACGCAGGGCGAGGATGGTTCCGGTCGCGCCCACGGGGTGCCCGAGTGCGATGGCGCCGCCGTACGGGTTGGTCTTGTCCGGGTCGAGTTTGGCGTCCCGGATGACGGCGACGGCCTGGGCGGCGAAGGCTTCGTTCAGCTCGATGGTGTCGATATCACCGGCAGTGGTTCCGGTCTGCTCGAACAGCTTTTTCAGGGCCAGGACCGGGGCATAGCCCATCACCTTGGGCTCGAGCGCCGACGTGGCAACGGCCTCGAGGGTGACCAGCCCGGCCAGACCGCGCTCGCGCGCCACTGATTCACGAGCCACCACCAGGGCGGCGCCGCCGTCGTTGATCCCGGAGGAGTTACCGGCGGTCACGGTGCCGCCCTTCTCGAAGGCCGGACGCAACCCGGCGAGCCGCTCCACCGTGGTTTCGGGGGTGGGGTGCTCGTCGACGGTGATCGTCACCGGTCGGCGGCCGCCCACCTCCACCGGGGTGATCTCCTCGGCGAAGGCAGCGTGCGCGGCGTCGGTGGCGGCGCGGCGTTGTGACTCGACCGCGAACTCGTCCTGCTGTTGACGGCTGACGCCGTATGCGCGGGCTACATTCTCGGCGGTGACACCCATGTGGATGCCGTGGAACGGGTCGGTGAGCATACCGACGGTCCCGTCGATGAGTTGGCGGTCACCGAGCTTGTACCCGGCTCGGGCGTTGAAGTCGTAGAACGGCATCCGGGACATGTTGTCGTTGCCGCCGGCCAAGGCGATGTCCACCCCGCCCCAGCGGATCTGCATGGCCGCCGACCACACCGCCTGCAAACCGGAGCCGCAGAGTCGGTTGACGGTGTAGGCGGGGGTGGAGTTCGGTAGGCCGGCAGCGAGTGCGACTCGTCGGGCGTTGTAGGCGTCGGCGCCGACCTGGCCGATGCAGCCCATCACCACCTCCTCGATATCGCCGGGAGCGACACCGGCGCGATCGAGTGCCGATCGCGTGGCGGTTGCCCCCAGTTCATGAGCGGGAACGTCTTTGAAGACGCCACCGAAGCTGCCGACAGGGGTGCGGGCGCCGTCGACGATGACAATACGATCTGGGGAAGACATGAAGATCCGATCTGTAAGTGGTTGCTTAGCAGGGCAATGTGAGGTGCGGTGTGAAGGCACGTCAGGTGAATTGCGGTGTACGCCGGGTGAGGAATGCGTCAACCCCTTCGTGCGCGGCGGGCTCGTCTACCAGGGTGGTGATGGAGGCCGCCTCGCGGTCGAGCTGTGTTGCGAGATCCTTGCCATTGGATGTCCTGAGCAGGTGCTTCGCTGCCCCGTATGCCCGGGTGGGGCCCGCGGCCAACAGTTCGACGACCGATTGGGCCTCCTCGTGGAGGGCGGGCGGATCCACGGCTCGGCTGATGAGTCCCCAGTTCTGCGCTTCCGCTGCGGTGAACACGCGGTTGGTCAAGGTCAGATCGAGGGCGCGTGCAAGCCCGATGTCGCGGGAGAGCCGCCACGTAGTACCGAAGTCCGGGCTCAGTCCCGCTGCGGTGTAGGCCATTTTGAACTTCGCGGTGTGGGCGGCGATGATGATGTCTCCGGCCAGCACGATGCCGATTCCGCCACCCGCGGCGGTGCCCTGAACGATGGTGACAACTGGCACGGGCGCGCTCGTCAGCAGTTCGATGGCGCGATGGGCCCTGGATGTCACTCGGTCCATCAGCTCACTGCGGTCCGCTGCTGCGGCGAAGCTCTGCAGATCGCCGCCGACGCAGAACATGAGTCCCGCGGCATCGAGGACCACCACTCGCAGACCGTCCGAGCCTGCGGCACAAACTTTTTCGACGGCTTCGAGGAAGTCCTCGGCCATCGGAAGGTCGAAGGCGTTGCCGTTGTCGGGATTATTCAAGGTGATTCGAGCCACCACGCCGTCCGATTCGAAGGCGATGCGCCCGTGGGTCAGGTGTGCCATCAGTGCGTGTCCTCCGGAGTTCGGTTGCGTTGGGCAGCGAGGTCGATGTACCACTGCAGGACTGCGGCGTCGTCGGCGGCCTGAGGGTCGACGACAGTGTCGACCTCGGCTCCTTGGAACAGTCGTTTGATGGGAATTTCGAGCTTCTTTCCGGTACGGGTATGCGGAACCGCGGGTGCGGCAAGGATCTCGTCGGGCACGTGCCGGGGTGAGGCTTCGCGGCGGATCGTGTCGCAGATCGTGCGGATCAGGTGGTCGTCGAGGATCGTGTCGTCGGCGAGCGCGACGAAGAGCGGCATCCAATAGGTTCCATCGGGATATTCGACTCCGACAACGAGGGACTCGCGGACCTCGGGAAGTTTCTCGACGGCTTGATAAATATCGGAACTGCCCATTCGCACGCCGTTACGGTTGAGGGTGGAGTCGGAGCGTCCGTGAACCACCACGCTGCCGCGGTCGCTGACGGTGATCCAGTCACCGTGTCGCCACACCCCGGGATAGGTGTCGAAATATGCGTCGCGGTACCGCTTGCCGTCGGGATCATTCCAGAACTGCACCGGCATCGAGGGCATCGGTTTGGTCAGGACCATCTCACCGACGACACCGACGACAGGGTGGCCGTCCTCGCTCCACGATTCCAATGCCGCACCCAGCGAGATGACCGGGATTTCTCCCGCTTGGACGGGCACTGTCGGAACGGCCGTGGCGAAGGCGCTGACCACGTCGGTTCCGCCGGTCATCGACGCCACCTGCACGTGAGCGCCGACGTCGTCGGCGACCCAGCGGTAGGAGTCCGGCGGCAGGACCGAACCGGTCACACCGAGGGTCTGGAGGGCGCGGAGATCGTGTTCGGTAGCAGGCGAATGCTTGCCTTTTTCACAGGCCTGCAGATATCCGGGGCTGGTGCCGAGGTGGGTGACCTCGTTGCGGGCGGCGAGCGCCCACAGGGTGTCGGTGGTGGGGAAGCCGGGACTGCCGTCGTAGCAGACGATGGTGGCCCCCACGAGCAGGCCGGCGACCTGGAAGTTCCACATCATCCAGCTCGGCGAGGTGTACCAGAAGTACGTGTCGCCAGGGGAGAGGTCGAGGTGGAAGGACATGGATTTGAGGTGTTCGAGCAGCACGCCGCCATGTCCGTGCACGATGCCCTTGGGGCGCTCGCTGGTGCCGGAGGAGAAGAGCACCCACAGCGGGTGGTCGAACGCGACGGGGGTGGTTTCGAGTGCAGCGTCACCGGTACTGGCGTCGGCCCAGGAGGTGATCGGCGCGAGGGCGGCGGAATCGAGTCCGAGCCGGGAAATGACGATGGTGGCATCGACAGAGGGGATATGGGTTCGGAGGTAGTCGATGGCCTCACGCCGATCGTGAGCCTTGCCGCCGTAGTGGTAACCGTCCGCCGCGATCAGGACTTTCGGTTCGAGCTGCCCGAGACGGTCGACGGCGGCCGGCGCGGAATAGTCCTGCCCGCAGGACGCCCAGATAGCGCTGAGACTGGCGGTGGCGAGAAACGCAACGACGGCTTCGGCGATGTTGGGGAGGTATCCGACGACGCGATCACCGTGGCCGACCCCTGCCTGGCGCAGGGTGTCGGCGACGGCGCCGACCTGCCGTTCGAGTTCTGCCCACGTCAGTGTGCGGCGACCGGCACCGCCGGGTTCGCTTTCGTCGATGATCGCGATCGACTCGGGGCGGCGATGCCGGAAGACCTGGTCGACGTAATTGAGAGTGGCGCCGGGAAACCACTGCGCGCCGGGCATGGTCTCGTCGACGAGCACCCTGTCGTAGGGGGAAGCGGCCGCGATGTCGAAGTACGCCCACGATGCACCCCAGAATTGCGCGATGTCCGTCGCCGACCACCGCTGAAGGGCGGTGTAATCGTCGAAGTCGAGCCCTCGATTGGACCTCAACCAGCGGCGGAAGACCTCCACGTTCGCGTTCTCGGTGCGCTCACAGGTGGGGTACCAGGTCGAGGGCGAGCCGTCGGATTCACTGGCGACCCGGCGACCGACGGAGACGGCCTGCCGTGCGGCGCTGCCGAGCAGGGTGGCGTCGTTGCTCAGCATGGTGAAGTCGTACCCGGCGTCGATGGTGGCGCGCACCGCCTTCTCACCGGCTGCCCCGGCATTGCCGACCGGCACTCCCGCGGCCTGCGCCGCGGCGATCGCCTTGGCGATCAACTCGCTGATGGCGGCATCGGTTTCGGCCTTCCCTTCGCTCACTGCGAGATCAGCTGCGCCGATGAGAATCGCGTCGACACCGTCCACGGCGGCGATGTCACCGGCAGCGAGTGCTGCTGTCGCGCTCTCGATCTGCGCGATGCACACCACTTCTTCGTTGCCGAAGCGGAGGTATTCGTCCCGGTCCAGTGCCCCCCACTGCCCGGCGCGGCTGGTATTCCCCACTCCGCGGGTTCCCCGCGGTGGGAAGCGCATCGCGCGAACCGCGCCACGGGCCTCGTCGACGGAATCGACATGCGGGAACATCAGCCCGTCGGCGCCGCTGTCGAGGACCCGTTGAATGAGCCCGGCATCAGCAGCGGGAATCCGCACGATAGGTGACAGACCCGACGTCTTCGCGATCCCAATGAGGGCGAACGCCGTTCCGATGTCCACCGGGCTGTGCTCGAGGTCGATCACCACGAAGTCGAAGCCGGCACCCGCAACGAGTTCGACGCTCTCGAGTGCGGGAAGTTTGATCCAGGTACCCAGGGGAAGGTAGTTGCCTCGTTCGATTGCCGCACGGAACCGCAGGTGTTGGTGGTAGTCATCGGGTCGGGTAGTCCTTTGCGTTGAGAACCCAACCAGCATCGGAGAAGTCCTGGCGAGGCGGGGAGAAGATGTCGATCAGCTGTTGGGCGGGGCCCACCCCTTGGCTGGTGTGCACGGTGGGTGGGGGGATCACCGCCACCGACGGAGAACCGATTGCAGTGTGTTCGTCGGGTTTCCACTCGGTCGAGTCCGGCCCCCACGGGTAGCGGATGTGGTGGATGTAATTCCCGGTCACCGCGAGCGACATCTGTTCGAAGTCGTCGTGGTGGTGCGGGGAGAGCTTCGTGGGGGGCCGCGGCGCGGATTCCTCGGCGAGAAAGTTCACCATGATGTTGGTAGTGCGGAAGATTCGCCCGAACCTACCCTCCGCAATGGGGGTCTGCGCAAGCGGATAGACCCGAAGTCGGTAGCCGTCGACAGGATCAGGCAACGGTTGCCAGTCGGCGACCCGCGGGTCCCGTTCGGTGTAGGCGGCGGCGTTCTGCGCGGTGGACGCTACGTCGTTTTGTGTGGTGATCAGCCGAATCACCGGCCCGTCGGTCAGCGCTTCGATGGTGCTCGACCCGGGCGGAATCACCACCAGAGCTGCTTCGGTGACCTCGGCACTGTCGTGGCCGGCGGCGACCCGGATCTGGGCACTCCCGGAGTAGAGCAGGGCGACGTACTCGTCGTCCTGCTCGCGCGGAAATTCGTCGCCGGCGACGGCGTCGGTCCACAGAACGGCCAGGTTCTGACTGCGAAAGACCCAGGTCTGGGAGCCTTTCTCGGTGATCTCGTCCGGGTCGGAATCCCGGAACTCGAGGTACTGCGCCGCTCGGATACCGGTAGCCGGCGGGCCCTGCGGTTGCTGCTTGCCGCCCGCGAGCTTCGATCGCACGTCATCTGCCGCGTACATCCCTTACCTCCAATGTCGGTACCGCGAAACCACGGAGAGCTCTTTCCGATCCGATTCCGGATGGCTTCTTTACAGCCCTACCAAAGTGTGTATACGATTCGTGTGTTGAGTATAGGTGATTGTGCTCACAACGTGTCAACGAACTTCCGAGGAGTAACAAATGGCAATCAACCGGATCGACCACGCGGCCGTGCGCGTCAAGGACCTGGGTCAGGCGCTGGAGTGGTACGAGGGTGTCCTCGGGCTGACCGTGCTGGACCGCAACGCCGATCGCGCACTGCTGGCGTGTTCGGGCACCGACGCCGACCTCACGCTCATCGACGGCGGGCAGAGCATCGACAGCTTCGCCTTCGGTGTCGACCACGCAGACGACCTCGACGAGATCACCTCGCGGCTGGACAAGAACGGGGTGGCTCACAAGCGGTACAAGGAAGCCGACCGCCCCGGCCACAGCGACATTCTCGGCTTCGACCTGCCCAGCGGCCACCGGATGGAATTTGCCGTCGGCTACGGCGACCGACGGGCCGGAGTGACGAACTTCCAATCGGACGGCTCGTTCGTCCCCACTGACATCGACCACATCAACCTTCTCGGAGAAGGCGATCCGCAGGAGTTCTCCGAGTTCATGAAGATGGTCCTGGGATTCAAGCAGTCCCTCGCACTGACGATCGCCGGCAAGTGGGCGGCGTCGTGGCTGCGCGCCTCCAAGCTCGACCACGACTTGGCCTACATGCAGGCTCAGCGCCCGTCGGACCGCCTGCATCACGTCGCGTTCGCGGTCCAGGACGGCAACCACTACTTCCGCCTGAGCGACCGGCTCACCGAAACCGGCAACCGGTGGGAGTTCGGACCCGGCCGGCACATGGGCGGAATCCCTCAGGACACCCAGGGATTCGGTACCAACAACTTCGCCTACGCCTTCGACCCGACCGGCAACCGCAACGAATTCAGCTCCGGCATGAACGAATTCGAGGACGACAACCCGGGCTACATCGGCGAGACCAGCCCCGAGAAGTTCCCGGAAATCATGAACGGCTGGGCGTACAACATGCCCGAGTCGTTCATGACGATCGGCTCGTAACCCCGTCCCGTCCCCTTCCCACAGGAGAAGTGCATGTCTTCGGACCCACCGCACGGCCCGGCGGCCGCCGAGTCGAATCGCCACACCGAGATCGCCCAGGCGGTATACCGCAGCTGGTGGAATGTCGACCGGGCCGCCGGGGTCGGTAGCGAGCTGCTGTACACCGAAGACGGGGTGTGTGTGATGCCGGCGCTGACGATGACCGGCCGGGACGAGATCGTGCGCGGGTACGCGGCACGCCAGGCCCACGGGCCGCGGTTGTCGCGTCACCTCGTGTCCAATCTCGTCACCGACCATCACGACGACGATCGGGTTACCGCCACATACGCCCTGACCCTCTTCGCCCGAAACGGGGTCGCGCCTCAGGAGTTGGAATCGCCGTCGGCGATCTGCGACGTCGTCGACGATTTCATCCGGACCGGCGACGGCTGGCTCATTCGCCAGCGTGTGCTCGAAGCAGTTTTCGTTGCCCCGGAGAATGATTCGGTCCTCCTCGGGCGGAAGTGAATGAGCACGACCACCGATCACAGCTGCGCCCCACCCGTCGTCCTGGTACACGGGTGGGGCAGCACCTACGAACGAACGTGGGGCGGCAGCGACCTCGAGCGGAACCTCGAGGCGGACGGCCGCCGGATCATTCGCATCGACCTGCTCGGGCACGGGACCTCCCGTGCCCCGCACGACCCCACCGAGTACGCGCACCTCGCCGAAGAGCTTGACGCGCACCTGTCGGCCGATACCGTCGTCGACGGCGTCGGATTCTCCCTCGGCGGCAAGCTTCTGCTCCAGCTCGCTTGTGCACGCCCCCAACGATTCCGGCGACTGGTCATTGCCGGCGTCGGGGACAACCTGCTGCGGCCGGAAAACGGCGCCGCGGTGGCGCAGTCCCTGCGCGAGGGAATCACCGACGACACCCCGGCCGCGCTGCGCCCCGTACTGGCCGAGGCACTCGCATCCGGCAACGACCCTGACGCACTCGCGGCCGCCATCCAGCGTCCCCCGTCCCTGCTCACCGCAGAGCAACTGCGCGCCGTCGATGCCCGGGTCCTGCTGGCAGTCGGCGACCTCGACGTCATCGCCGGCTCGGCCGATCAGGTCGGTGCGGCGATCCCACAACTGGCCGCGATGGTTCTCGAAGGAGTCGATCACGTCTCGACACCCCACGCACCGCGATTGCAGGCGGCGGCCGCGCAATTTCTGCGAGACGGGTGCGCAACGACCGACGTGCCCGCCGCGCTCCGTGCGCACCCCGGGTAGTGCACACAGTCGGAAGGCCGGACCACCACCAGGTGGCCCGGCCTTCCGCGTCGATCGCGGACCTGCCGGGCTAGCCTGGCAGGGAAGCGGGAACACACGAAGGTTTCGTGTGAACCGGAACGATAGGATCCTGCTAATGGAAGACATCGATGAGGCCACGCGTGACCGGTCCGGCACCGGACCGAGGTCGGTCGTGGACCAGGTCGCCGCGCATATTCTCAACATGATCCTCGCCAACGAACTCGCGCCTGGACAGCCGGTGGCCATCCAGGAACTCAGCGCGAGGCTCGATGTCAGCAACGTCCCGATTCGCGAGGCTCTTCGCCGACTCGAGGGCCGCGGACTGGTGCAGTTCCGGCGGGGCCGTCGCCCGCAGATATCTCCCATCAACATCGACGACTTCGACGACGTGTATCGGCTGCGCGCCCTGCTGGAGGGGCAGATCGCGGAGCGTTCGGCTGAGCTCATGACGCCCGAGCGGCTCACACTGCTCGACGAGACCCTTGGCGAACTCGAACGCATCATCACCCGGGGCAACGCTTTCGACGTCTACTCCGTGCACGCCAGGTTCCACCTGCTGATGCTGCCCAGTGCCACCGACTGGGACCGACGCCTGCTCGACCAACTCTGGGTGGCATCCGAGCGATACATTCAGCTGTACGTCGGGGCGCGCCCGAACCCCGAGGTTGCGGACAAGATCATCGCCTCCCACCGTGTCCTGGTCGACGCGGCCCGCGGCGGCGATCCCAGCAGCGTCCGCGATGCTGTCGTCGATCACGTCGTCTACAGCCACAAGATGATCGCACCGACCGTGCAGGCGGCAAGCGGCCGTGCCCGCCCGGGCTCCGCCGCCGCGCCCGGCGCCTGATCCTCCCTTCACAGAGTCAGACGCCGCAGCGGTTCGCGGACACCGGGTGGGCATGCTCATCGGTGAGCTCGCTACGGACGCACCGTCTGCGCGGTCCGTCCGGCCGCCACATCCGCGACACCCCGGGACGGACCGAACCCGTGGGAACGGGTCTCCCGGCGTGCACTGTTGTGCAAGTTCGCCGCAGTCAGGGTGTTCCGCAGCAGCGTCGCGATGGTCATGGGACCCACGCCGCCGGGAACCGGGGTGATATGTCCGGCGATGCCGACCACGGCATCGAAGTCGACGTCGCCGCAGAGGCCGCTGTCGGTGCGGTGGATTCCGACGTCGATCACCGTCGCGCCCGGTTTGATGTGTTCGGCACCGATCAGTCTCGGAACTCCGGCCGCCGCGACGACGATGTCGGCGTCGCGCGTGTGACTGGCCAAATCCCTGGTGTGCCGGTGGCAAACGGTGACGGTGGCGTCGCGGGCCAGCAGCAACTGGGCCTGCGGACGACCCACCAGGTCGGAGCGTCCGACGACCACCGCATGGGCGCCCTCCAGATGCACACCGGCGGAGTCGAGCAGCTGGATCACCCCCGATGGGGTGCACGGGCGCAGACCCGGCCTGCCCAGAGCCAGCCGTCCGGCATTGGTCTCCGTGAGACCGTCGACGTCTTTGTCCGGATCGATCCGCTCGATCAGCGACGGGGCATCGAGATGCTTGGGCAGCGGTAGCTGCAAGAGAATGCCGTCGACTTCGGGGTCGAGGTTCAGTTCGTCGATCACGTCTTCGACTTCGGCCTGTGACACGTGCGCGGGCAGGATCCGGTGCCGATCACGCATGCCGGCCTCGACGCAGAGTTTGCGCTTGTTCGACACGTAGATTGCCGACGCCGGGTCCTCGCCGACGAGAATCGTCGCCAGCCCGGGCCGGCGATCGAGCGCGGCGACCTCTTGGGCGACTCGGCGGCGCAACGTCTGGGCTTCGGCCTTGCCGTCGATAATGGTGGCAGTCATCAGGCGAACACCACCGTGGTGTTGTCCTGACGCAGAACGCGGTCTTCGCAGTGCCAGAGAACAGCCCGGTGCAGCACCGACCGTTCGACGTCGGCTCCGCGTCGCTCGAGTGTGGCGATATCGTCACGATGACTCACCCGGACCACGTCCTGCTCGATGATCGGGCCCTCGTCGAGGTCCTCGGTGACGTAGTGGGCGGTGGCGCCCACGAGCTTGACACCTCTTTCCTTGGCCTTCTGATAGGGGCCGGCGCCGATGAAGGCGGGCAGGAAGGAGTGATGGATGTTGATGATCGGGCACTCGATCTTCTCGAGGAAGTCGTGGGTGATGATCTGCATGTAGCGGGCGAGCACGACCAGATCGAAGTTGCCGCGGAGCAATTCGAGTTGTCTGGCCTCGGCCTCGGCCTTGGTGTCACGAGTGACGGGAATGTGCACGAACGGCACACCGAAGGATCGAACCTCCGCCGCGAGATCGGCGTGGTTGGAGATGACGAGGCCGATCTGGACAGGTAGTTCGCCGCGGCGGGCACGCCAGAGCAGGTCCAGCAGACAGTGGTCGTATTTCGAGACCATCACCGCCACCCGCTTCGGGGTCGAGGCGCTCGTTATCGACCAGTCGGTGACGTCGAACTGCTCGGTGATCGAGGCTTCGAACGTCGCCTCCATCTCCTCGAGGTGTGCCTGGAGATCGCGCCTGTGGAACACCATCCGCAGGAAGAAATGCCCACCCTCCGGATCGCTCGTCGACTGATCGGACTCGATGATGTTCGCTTCGTGATCAGCGAGGAACCGAGAGATCGCGGCGACGATGCCCGGCTGATCGGCGCAGTGAAGGATCAACCGTCCCAGATCGGTCAGCTCGCCCCCGCCGGACTTGCCCTGCGCTCCAGCGGTGCGCAGCGGAGCGAACTCCACCGTTGTGGGTGCCGACGTCGACGGTGTGGCAGTCATAATGCCCTCCTGAGCGGGATGAAAAAGCTGAGCGGGATGAAGATGGGATCGTGGGGTCCGAGACGATGGGACTACAGGGAAGTCCGACCCGAACAGCACCCAGCGTATGAGCGGGCCACGGTCGATTTCGCCCGGTGATTCCCATGGGATTTGTCCCCCACCGGGGTGGGAATACGCACAGGCCCTGCCCAGGCACACCTCCCGGTCGCTAACGTTCACCGCAGATTTCCGGTCCGCTCGGTGCGGCAGCGCAGCGCTTCACGGCCGCCGCCGCCGCGAATGTCGAAATCGGGGCCGGCAGGAAGGCAGCCATGCACCACACCATCAATGAGCACCCTCACCCGGCGCACACGACCGAACGCGATCGCATCGACGAGTCGGCGCCCCGCTCCGGAGTCCGCTTGTCGCGGTTGCCCGCGCCGGCGCGGTGCCTGGTGATGGGCATCGTCAACGTCACCCCGGATTCGTTCTCCGACGGGGGGCTGTGCGCCGCCGCCGATTCCGCGATCACCCGGGGGCTGGCGTTGGTGGCCGAGGGCGCGGACATCGTCGACATCGGCGGCGAATCCACCCGGCCGCAGGCGCAACGCGTTCCGGTCGCCGAGGAACTGCGGCGAGTGATTCCAGTGGTCCGCGAGCTGAGCGGGGCCGGCGTCCTGGTCAGTGTCGATACCATGCGCGCCGTGGTCGCGGCCGCCGCGGTCGAAGCAGGAGCGGCCGTGGTCAACGATGTGAGCGGTGGACTTGCCGACCCGGACATGGCCGCGACCGTCGCGGATCTGGACGTGCCATACATCGCCATGCACTGGCGCGGGCACAGCACGACCATGGCCGACCTTGCGGTCTACGACGACGTCGTCACCGAGGTCGTCGCAGAACTCGCCGACCGCCTCGACGCACTGGTAGGCGCCGGGATACGCGAGGACCGCATCGTGCTCGACCCCGGACTCGGATTCGCCAAGACCGGTGCCCACAACTGGGGTTTGCTCGCCCACCTCGACCGGATTCTCGAACTGGGCAGGCCGGTACTGGTCGGCGCCTCCCGCAAATCGTTCCTCGGCGCCCTGATGACCGACATCGAAGACACCACCCCACCGCCGGCCGACCGCGACGACCTCACTTGCGCGGTCTCCACGCTCGCCGCCGCGGCCGGCGCCTACTGCGTGCGGGTTCACGACGTGAAATCGACCCGTCGTGGTGTGGCTGTCGCGGCGGCGTGGGAGAGCGCGTCCTGATGATCGCCCGACCCCTTCCCGCTTGCCTTCCGACCGAAGTTGACCCACCCGAAAACGCTGCCCTGCTGAGGAATCCGAGCATTCACCCGTGCGCCTGGAACGTCTAGGGCCCGGCGGCCGGCCCGCCGAGGTGCTCCGGGCACTGCACACCCGGGCGCGGCGGTTGGCGCTGCCGGCACCGGCCGCGCTGGTCGGCCACTGGTTCGACGCCGCCGCCGTGATCGCCCCGCATCTGCAGGCGCAACCGGTGGCTCCCCGGGCCGCTTTCGCGTCCCCGGCTCCAGGTCGCCCCACCACCGGCGGCGACCCGGTGATCGGCGGTGGATGGATCGGCTACCTGGCGTATCCGGACGGTGCGGGCCGGCTCCCTGCGGCCGCCGGCGGCTGGACCGACTCGGTGCTGCGCCTCGATGCCGACGGGTGCTGGTGGTACGAAAGCCTCACCGACGCCGGCTGCCCACCGGACCTGGCTGCCGCCGCCCTCGATCCACGGTCCGAACCGGGCGCCTGGTCGATGCGGTGGACCCCGCCGGACCGCGAATCGCACCACCACAACGTCGAGGCCTGCAAGGACGCGATCCGCGCCGGTGAGGTGTACCAGAGCTGCATCTGCACCCAGTTCACCGGCCAGCTCACCGGCCGACCCGCGGACTTCTTCGCCGACGGCATCGAACAATCCCAGCCCACCCGGGCCGCCTACCTGCAGGGTCACTGGGGTGCCGTCGCCTCGTTGTCTCCCGAGCTCTATCTGGCCCGCCACGGCACCACCGTCACCTCCAGCCCCATCAAGGGGACCCTGCCGATCAGCGCCGACCCGGCCGCCCTGCGCGACTCCGCCAAGGACGTCGCCGAGAACGTGATGATCGTCGATCTGGTCCGCAACGACCTCGGCCGACTGGCAGTGACCGGCACCGTCGCGGTGACCGACCTGCTGCGCGTGCGCCGCGCCCCCGGAGTGTGGCACCTGGTGTCCACCGTGCAAGCACAACTACCTCCGGCTACCACGTCGGCGGATCTGCTCGAAGCGAGTTTTCCACCCGCCTCGGTGACCGGATGCCCGAAAATACGGGCACGGCAACTGATTTCCGGTTGGGAATCGCAGCCCCGCGGGGTGTACTGCGGCACAGTCGGGATGAGCAGCCCACTCGCCGGGCTCGAACTCAACGTCGCCATCCGCACAGTCGAGTTCACCCCCACCGGCGCGGCCGTCCTCGGCGTCGGCGGCGGCATCACCATCGACTCCGACCCGGGAAAGGAATGGCAGGAATGCCTCGACAAGGCCCGCAGCATCATCGAACTCACCCCACCCGGGCACGCGCGCTCACCCCGCGGCCCTGACTCCAGCATCACCTCCCCGGGCTGGAACATCACCCTCCCGGGCCATCGACCTGTACAAACGTGGATCGACACCCTCCCCCCAGGGTGATCCGGGGACCCCATGGGATCAAAACCCCCGGGGGCTGGGAGGGCCCCACGGGGTGCGGAGCGTCATACGCTGACGGAGGCCGCCCGATGTGGTGGCAATCACAATCTTCAGGAGGAAACTCACATGACGGACCCAGCACCCTTCCGCGCCTTCACGGGAATCGCGCCCGTCGGATACTTTCCGGTCATGGGGCCGCCCGAACACTCGGGATGGATGGACGAGCAGCTGTCTTGGCACACCGATTGTTATGTCGGTGACTGGTCTTTCGTCCCACAGATCCGCTTCAAGGGACCCGACGCGCTCAAACTCTTCCGTGACCTGTCGGTCAACGATTTCGTCAACTTCCCGGTCGGCAAGGCCAAGCACGTCATCCAGTGCAACGACGACGGCAAGGTCATCTCCGAGGGCATCTTGCTCCGGCACGCCGAGGACGACTTCGAGTATCAGGTCGGCACCCCGCAGTGGTCGCTGTACAACGCCCGCAAGGGCGGATACGACGTCGAGGTCTCGTTCCCGCTCACGCACAAGTTCCAGGTCTCCGGGCCCAAGGCCCTGGCAGTGATCGAAAAGCTCACCGAGACCGGGCTTCGTGATGTGAAGTTCATGAACACCCGACAGGGTGTCATCAACGACATCGACGTGACCTTCCTTCGTCAGGGTATGGCGGGGGAGATCGGCTTCGAAATCCAAGGGCCTATCGAGAACCACGCCAAGGTCCTGGAAGCCATCCTCGAGGCCGGCAAGGATTTCGGCATTCGGCGGCTCGGCACCCGGACCTTCATGATCAACCACCTCGAGGCCTGCTACCCGACCGGGGCGATGCACTTCTTCAACGCCCTCTCCGACGAGAGCAAGGCCGATTACCACAAGTTCATGGACGAGAACCTTCCCCCGGAATGGGTGGAATCACCGTTCAACGGACCTCTGCGCCACAACTTCTCGACTTCCTTCGACGGCAGCTGGGACGGCGACGATCTGAAGGAGCTCTACCGCAGCCCGATCGAAATGGGCTGGGGACGAAACATCGCGTTCGATCACGACTTCCCGGGCCGCGAGGCACTCGAGAAGGAAGCCGCCAACCCGCGCCGCCAGGTGGTCACCCTCGAGTTCGACAGCGAGGACGTCAAGCGTATCCACGCCTCCCTCTACGACGACGGGCCTGTCTACCAGCAGTTCGACCTCCCCGAGGTGCAGTTGGTGTGCAACTGGGTCGACTGGATCCTCAAGGATGGCAAGAAAATCGGTCACGCCACGCACCCCGGTTACAGCCGGTGGTTCAAGAAGACCCTCGCCCTGAGTTTCATCGACACCCAGTATGCAGAACCCGGCACCGAGGTCACCGTGTTGTGGGGCAAGCCCGGCACACCGCAGACCGAAATTCGGGCCACGGTCGCACCGGCTCCCTACAAGAAGGACAGCCGCCGCCGCGACCTGTCCCAGGAGACGGCACTGGCCGTGTGAATCCCGTGCCGAACTCCGTGGCACTCGGGGCCGCGAATCAGTGAACCCCGCAGGTGGGATCCGGCATCACCTCGCCGGATCCCACCTGCATCAGCGTCCCATCCTCGCCCACAGCAGCACAGGAACCGAGACCCTTTTGTGAACGTACGACGCTCATCTGTCATCTGGGGGGTGATCGGCCTCGTGCTGATCGCACTGGCCGCACTCACCCGCTTCGTCGTCACCCCGCACCTGGCGCAGTTGCCATCCGACACCGACGTCACCATCACCTACACCGGCACCGCCACACTGCTCAACCCGGACGCCCTGCAGGCCGGCGACACCGCGAACGCCGTCGCCAACAACGTCCCGGTCACGATCGACCGACGAATCCACGTCCTCGACACCGAGGGCAGCACCGCCGTCGTCGCCGACGAGGCGACCATCCACGCCGGCCCGGCCGTTCTGCCCAGCACCCACACCTACGCCGTGGACCGCACCAGCCTCGAGGCCGTCACCGCCCCCGACAACGCACCCGCAGTGGAGCAGGCCTCCGGGCTGACCGTCGCCTTCCCCGTCCATCCGGCACCGGAGGACCGCTACACCTATTGGGACCCGCAGACACGAACCAGCGCACCGATCACCTACAGCGGCCAGGACACCCGGCAAGGCCGAGACGTGCGCGTCTACACGACCACCGTGTCCGGAAATCTGAGGGACGACGCAACCCTGGCCACCCTGCCACCCGCGCTGCCGAAAAACCTACTTGCCGGTCTCGCACCAACGCTGCCCGCCGAGGTGATGGCCGCAATCGGTCCCTTCGTCCCGACCTTGCCCGACCCGGTGCCGCTGGCATACACCGCCGACACCACCCTGACCTTCTACGTCGACGACACCAGCGGAATCGTCCTCGACGCCCGGTTGCAGCCGCAGGTCACCGCGGGAGTCTCGGCAAATGACAGCGTCACCGACGTCACCCCCGTACTCGCCGTGGACGCCGCCGTCACACCCGAGAGCCGGCAAGCAGCCGCCGGCACGACCGCGAGTATCAGTACCGCACTGACCGTGCTCGGGACCGTGGCCCCGATCGTGCTGCTCCTGCTCGGGGTGATTGCACTCGCAGTGGCATTCGTGCGCCGTCACCCGTCGGCGCAGGGGGCCACTCCCGCTAGTGAGACGCACACCGGAGAAGAGTCTGTCGCACTCGATCGATAGACGGACCACTATGTTGTATACACAAGGTGAGACAACCGACCTGCCCGGTGTCTTGGAAGACGTCACGCGGGAGGTTCAACCCGACAGGGAGCCGCACCGTTCGCGGAAGGTGGATATGCCAACCTCTGAGCAGTCGACCGACGGCCCGGCCCCGCTCCTCGAGCGTGGACGGGAGGTCGAGGCGCTCACCCGCGCGGTCCGCAGCGGAGCACGCGGCGACGGCCAGATGTTGTTGATCGAAGGACCCAGCGGAATCGGCAAGTCAAGCCTGCTGTCCGCCGCGCACACCATCGGCGAGGGCTTCGGAGCAGCGGTGTTGACCACTTGTGGGGGCGAGCTCGAGCAGGAATTTCCGCTCGGGCTCGTCCTGCGGCTACTGGAAACTCGCATCGCCCGTGCTTCGCCGGTAGAGCTCGAAGCGATATTCCGGGGACACGCGGCCCTGGTGGAGCCGATGCTCCGACGACCCTTGCATGAAACCGCCACCGCCCTGACCGACGAGTTCCTGCTGTTACACAGCCTCTACTGGTTGATCGCCAACCTGGCCGAGGAGCGGCCCCTCGTGCTGATCACGGATGACCTGCAGTGGGGTGACGAGCTTTCGCTGCGCTTCTTGCTCTATCTCGCCCAGCGACTCGGTGATCTCCCCGTCACCATCGTCGGTGCAGTTCGCACCGGCGACCCCGCCGCCGAGAACGAACTCGTCGCCCGCATCGCCTTGCAAGCGTCCCAGACGCTGCAACCTGCGGAATTGAGCCGCGACGCGGTCAAGGAATTACTGCACACCCTACTTCCGGATGCCGGCGACAATGATGCTCTTGTCGAGGAGAGTTGGGACGCAACGCGCGGGAACCCCTTCCTACTACGTGAACTTGCCACGGCAATGGACTCCCGCTCAGCTGTCGGTGCCGCAAACCCCTACGGCGCCGTCCCGGACACCGCACCCGACTCCGTCACCCGCAGTGTCATGCTCCGCATCGCGCGACTCGGTAACGACGCACTCGCTTTGGCGCGTGCCGTTGCCGTCCTGGGAACCTCGACATCGCTGGCGACCGCAGCGAAGCTCAGTGGTCTCGATTTCGCCGCCGCCACCGTCGCCGCAGAAAGGCTCGCAGCGGCACAGATTTTCTCGGGTACCTCGAATCTGTCGTTCTACCACCCCATGATTCGTGCCGCGGTCTATCGCAAATTTCCCTCCAGTGATCGCACCCGCTCCCACCTGGAGGCTGCGAAACTGCTTCGGGCAGCCGACGCGGACATGGACGAGGTCGCGGTGCACCTGATGCGAGGAGCTCCCACCGACTCCGAGTGGGCACGCACGGCCCTGCACTCGGCGGCGAAAAGTGCTGCACGAAAGGGTGCCCCGAGCGCTGCGGCGGGATACCTTCGTCGGGCCTTGACAATGCAGCACGACGATCCACGCCAGCGCGCGAAGTTGCTCATCGATCTCGGAATCATGGAAGCCGCGGCGGGTGAGACCAATTCGCTCGTCCACCTCGAATCCGCACTCGAACTCATCGACGAGCCGGACGAGCAGGCTCGGGCGATGTACGCACTCGGCCAAACCCTGTTCCGGTACGGGCGCCCAGCGGAGGCATTGACGGTATTCCGTAGGGGAGCCGACACGTTCACCGACACCGACCGTGATCTCGCCCTACGATTCGAGGCCGGGTACATGGCCTCGGCGGCGTACCTGGTCGATCGCCCGCCCGAGGCGCATCAACGGGTCAGCGCACTGGCCGCGGCCTTTCCCACACAATCCGAACTCAGCTCAGCCGAACGGCTCCTGATTCTGCACCTGGCAGTTTTCCGTGCCATGTCCGAGCCGCGATCCGCCGACCACGCGGAACTGATTCTCCACACGCTCGGCGACAGCGTGAAGCTCTGGCGTGAAACCTCCGACGGCATGACCATCAGTCATGCCATCCTCGCCTTGACCTGGTGCGGCCGTGCCCACGACGCTGCCGAGGTCGCGGACAGTGTCCTCACCGATGCCCGGACGCGGGGCGATTCCCTGATCTTCGCGGAAATCTCCCTCGCCCGGTCCATGGCGATGTACTCCCTCGGCCGGGTCAGCGAGGCAATGGTCGACGCCCAGGCCGCCATCATCGGAATGAAACGCGGATGGAACTCGACAGTGCCTGCCCCGCAGGGCATTCTGGCTTACTGTTTGATCGACCGCGGCGAACTCGACCAGGCAGCCGAAGTTCTTCATGACGCCGAGGCGCAGCTGCGTACCCGTGAGACACGCACCCTGAACGTCTGGTTCTACATGGCACGTGGTCGACTGCGGCTCGTCCGAGGTGACCTTGCCGGGGCCACCGACGACTTCCTCCGCGTCGGGAAACTTCTCGAGAACAACCACTTCTACAACCCCGGTTACATGCTTGCCCCCTGGCGCTCACTGGCCGGCCGCGCCTTGCACGCAGCCGGAAAGACCGATGCGGCCATCGAGCTGATGGACCGGGACATCGAGCTCGCGCGCCAGTTCGGTCTCTGCTCCACCCTCGGCTCCGCCCTGCGGGAGCGAGCATTGGTCGCTTCACCCAACCCGGAGATCGCACTTCTCGAAGAGTCGGTCACCGTGCTCGAATCCGAGGAAAGCTCACCCCTCGAACTCGCTCGCACCCTCATCGAATTGGGATCCGCGCAGCGCCGGACCGGGAAGAAGGTGCGGTCCCGCGAAACCCTGCGTGAAGCGCTGGATCTCGCCCATCGCTCCGGCGCAACGGCGGTCGAACAACAGGCCCACCAGGAGCTGCTCGTCAGTGGGGCGCGACCCCGCCGGCAGGTCATCCACGGAATCAATGCACTCACACCCAGCGAACAGCGTATTGCGACACTGCTCGCGGACGGGTTGACCACTCGGAGCATCGCCGAGACGCTCTACCTGACGATGAGTACCGTCGAATGGCACCGGCGAAACATCTACCGGAAACTCGACATCGACTCGCGAGACGCGCTGCGCACAGTGCTCGACAGCGACGACGAATCTGCCGCCGGCTGAGCCGATCACCCGACGCATCGGGACGACGAGCCTTCGCCATCACACAGCTCGGTGCCGAGAGTAGTGAATGCCCGGTAGCTCAGATGGGGTCTGCCCAGGGCGCCATGTCGACGTCGACGCGGACCGACTCGAGGCCGGTTGCCTGCAGCAATCGGCGTAGCGCGCTGCTGCTGGTGCCGATCCGTTCGACCAGGGCGCTGCGGTGGTCATGGAGTTCTGCACTGTCGTGGAAGGTTACCGCGACCAGGATGTGTGGGAACCGCGAGCGCGCACCTACTTCAGCGAATAACTGTTCGGTCGGCACCCCCCACAGTGGCACATCGCTCGCCTCATCCATCTCGCCGATGAACAGACACGTCCAGCGGCCCCACTCATCATCGATCACCGTCATCCGGGCGGGACCAGCAGGCAGCTCGAAATGCGCTTCGAAGGCGGTTGCCGGTGCGACGCCGAGCGCTACGTCACCGACTGCAACCATGGGTAGACCGTGACGCTTCGCGAACCGTGTCAAATTTGGACCGGCGGCCAGATCCGTGGGATTGTCAGTTCCGACGACCGTGGCAAACACCGCTGCGGGACGATGACCGCTCGCGGTGACCAAATGCAGTGCGGCAGAAGCGAATCCGTGGGGAGAGCGATCAGTGTCGACGCGCACGGGGACAAGGTGACCCGGCCGAGTGAAGGCCTCGACGGTGGAGTCGGCGTCGGCCAGCCTTCGCGCCGTGGTGGCGCGGTCGGCGGCCGAGATTCCGGTACCGACCCCGTCTGCGGCGTCCACGCTGACACACTGCTGGGCGGTGGGGTCATCGGCGCCGCACTGTGGGGTCAATCCGAGGGCAGCGCACCGCTCGGCAGCAATGGCGACCTGGAGGAACCCTGAGGTGTGGCGCACCGTGAAGGCAATCGTCTGCGCCGTGGCGCTGTCGGCGGCGGACACGATCTCGCCACGACGCGGCCGGTCGATGTCGTCGCAGAGGACGATTCCGCGGCCCGCGGCCAGAGAGTCGGTGGCCGCGCTGATCCGTGCATGGGAGTTGCGTTCGCTGCCGGTCGGTGTGAGCCTGATCAACTGGGCGAGTGCAATTTCCGCCTCATACATCACCGTCATTGTCAGAACCTTTTCCTGTATGGGCCGAAATGCTCGGGTTCGGAGGGAGCGACCTGGTCCCCGATTCCGAGCGGTTCGCGACCGTAGATTTCCCGGCAAAGAACTGAGGTGTTCCCTGCGTGTGATGAGGCAGTTTCCTCGAGGCGCCGGATTCGCTGCACCGAGCCCATCTCAGCCACGAGCCGGTGCCACGACATCACGCACGAGGTCGACGATTGGAGCACGTCCGCCCGGTCTATGAGTCGTGCGGGGCGTGGGTTCCGAACAGTCGTCCGTGGTAGACGAGGGGGCTGCCGTCGGTGAGTTCGGCGGCGTCGACGGTGCCGAGGGCGATGACGTGGTCACCACCGTCGACCAGGTCGGCGACGGTACACGCGATCCATCCCGGAGCACCCGGGATGCGGGGCAGGTCGTGGTCGAGGTCCCAGCGGGTGCCGTGGAACTTGCCGACCCCACCCTTCTTCGCGAACGACAGGGCGGTTGCGGCCTGGTGGGCGCCGAGGATGTTGAGCCCGAACCGTCCCGACTCGCGAATCAGCTCGAGCGTGTCCGATCCGCGGTCGAGGGAGACCAACACCATCGGCGGGTTCATCGACAGGGACGCGAACGCGCTGACCGTGGTGCCATAGGGCAGGCCACCGTCGATGGCGGTGACGACGGACACCGGTGTCGCGACGCTCGCCATCACCTCCTTGAACGAGGCCTGGACATCGTGTTCGATGGTGGTCATTGTGTGCTTCCTTGTTCGAGGTCGATCTCAGCCAGTGATGTCGCGGCCGAGCAGTTGGCGGGCGATGATCCATTTCTGCACTTCGTTGGCGCCCTCGTAGATTTCGCCGATCTTGCTGTCGCGGTAGATCGCTTCGACCGGGCCGGGGCTGCCGTCGGCGCCGAGTTCCCGGGTGAACCCGAGACCGCCGAACACCTGCACGGCGTCGCGGGCGATCGTGACGGACAGTTCGGTGCCGGCCAGTTTGGCCATCGCCGCTTCCGGTTCGGGGAACGGGTTCCCCTCGTCGAGGCGGATCGCGGCCTTGAGGTAGAGGCTGCGGGCGGATTCGAGGGCGAGCGCGTGATCGGCCATCAGGAACTGCCAGTGCTGCATCGACCCGAGCGGGCGGCCGAATGCCTGCCGGGTGGCAAGCCGGTCGGCCATGTGGTCGAACGCGGCCTGCGCCATTCCGACGCCGGCGGCCGCGATGCCGATCCGACCGTAGGTCAGGGTGGACAGGGCGATCTTCAGCCCACCACCTTCGGTGCCGAGGATCGCGTCCTCGGGCAGTTCGACACCGTCGAGGAGAACGTCGGCGGTGAGCTGCCCCTTGTTCCCGAGCTTGCGGTCCGCCCGACCGATCGTGACCCCCGCGGTGGTGGTGGGCACGATGAACAACGACAACCGCTCCCCGGTGCGGGCCAGGATGACGATGACGTCGGCGACCGGGGAATTGGTGATCCACCGTTTGCGCCCATCCAGACGCCACCCGCCGGCGGTCCTGGTGGCCACGGTCTGCACCGCCTGCGGAGACAAATCACTCGAGGCGCCGGGCTCACTGGTGGCGAACGCACCGATGATCTCGCCGCGCACCAGCGGGGTGAGCCAGCGGCCGCGCTGCGCGGGCGAGCCCTGGTTCAGGGCGTTGCCGGCGAGGATGCAGTGCACATCGAAGATCGCGGCCACGCTGTTGGAGTAGTAGGCCAGTTCCTCGACCACCGCCGCGGTCGCCGACGCGGGCCGGGCCAGTCCGGCGCCGTGCACATCGGCGGGAAACGGGATCTCGAAAATTCTCTGGTTCGCCATCGCCCCGAACACATCGAACGGGAACCCGACATCGACCTCGTCCCCGGCCGCGATCCGGGCCGCGGCGGGGGCGACGTACTTGGTCGCGAATTCCCGGGCCCGGGTTCGGATCTCGGTCGTCTCGGTGCTCGACTGGGTGTCGTGGTACAACCGATCGGCCTGACGAACCGGTGCCTGCGTCGTCGTGGTCTCGTTGGTGAGGGTCATTGAATCATCCGAAGGTCGAGCGTCTGTAGTTGAGTCATGGGTTCGAACCCTTTCAACGAGGTGTGGCAACGCTGCTCCTCGGCGAGTAAGTCGTCCCCATCGGGAGCAGCGAGGTCTTCTGTCTCTGTGCAATGCACCTGAGATAGATCCTGTGTGAAGAGCGACACAAGCGCTTGGCTCGGCAGACAAAAGTTATGCACGGCGATTGCGTTCGCCGCCCACCTATGCAATGCGCCGACCTCTTCACGCGATCGAGTTCAGCGTTTCGAGGTCCGCCGGCTTCGTGGGAAAGAACAGCGCGCCGTTAGGCTCCCAGCCACATCTCCGGGTTTCTTGCGCTGAAAGCGCATATCAATCGTGAGATCTTTGCGCTCAGAGCACTAGTGTCGAGCATCGCTTCGAGGATAATGACAATGCCGAGCCCGGCAAAAAAGTTCGGGTCCCATGAGCTGACAAGCCCGAACGTCGCCGAAGCGGGAAGGAACGATGGCGTTCTGACCGTGAGGCGGGCACGACACAAGGATGTGTATTGCGGTGACCAAGCAACGGGGCACATGGGTCCGAGATCTCCACGTAGATGTGGAGCAGCGGGTCGAGCCTGTTTGTTCCCCCCAGTTACTGGATCCGGCAAGAGAGGAACTCGGCCGCGGCGCAGTTGACTGGGCGATCCGACTCGGGCGTGACGTCGCAGCGCGCGCTGTGTTGAACTTCCCCGAGTTCGGGTCGGGAGCTCCGCAATTAGCGACGCTGCGGCTGGGGACGGAGTCGGCAGCCATCATTGCAATGTTGGGCATAGATCGCGGTGACGGGGAAACACCGGAGATCACAGAGGACGCGATCCGTGCAATCCAGGATTGGGTACATCGCGGAATCCCCCTTCACATCATCTGGGCAGCCATGCGGCAGGGTCACTCCTGGTTGGCCGAGGGGTACATGCGGGCCTGCGTGGAATCGGTTCCCATCGCCGAACAACCCGATCAATTGCAACTGACCTCAGAAGTGCTCTTCAATTTCGTCAATCGGTTCTCGGCCGCAGTAGGCCGCGAATACGGGGCAGAGCACGAGCGCTGGATCATGTCCACCGTCGCAGCGCGGGACGAAGTCGTTCGCTCCATACTCGACGGAAAGATCACCGACACCTCGGACGCGGAGAACATCCTCCACTACACACTGTCTCACCGCCAGCACATCGGGGTGGTGCTGTGGGCGGACACCGTCGACGGTGCGAGCGGATCGGCGTTGCACAGCAGTGCAATGGCACTCTTGCATGCGGCCGGTGCAGAACAAACCCTGCTCGTTCCCCATGGCCGTCACAGCATGCACGGGTGGGGCAACAGCATTCGCCCCTTGATCGGACAGGGGACAGATTTTCCCATGCTGGCGTCCGGGGTACGCGCAGCAGTCGGCACCAGCCACGGCGGCGTTGATGGATTCGCCCGGACACACGAAGAAGCCGCAGCGAGCAAACGGGTGACCGAAATTTTGCCGGGAATCAGCGAACCAATCGTGGATTTTCCTTCAGTACATCTGCTCACGCTGCTTGCGCAGGACAAGGACAAGGCGACCTACTTCGTCCAGGCGGAGCTGAGCGACCTCGCCGGCGACGACGCGCAGCATTCCGAGCTACGCAAAACCGCAATTGCGTATCTACGACATAGGCGGAGCCCTCTCGCGGCCGCCCAGGAGCTCTTCGTCGTGCGAAACACCGTGGCATACCGGTTGAAGAGAGTCGAGGATCTGCTCGGACATTCACTCGATGAGCGGACACTCGAAACATGGGCGGCGCTGGTCCTCAAGGAAAGTTTGGTATGTGGCACCTCCGCGACGAGAGAGGAATTGAGCTCTCGACCCTAGAAGCACCAATACGTTTCGCTACGAGCCACTTGCTGCGGTCGGCAGCTCTGACGTTCACTGGCTCGAGGACGAGCAACCTGATCTTCCGGGGCTCCAGTTCGCGGGCCGACGGGTCGCTCACTCGAGAAAAGAGAACCCATGGTTGGGGACCCGAACGCACGTGCCGAGACCGCTGTCGTCGTCGATGCTGCCACGGGTCTGGGTGAAGCCACTGCCCGGGCGTTGGCCAACGGCGGGTTCCATGTCGTTCTCGGCGCAACAGGCGCCGATAGATGTGTCGACCTCGCCGCCGATATCGGTGGCGAGGCGATGCATCTGGACGTGACCTCCGAGGATTCCGTCCACTCTTTCGCGGAAAGAGTTCACAGTGTTTCCGCACTGATCATCGCCAGCGGCCCGCGGCGTCTGGAATCGCGGGAAGACGCCAGCACCGACGACTGGCGGTGGCGATGGGAGACCAACATCCTCGGCGCCCTACGCCTGACGAAAGCGTTCCTGCCTCACCTCGCCGCAGCGGATGACGGGATCATCGTCGTTGTCAGCACCGCCGAGAACTCGCGCACTGAGTGCGTCGAGCCGGACGGCGGTGCAGTTTATTCCGAAACTCGCGTGTTAGACCGATTGCTGGAAGCGGAAGTGAGCACTTCCGGCGTCCGGCTCGCGAAAATCAGATCGGCACCGATCGAGGAAGCAACGACACGGTCGGGCCAGCTCTCGGCCGCCACACACATGCATGGTGGCCTCTATAGAGACTATTCACCCCGAATGGCCAGCGACGTAGCCGACTTCATCAGCTATGTCGTGAGGGGACCGGCGAAGTCATTCGTCGAGGAAATATCCATACGGCCACGGCTGGATGAGAGTAATCGCCTGAGCTAGGCCGCGGCTCCCGGTCGCGGGCGCGCCACTACCGGCACTGACCGCCCATCGGCGCGATGGCCGTCGTCCTCACCGGGGACCAAATGCGAGATCCGTTCTTATGCTCGGCGCGCAAGAGCGGTGTAACCACCGTCACGCACGATGGATCACGACCCCCACTGCCACCGTCCTTCGGACGAGGGAAACGTGCAGAGACGGGGCTTTAGGCGCAGTCGGTTGGCCGACGGACCACGCGGCACACCGCGCGCCGAACCACTACGGAAAGGGAACACCATGAGCGAACAGCTGGTGCAGGCTGCTGACGCCTACGACTGGGACGAACACGTCAAACCTCCGATCGGCACGGTTGAACGAGCCCTGTGGCTCGCGCACTGGCACATGGAATGGGAGAACCCTGAGCAGCTGGACAAGCTCGCCGAGCTCTACCACCCCGAGGTGGAGTGGGAGACCCCCGGCCGGCGTATCTACCAGAAGGGGAACGTGCCGAAGATCATCGAGAACTACCGAGCGATCTGCGACAGCCTCGAGTTCATCTCTGCGCGGCGCGTGGATCGGTTCGCTACTCCAGATCGAGTCTTCGACGACAGCGAAGCGCTGGTCAAGCTGGTGAGCGGACACGGTTTCCCGAATCATCCGATGCCGGTCGGCAGCCTTGTCGACATGCGAATTGTGCACAGCTTTCACATCAAAGACGGCCTCATCATTCGCGAGAACTCGTACGAACTGTGGCGGAAACCCGTCTAGTTCCCCTGCCCGACCATCGCCGCCGAGGCGGGGTTGACCCACTGATCGCTCGAAGGAGCCCAGCCATGAAGTTTGCCAATCAATCAGGCCGATTCGTCGTACTACATCCGGGTGGGGGTGTAGTCGATGTCGAGACGGCCAGCAAGGGCGCGTTCGGTCCGTCGCCGGCTGACGTGTTTCCCGTGTGGCGTGAGTTCACCCAGTGGTTGGCGTCCGCCTCGCTGTCACCAACCGGCCCGTTGGTGACAGAACAGTTGGACGCTCCGTCACCCCGTCCTCCGCAGGTGTTCGGAGTCGGCCTGAATTACTCATCCCATGTTGACGAGGGCGGCTTCTCCTTGCCGGACAGCCCGTTGACCTTCACCAAGTTTCCCAGCTCGGTGACGGGACCGACCGGTGATATCACCATCACCGGTCCGCAGGTCGATTGGGAGGTCGAACTGGTGGTCGTGATCGGTGAGACGGTGAACGCCGTCAAAGCCGAGGATGCATGGGATGTTGTCGCAGGTGTCACTCTCGGGCAGGATGTCTCGGACCGGGAGGCCCAGAACCGACCCAAGCAGTTCCCGCAGTTCAGTTTGGGCAAATCTCGGCCGGGCTTCAGTCCGATTGGGCCGTTCCTCGTCACCCCGGACGAACTGGCCGACCGCGACAACATTGAACTTGCGTGCTCGGTCAACGGCGAACAAGTCCAGAAGGGCCACACCCAGAGCCTGATCTTCTCGGTAGCCGCGCTGATCGAGTACCTTTCCGGGCTGGTCACCCTGCTCCCCGGCGACCTCATCTTCACGGGCACCCCCCCTGGCGTGGGAGCGACCATGGACCCGCCGCGCTTCTTGGCAGACGGGGACATCCTCGTCAGCACATCGCCAGAACTCGGCCAGATGAGGCACCGCTTTGTCGCACCGTGACGCAGTGCCAGGGAAAGACCGCGTTCTGGTGGTCGACCACGCCTGGCCCGACCTCCACGTCGAGGAGACGGTGCTCGGGGCGGCCGGCATCGAGGTGGTCGCCGCTCCGAGCAGGGATCACGATGAACTCGTCGACACTGTCGCGGACTTCGACGCCATCATGGTCAACTGGCTCTCGTTGCCGGCGACCGTCATCGACGCCGCGGTCCGTTGCCGAACGATCGCGCGGTTCGGAGTAGGAGTCGACAACATCGACGTCGATGCCGCCACCCGCCAGGGCATTCTGGTCAGCAGGGTGCCCGTGTTCTGCACCGACGAAGTCGCCGAGCACGCACTCGCCCTCATACTGGCCCTCGGCAGGCGAGTTGTTCCGTTTGTCGAGCAAACACGATCGGGCGGCTGGTCGAACACGGCGGCCGGGCCGATGTTCCGTATCCGCGGCAGTGTCCTCGGTATCGTGGGCTGGGGATCGACGGCCCAGGCGCTTGCCTCCCGCGCTCAGGGAATCGGCATGCAGGTAGTGGTCTACAGCCGCACCGTGTCCGATTCCGCCCTGCCCGACGGCATAACCGCAGCGCCGTCGCTGATCGACATGGCCGCGACCGCGGACTTCGTCAGCATCCATATCCCGTTGACCGAGCACACTCGAGGACTTATCGATGCCTCGGTCATCGCGGCCATGCGACCTACCGCCTATCTCATCAACACGGCGCGCGGACCGATCGTCGACACCGATGCGTTGGCGGACGCGGTGCGCAACGGCCGAATCGCCGGCGCCGGGATCGATGTTCTCGACGCCGACCCTCCTGCACCAGGCAATCCGCTACTCAGCTTGCCTGACGTGATCGTGACGCCCCATGCGGCTTTCAATTCTGTCGAAGCTCTCAACGATCTACGTCAGCAGGCCGCCGCCAACGTGCTGTCCGCTCTATCGGGGACACCGCCGGTGAACACGGTCAACCCGGACATCCTGGCCAGAGCCGACCTCCGTCTCACCGTAGGACAACCACAATGAGCCAGTCAGAGGCCCATCTCGCTCCACATGCGGCATTGACCGCGGAGTCCATCCTCAACTATCTCGTCGACCGGGGAGTGGTTGATGAGGCACGCGGCACGGTCGAGGTACTCAGCGGCGGCGTCTCGGCCGACGCTTTCGCCGTGCACGCCCCGAATGGATCCTGGGTGATCAAACAGGCGCTCACACGACTGAAGGTTGCGGCGGAGTGGCACGCCGATCCCGCTCGGATCCTCAACGAAGCCGCGGCACTACAGGTGGTCGGTGAACGAGTACCCGACAGTGTTCCGTCGGTTGCCTCGGTCGATCAGGACCGGCTGATCCTCGTCATGGAGCACGCCCCATCAGCCCTCCACGACTGGAAGTCCGAACTCATGGCGGGGGGCGGTCAAGGCAGTGCCGAGACCGCAGCGCGTCTCGGGCAGATCCTTGCGGCCCTGCATGCCAGCACCTTCGGCGACCCGATTCTCGCCTCCCGATTCGGTGACACCGAGTCCTTCGTAGACCTGCGAATCGACCCATTTCACCGGACCGTGGCACGGCGGCTACCCGACCTCGCCGGTCCCCTTGGCGCGCTCGCCACAGAACTGACCGAACACCCGCAATGCCTGGTTCATGGCGACTACTCGCCCAAGAATGTGCTTGCCTCGGGACCGTCGGCGTGGGTGATCGATTGGGAAGTAGCACATTTCGGCAATCCAGTATTCGACCTGGCCTTCATGCTCGCCCATTTGATGTGCAAGACGGCGCACGCGCCCAGCCACCGCGCGGTGTACCGAGAATGCGCGCAGGACTTCCTCACCGCGTATGACCGCGACGTACCCGGCGCACTGAAAGCGGACCCGCTCGGCCTCGTCCGACATACGGCCGCGGTCGTCCTGGCCCGTACCGACGGCAAGTCCCCCGCCGCTTACCTCGAACCACCACAACGAGAAGCCGCGCAACGAGCCGCAATCGAGCTGCTCACCGCAAAAAGTATTGATAGTGATGTCGTCCAACAACTCTGGAGTGTTCTGACGTGAGCTCAACCATTTCCTCCGTTCTCGCCTGGGAGGCGCTCGATTCCCGCGGCAACCCCACCGTGGCGTGTGAAGTACGGCTGCGAGGCGGTGCCACGGGCACGGCGATCGCGCCGTCTGGTGCGTCCACCGGTGCTCACGAAGCCCATGAGCTGCGCGACGGCGGCTCCCGCTACCGAGGCAAGGGTGTTCTCCGCGCAGTCGCCAACGTCAACGGCCCGATCGCGAAGGCCGTGATCGGCTTGGACAGCTGCGACCAGCGCGGCGTCGATGAAACGTTGCGGGCAACCGATGGCTCCGGGAACCTCTCGAAGCTCGGGGCCAATGCCGCACTGGCCGTCTCACTGGCGACCCTGAAGGCCGCTGCCGCCGCCGCGCAACAACCGCTCTGGCGCTACGCGGCGGACGACGACCGTCCCGCCGAGCTCCCGATGCCCATGATCAACATTCTGTCCGGCGGCGCACACGCCGGTCGAGCGGTGGACATTCAGGACGTTCTCGTCATGCCCGTCGGGGCTACCAGTTTCGCTCAAGCGCTCGAATGGGTCGACCGAGTCCGCTCGGCCACCGCCGCCCACCTCCATGACCTGGGCTACTCCACAGCTCTGATTGCCGACGAAGGTGGCTACGGTCCGCAACTGCCCACCAATCGCGCCGCACTCGACGTCGTCACGCGTGGCATTGAACGGGCCGGCTTTGCCCCCCGAACCGACGTGGGAATCGCCCTCGATATCGCCGCCACCCAGTTTTTCGACGCGTCCTCGCAGCGATATGTACTCACCGCCGAGGAACGACAGTTGACGGCGGCTCAATGGGCGGAAGAGTTGGCGCAATGGGCCGAAGACTTCCCCGTCATCTCGATCGAGGATGCGATGGCCGAGGATGATTGGGAAGGATGGGTCGAGGTCACCGACCAACTTGGCGCCCGGACACAAATCATCGGCGACGACCTGTTCACCACGAGCGTCGATCGACTTCAGCACGGCAACAAGCTCGGCGCCGCCAACGCAGTTCTGGTCAAACCGAACCAGATCGGCACCGTGTCCGACGCCCGCGCCCTCATTCAGGCCGCCAACGACTCCTCCTACGCAACAGTGCTGTCCGCCCGATCGGGCGAAACCGAGGAATCATGGCTCGCGGATCTGTCGGTGGGGTGGCGAACCGGCCAGATCAAGGTCGGCTCACTCGCCAGGTCGGAACGCACGGCGAAATGGAACCGCCTGCTCCAGTTGGAAGCCGAACTGGCAGGAGAAGCAACCTTCGCCGGCCGCTCCGGCATCGCACCCCGCCAGCGCAGCTGACCCGCCGCCGCAGCGCAGTTCGACAGCCGAGGTTGTTGCTCAGCGCACAAGAGACGAGTGGCGGCCGTCACACATCATAGAAATCACCAGCTTTTGAAGTATCACCGATCGCTCCGGCACCCGGCACCACTGGCCGAGCCGACGAGAACCGCACCGCGCCCTACGTCGAACCGACACCGCGCGGCAGAACTCATCCAGGAGGATTACCGATGACCACCCTGCAGACAAGTGACCGGGCGACCGAGACGCCGACCAAGAACGAACTTGTCCAACGCGCACGTGATCTGGGCCCGCTGCTTGCTGACAACGCCGCCAAGGGCGAGTCCGATGGCCGCGTCGCCCAGGAATCGATCGACGCGCTCACCGAGGCCGGACTCTTCAAGCTCGCAGTCCCCAAGCGTTATGGCGGCTACGAGACCAACATGCGGACCCTTATGGAGGTCACGGCCGCTATCGGCGAGGCAGACGGCGGGACGGCCTGGGTCGCCACGATCCTCAACGGCACCGCCTGGTTGACCGGGTTGTTCAGCCAACGTGCGCAAGACGACGTCTTCGGCAGCGACCCGGATGCACGCGTGTGCGGCGTCATCACCCCGAGTTCGCAGGCCACCAAGGTCGACGGTGGGTACCGGGTAAGCGGGCGATGGTTCTTCGCATCCGGTTCCTCGCACGCGACGTGGGCCGTGGTCGCCATCCCGGTGACCAACGCGGAAGGTGAGACGATCGACGGTGGAATGGCACTCGTTCCCGCGACCGACTACCGCATCGAAAAGACTTGGTATGTCGCCGGAATGAAGTCGACCGGAAGCAACTGCATCGTCGTCGAGGACGTCTTCGTCCCCGATCATCGCGTCATGTCGGTCTCGCAGGCGATTCAAGGAACCTATGCCACCGAACACACCGACGAGACGATGTACCGCTCCTCGTTCGTTCCATTCCTGACACTGAACATGGTCGGACCGCAACTCGGGATGGGCCGTGCGGCCCTGCGGATGGTGACGGAGAAGGCTTCCAAGAAGTCGATTGCGTACACCCACTTCGACACTCAGGCCGATTCGGTCGCATTTCAGCTGGCCATCGCGAAGGCCGCGACCAAACTTGACACCGCGATGCTGCATGCATACCGCGCCGCCGACGACGTCGACAACGCTGCTGCCGACGGCGCCTACCTCGACTACACGACACGGGCACGCGTACGCGCGGACACCGGCAAGGCCGTCGAGACCGTCGTGGAAGCCATCAATGACCTGCTCTTCGCCAGCGGCGCCGGCAGCTTCGCGGAGAACAATGCGCTGCAGAGGATCTGGCGCGACTCGAGCACCGGGGCACGCCACGCGCACGTCATCCCGGACATCGGCTACGAGGTCTACGGCAAGGCGTTGCTCGGTGTCGACAACACCGTCACCGATCTCGTCTAGACCCGACCACTACCGGAGAAACCAACAGATGCACGCGCGAACGGGGACGAAGATGACGACTACCACCGCCGAGACCGTGGACTTGTTCTTCGAAACGATGGGAAACCAGGGTGTGCGCACCGCTATCGAGCGGTACGCGGATGAGAAATTGACCTGGTGGTCGGCCGGCGCCGGAAACGTCGAAGACAGAATCGGCGAGTTCATGGACGAGTTCGGCGCACAGGTATCCGGTGCCGTCGAGTTGACCGTTGGCGCGAAGACTTGCGAAGGCGACCGCGCCGCCGTCGAAGTGACACTCCATGCCGAACTGACCGAAGGACGCGTCTACCACAACAACTTTCATTTCCTGTTCGAGTTTCGGAACGGCGTCATCGTCAAGATCTCGGAATACCACGACACACACCACGCCTACGAAACCATCGGCCCCACCCTCCGCAAAGTCGGTTTTGTCGATGCATGAGACACACCAGGATCGGCACCGCTACGTGCGAGTCGCCGACCGCCAACCAGCAACGTTCGATCAGTCAGTCCCAGAGAGGTGTTCACGATGACCGCCGAAGTGATCGACGGCCGCAAGATCGCCGCCAAACTGAAGGAAGAAGTCGCCCTCGAAGTCCAGCAGCTCAGGGCAGACGGCGGCGACTGCGGTATAGCCACGGTCGTGGTGGGCGACAACTACGGAGCCACGGTCTACCAACGACGGATCGGCAAGATCGCCGACGAACTCGGCGTGCCCTGTCGACAACTGCGCTTGGGATCCGACACCAGCCAAGACGACTTGCTGGACACGATCCGATCGCTCAATAACGACCCCGCCATCAGCGGCATCCTGGTTCTGCGACCACTTCCCGAACACATCTGCGAGGTCGACGTCTTCCGGGAGCTCGCCCCGGCGAAGGACATCGAGTCGGTGCATCCGGAAAATGCGGGACTGCTCGCCCTGGGCACGCCCCGATTCGTTCCGTCGACCGCAGCGTCGGTGTTCTATGTGCTCGACTCGTGGCTGGACGCCGTCGGTGAGGATCGCGCCGATTTCTACCATCGGAATCTCATCGTCGTCGTCGGGCGCTCCAACACAGTCGGTAAGCCGGCCGTCTCGCTCGCCTATGACCGGCAGGCGGCGGTGCAGTCGATCGATGTCTGGGCAAGCCAGAACGGTCGTCTGGGATGGCATACCCGCCGAGCCGACGTGCTCATCGTGGCCGCCGGTGTCCCCGGTCTCATCCGGGCCGAGCACGTGCGCGAAGGCGCCATCGTCCTCGACGTGGGAATCAACCCGGCCCGCGACCCCGAGACCGGTGCGGTCCGCATGGTCGGTGACGTCGACTTCACCCAGGTGGCCACGCGTGCCCGCGCTCTGACCCCCGTTCCAGGCGGTATCGGACCCGTCACCGACGTCTGGCTGCTGCGCAACGCGGTCCTGTCCGGGCGCAACGCGCTCCGGACCGCCGGCAACGGCGTACTGGAAATGGTGTGACGCCATGAACTCGACATCCCCGCAGATAAATCCCGGTTACGTGCTCACGTTGTCGTGCCCCGATTCGCCGGGCATCGTCTACGCGGTCTCCAAGTTTCTCGTCGAACACGATTGCAACATCGTCGAGAGCAAACAGTTCGGCAATCCCGGCAGCGGCGTGTTCTTCATGCGCGTCCACTTCGAAGGGGCACACCCGCACAGCCTTTCCATCGAGGCTTTGCGGGTGGCGTTCGAACCGATCGCAACGACGTTCGCGATGTCCTGGCGGCTGGCCGAGAGCAGCGAGAAGCAACGAGTTCTGATCATGGTCAGCAAGTTCGGGCACTGCCTCAACGATCTGATGTACCGCGCCAGCATCGGCACTCTCAACATCGAAATCGTGGCAGTGGTGTCGAACCACCCCGACCTCGGATTCCTGGCCGACCACTACGAAATCCCGTTCCATCACGTCGCGGTGACGTCGGAGACGAAACCCGAGGCCGAGGCAACACTTCTGCGACTGGTCGAAGAACTCCGCGTCGACCTCGTCGTCCTCGCACGGTATATGCAGATCCTCTCCCCCGACCTGTGTAAGGAACTCGAGGGCCGGGCGATCAACATCCACCACTCGATACTGCCGAGCTTCAAGGGCGCCCGCCCCTACTACCAAGCTCACGACCGAGGGGTGAAGCTGGTCGGCGCGACCGCCCACTACGTCACCAGCGATCTGGACGAAGGTCCCATCATCGAGCAAGAGATCGCCCGGGTCGACCACTCGATGACCGCGGAAGAGGTCACGGCGCTGGGCCGCGACACCGAATGCGTCGCCCTCGCCAGGGCCGTCCAACGACACACCCAGAACCGGGTCCTTCTCGACGGAATCCGCACCGTCGTCTTCACGTAACCGCTCGAGCCACCATCAGCAACACATCTCACGAAGGGTTCCACTCCGATGACAGATTCAGCGCCGTTCCGCGCCTTCACCTCTGCAGCTCCCATGCCGTACCCACCGAACATCGGACTGCCCGAGTACACGGGATGGAAGGATGAGCAGTGGGCGTGGAAGAACACCGTCTACATCGGGGACTGGTCGTTCGTCCCACAGATTCGCATCACCGGTCCCGATGCGCTCCGCCTACTGTCGGACCTGTCCATCAACAGCTTCGCGAACTTCCCTATCGGCAAAGCAAAGCACTGCGTCCAATGCGACGAGAACGGCAATGTCATCACCGAGGGCATCCTCATCCGCCACGGCGAAGAAGATTTCGAACTCGAGTGCGGTGTCCCGCAGTGGACGCTGTTCCATCTCGAGACCGGTAACTACGACGCCAAGGCATCGTTCCCCTCCACCCACAAGTTGCAGGTGTCAGGACCGAAAGCACTGCCACTGATGGAGAAGCTGACCGGTACCAACCTCCGCGACGTCAAGTTCATGAACAGCAAGTACGCCACCATCGCCGGCCGTGAGGTGATGCTGCTTCGCCAAGGCATGGCAGGAGAGATCGGTTTCGAACTCCACGGTCCGATGGAAGGCCACGACGAGGTCTACGCCGCGGTAGTGGAGGCCGGCCAGGAGTTCGGGATCCGTCGACTCGGATGGCGGTGGATCCAGCTCAACCACCTCGAGTCCTGGTATCCGACCGCCTCGGTGCACTACCTCAGCGCGCTTGCCGGCGGAACCAACCGCGAGTATGTCGAGTTCATGGACAAGCACCTTCCCGCCGAGTGGGTCGGCACCGTCATGGAAGGTCCGTTGCGCTACGACTTCGGCGCGACGTTCACCGGAAGCTGGGACGGGCCGGACATCGAGGGGCTCCACCGGAACCCGGTGGAGCTCGGCTGGGCCAAGAGCATCAACTTCGATCACGACTTCATCGGACGCAGCGCACTCGAGGCGTTGGTAGCCCAGCCCCGCAGGGTGGGCGTCACTCTCGAATTCAACAGCGACGACCTCATCGCGATCTACTCGTCGATGTTCAGCGACGGTCCCGTCTACCACCTGTTCGAGATCCCGCATCCTCCGTTCGCGAGCAACTGGGCGGACAAGATCCTCGTCGACGGCCGCGAGGTCGGTCAGTCGACCCATCCCGGTTACAGCTACACATACCGAAAGGCGCTGTCGATCAGCTTCATCGACGTCGAGTACTCCGAGCCCGGCACCGAGGTGAAGGTGCTGTGGGGAAATCCCGGTGAACCACAAACCGAGATCCGCGCAACCGTCGCGCGCAAACCGTACAAGCAGGACGAGCGCCGCAAGGATCTGTCGCTCTCCGGAGCGAGCTGAGCGAGTGACGCCGCAAGGACCGTTCGTACACCTACATCGAAGGAAATAGCGGATCGATGATGCTCCTGCCCCAGCTGACACTCGCCGCCGATACCGCGGCACCGGCTGTGACGATCGGGGACATCACGCTACGGCGTGACGAACTGTTCGAAGCCGCCGGCGCCGTCGCAGCACGGATACACGGCGCACCGGCCGCTGCGGTCCACGCCACGGCCAGTGTTGACACCGTGGTCGCCGTGGTCGGGTGTCTGCAGGCCGGTGTCCCGTTCGTGCCGGTACCGCCCGATGCCGGGGTGGCCGAACGTGCCCACATAATCGGCGACTCCAAGGCCGCCATACTACTCGGCCCCTCGGGGGAGTCGGATCCAGAAATCGAGCGAATCCCCGTCGATCGGACAGAACGGCGAACGCCCATCTGGTCCGAGGGGCAGCCCACCGACACCGCGATGATCATGTACACCTCGGGAACTACGGGCAAGCCCAAAGGTGTGGTGATGTCGCTCGGCGCGATGGCGGCCGGTTTGGACGGGCTGGCCACCGCGTGGGACTGGACCGAGAACGACGTTGTGATCCACGGCCTGCCCCTGTTTCACGCTCACGGGTTGGTGCTCGGTCTGCTCGGGGCACTTCGGCGAGGCGGCAGCCTCGTTCACACCGGACGTCCATCACCGGCGAACTACGCTGCCGCAGCCGATAATAACCCCAACGCGGTGGTCTTCGCGGTGCCCACTATCTGGTCCCGTCTGGTCGCGGATCCGGTCACCGCCCGGCACTTGGCCAGCGCTCGGCTCCTCGTGTCGGGCAGTGCGCCGCTACCGGTGTCGGTCGCCGCCGCAGTGGCCGAACTGACCGGCCAGATGCCCGTCGAACGCTACGGAATGACGGAGACCCTGATAGCGCTGGCCATGCGTTCCGCTGGTGAGCGCCGGCCGGGGTGGGTCGGCACCCCGGTGCCCGGTGTGCGTACCAGGATCATGGAGAACGGCGCTGCCGTACCAGCAGACGGTGAAACGGTGGGTGAACTGCAACTGCAGGGACCCAATCTGTTCGATCGCTACCTTGGGCTCCCGGACGCCACGGCGCAGTGCTTCACCGAGGACGGATGGTTCCGCACGGGTGACGTCGCCGTCGTCGACGACTCCGGCTACCACCGGATCGTCGGCCGGGAATCCGTCGATCTCATCAAGACCGGAGGGTTCAAAGTCGGTGCTGGAGAGGTCGAAGCGGCGCTACTGGATCACCCCGATGTCATCGAGGCGGCCGTAATCGGGGTCGAGGACGCCGACTTGGGTCAGCGCATCGTCGCGTACGTCGTAGGCGACGTTGCGCAATCGGAGATCCTGATCGAGTTCGTGTCACACAACCTCTCGAGACATAAACGGCCCCGGGAGATCAGGGTGGTAAATAGTCTGCCCCGCAACGCGATGGGCAAGGTGCAGAAGTCAGCGCTCACTCAGTGAATGTGATGCGCAGGCGACGCGGTCGGCTCCTCCGGTCAGCCGCGCAAACGAAGGGAGACGATGTGGAGACCGATCACCGGCAAGACGCATACGCGGACTACCTCGGAGTCGAGGTAGACACGCTCGGGGAAGGCCACGCTACCGCGGCGCTGACGGTGAATCACCATCACCTCAATCCTCACGCGACCGCTCATGGCGCACTGCTCTATTCCATCGTCGGGGCCGCGTTGGCGGCAGCAGCAAACGATGGCATCAACACCGGGGTGGTCAGCGCTGTCCACATCGACTACGTCAGTCCCGCGTATCCCGGCGATCGCCTGATCGCCACCGCGACCGTCGCAGAACACCTGGCTCGCGAGAACCTCTACACAGTCCGGTTGGTCCGCGTCGCCGATGGTCAGATAGTGGCCCGCGCATCGGGACGGGCTACCCGCAGAACCCGCACCGAAGCTACCCCGTAGTACTGATCAGGCGAAGGAGATTGACGATGCGCACACCCTTGACGACAGCGCAATCGTTCGAAATGCGGGTCGGTAACGACGTGCGCCGATACACGATGGTGAGTGCGGTCGAAGGCGACCTGGCAACGTCGCCGATCATCATCGACTTGCACGGCAGCGGATCGTCACCGGAAGAACACCTCGCAGTCACCGCCGCGCACGCGCTGGCTGAACAAGGGGCAGTCGTCGTATTGCCACGGGCCGACATTCCTTTTCGTCTCCTGCCCGAGTGGCCTGCAGGCTGGGCGTGGAACGTTCCCGGCAGCCCGTTGCCCGGTGAAACCGAGCCGCGACCAGGACCCGACGACGTGATGTTCATCGGTGAACTTATCGCCGAAGTCGTCCAGCGGCACGGTGCCGATCCGTCGCGGATCCACTTGCGTGGGTATTCCGGGGGCGCCCGGTTGAGCGCGCACCTGGCCGCACGATTCGGCGGCTCACTCGCTTCGGTGTGTTTCGTCAGTGGAGTGCGTTTCGTCGATGGCGGGGGCAAGCGCCCGCCGGTGCTCGCGCTTCACGGACGGCGCGATCACCTCAACCCCTACGACGGCGGCGCGGGCAGCCGGTGGTCGGAATCAGTGGAGTCAGCGGTACAGCGCTGGGCTGGCGCAGTGAGATGTGAACCCGTTCCGACGGTGCGGGCGATCACCGAAACCATTCATGCCATCGACTATCGTGACTCGACTGGATTCGCGGCCGTACGGCTGATCAGGGTGGACGACGCGGAGCACGCATGGCCGGGGACGCGGGACCGCGACCACATCGAACAGTTCGGCTGTTCCGGCGATCTTGATGCGTCACAGGCGCACTTGGACTTCATCCATGACGTCGAGAGCCAGTACACCGACTCGTTCCGGTGACCGCCGTACGCCCGACAACCCCGGGACCGTACCGCTCGCGGAGAAAGAGCACATGGCAACTCCTGAACGTCCCACGCGGGCCGACGTGCCCGCTCCCCTGCTCGAACGCGGCCGAGAGGTCGAGGCGATTACCCGGGCCGTGCGCAGCGGAGCCCGCGGGAACGGCCAGATGCTGCTGATCGAGGGGCCCAGCGGGATCGGGAAATCGAGACTACTCATCGCCGCGCACCACATCGGCGTGGACGTCGGGGCCGAGGTACTCACCACCAGTGGAGGAGAACTCGAGCAGGACTTTCCGCTCGGGCTCGTCCTACGACTCCTCGAGACCCGGCTCACCCGGGCCACCTCCGCCGAGCGGGACGCGGCCTTCCGTGGTCACGCAGCGCTGGCCGAGCCGATGCTCCACCGCACACTGCACGAGACCACCACCGCGCTGACCGATCAATTCGTACTCCTGCACAGCCTCTACTGGTTGATCGCCAACCTTGCCGAAGAACGGCCACTGGTCCTGATCGCCGACGATCTCCAGTGGGGAGACGAGCTCTCCCTACGATTTCTGCTCTATCTCACCCAGCGGCTGGGAGACCTCCCGGTCACCATCGTCGGGGCGGTCCGCACCGGCGACCCCGCCGCGGAGAACGAACTCGTCGCCCGGATCACGTTGCAGGCCTCGCATACCCTGCAACCGACGGAACTGAGCCGCGACGGAGTCAAAAAGCTACTGCACACGCTGCTACCCGACGCCGGAGAAAATGACGCCCTGATCGAGGAGAGTTGGACCGCCACCCGCGGAAACCCCTTCCTGCTTCGTGAACTCGCCACGGCAATGAATTCGCGTGCAGCCGTCGGAGCCCCCGACCCGTACGACGCGGTTCCCGACACCGCACCCGAATCGGTGACGCGCAGCGTCATGCTCCGCATCGCACGGCTCGGTGACCACGCGCAGGCCCTGACTCGCGCTGTCACCGTCCTGGGCACCTCCACATCACTGACCACCGCCGCACAACTGGCCGGTCTGGACCATGCGGATGCCACCATCGCGGCCGAACGGTTGACCGCGGCACAGATTTTCGCCGACGAAGCGAACGTGTCGTTCTATCACCCCATGATCCGCGCCGCCATCTACCGGAAACTCCCCTCACATGAGCGAGCGAGATTGCATCTCGAGGCCGCCCAAGTGCTCCTGGCGTCGGACGCGGACATGGACGAAGTCGCGGTGCACGTCATGAGGGGCACCCCAACCGACGCCGAGTGGGCACACTCGGCCCTACACTCGGCAGCGAAGAGCGCGGCACGAAAAGGTGCTCCCCGCGCAGCTGCCCGCTACCTGCGCCGCGCCCTGACGACGAAGTATGACGACCCGCGTCAACACGCCAACCTGCTGATCGACCTCGGCATCATGGAAGCCGCCGCAGGCGAGACCAACTCTCTCGGTCACCTCGAAGCCGCCCTCGAACTGATCGACGAACCGGAAGAACAGGCGCGGGCCATGCACGCCCTGGGCCAAACCCTGTTCCGATACGGTCGCCCGGCCGAAGCGCTGCCGGTATTCCGCCGCGGAGCGGACACCTTCACCGACCGCGATCGCGAACTCGCCCTGCGATTCGAGGCCGGATACATGGCCTCGGCGACCTACCTGGCCGACCACCCCCACGAAGCCCACAAACGAGTCAGCGCGCTCGCTGCAACGTTCCCGTCACACGCCGCGCTGAGTTCAGCCGAACGCCTCCTGGTCCTGCACCTGGGTGTGTTCCGCGCCATGTCCGAACCCCGCTCCGCCGACCACGCTGAACTTGTCCTTCGCGCCCTCGGTGACGGTGTGACATTGTGGCGAGAGACCTCCGACGGCATGACCATCACTCACGCCATCCTCGCCCTGACCTGGTGTGGGCGTGCCCACGACGCCGCCAAGGTCGCCGGCAGTGTCCTCACCGACGCTCGCACGCGCGGTGACTCCCTGATTTTCGCCGAAATTTCTCTCGCCAGGTCGATGGCGATGTACGCGCTCGGCCGAATCAGCGAGGCCATGGTCGACGCGCAGACCGCGATCCTGGGAATGAAACGCGGTTGGAATTCGACCGTCCCCGCGCCGCAAGGACTCCTGGCCTACTGCCTGATCGACCGCGGGGAACTCGAGCAGGCAGCGGAGGTCGTTCACGATGCAGAAATGCAACTCCGCAGCCGCGAGACCCGAACGTTGAATGTCTGGTTCTACATGGCCCGAGGCCGGCTACGCCTGGTTCGGGGCGACTACGTCGGCGCCGCCGACGACTTCCTTCGCGCGGGGAACCTCCTCGAAGCCAATGGCTTCCACAACCCCGGCTACATGCTCCTCCCGTGGCGATCACTCGCGGGGCTCGCGCTCCACGCGGTAGGAAAGACCGATGCGGCTATCGAACTGATGAACCGCGGCATCGAACTTGCACGCGAGTTCGGGTTGTGCTCAACCCTGGGCTCGGCGCTCCGGTACCGGGCGCTGATCGCCTCACCCAACCCCGACATCGCGTTGCTCGAAGAATCGGCCACCGTACTCGAGTCCGCCGAAAGCTCGCCCCTCGAGTTGGCGCGGACGCTCATCGAGCTCGGATCGGCGCAACGCCGGGCCGGGCGCAAAGTTCGATCACGGGAGACCCTTCGGAAGGCCCTCGATCTCGCCCATCATTCCGGGGCCACGGCGGTCGAGCTGCAGGCGCATCAGGAACTGCTCGTCAGTGGGGCACGGCCCCGTAGGCCGGTTCTGCGAGGACTCGCTGCGCTGACCCCGAGCGAACAACGGATCGCAGGCCTGCTCGCGGACGGTATGACCACCCGAAGTATCGCGGAAACCCTCTACCTGACGATGAGCACCGTCGAATGGCATCGCCGAAACATCTACCGAAAACTCGACATCGACTCCCGCGAGGCGCTACGTGCCGCACTTGACGACGCGACGAAAACCCCACAGATACTGCGAGCTGACGAACGACAAAACTCCACGCAGAGCCCTGACAACACTCCTTACTACTCCACCTGATCTCAGATGACTTCACCACGGCATCTGGACAGATGTTCGGCCGATTCTTTCCACCCTGACGCCGGCAAACGCTTTTCGGCGAATAGATGGCTGCCGGTATCTAGAATGGGGTAGGCGCAGTGCGAGGAGGCCCTCATGGGCAGGTGTTGGTGGGCCCGGGCGTGGAGAATCGGCGAACCGGGCAAAGTGCGCTGAGGCTTGCCATGCCGGAGGACGACACCGAGAGCACGCAACGACAGGTCGACGCAGACCTCGTCGCGGAGTTGGCGGCTGAAGGTTTCGAAGACGCGTGCATCGTCGGCCGCGGCGGCTTCGGCATCGTGTACCGGTGCCGGCAACCGACGCTCGACCGCGTGGTCGCCGTCAAAGTCCTGAGCCCCGACCCGGACCACATGGATCGGGCCCGTTTCCTGCGCGAGCAACAGGCCATGGGGCGGCTGTCCGGACACCCGAACATCGTCCATGTGCTGCAAGCGGGAATCACCTACACCGGTCGCCCCTACATTGTGATGCCGTTTCATCGCCGTGATTCCCTCGACTCCTGGATCACCAAGCACGGCGCGTTGACGGCCGCGGAGGCACTGGCGGTCGGTGTCAAGCTCGCCGGTGCTCTGGAAACCGCGCACCGCGCGGGAGTGCTGCATCGCGATCTCAAACCGGGGAACATTCTGTTGACCGAGTACGGCGAGCCGCAGCTGACGGACTTCGGCATCGCCCGCATCACGGGCGGCGAGGAAACCACCCGGGGTCTGGTGGCCGGGTCGCCCGCCTATACCGCCCCGGAACTGCTCAGCGGCGCCGACGCGTCGGTGGTCACGGATATCTATGGGCTGGGGGCGACACTGTTCACGGCACTGGCGGGCCGGCCGGCGTATGCCCGTCGCCGCGGTGAGCAGGTCTTCGCCCAGCTGATGCGGATCGGCACGGAGCCGCTGCCCGATCTGCGAGAGGCGGGCATCCCAGAGGCGGTGTGCGACGTGGTCGAGTCGGCAATGGCCCGAGACCCCGCCGACCGTCCCACCACTGCTGCGGACCTGGGTGCCGCACTGCGACGGGCGGGCGAACACATCGGTCTTGTTCTAGGGGACATCCCGCTTCCGATCGTCGATGAGGAAGACCGCCCCTTCCTGCCCTCGGATGAGGTCGACGTCGGCGTGTCCGAATACCTTCGATACCGACGGGGCAGCGGGACCCGGCTGGATCGTCCTCCGCCACCGAGTGCGTCCACCAAGTACCGTCCACCGGTCACACCGGGTGCGGCGGTGGCGCGCACGCAGCTGCTCGAGCGCCTCCGTCGGAGCGGGCGTCGGCGTCTGGTGCTCATTCACGGACCGGTCGGGTTCGGTAAGAGCACGCTCGCCGCTCAACGGCTCGCGGCCCTGCGGGAGGAAGGGGTGGCGACTGCGTGGCTGACAATCGACAACGACGACAACACGCTCATCTGGTTCCTCACCCACCTGATCGAGTCCATTGCGGTGGCGGAACCAGCTTTCGGCCGAGAGCTGGTTCGTGAACTCGAAGTCTACGGCGCGGACCGTGAGCGGTATGTTCTCACCTCGTTGATCGACAAACTTCATTCGGCCGACCAGCACGTCGCAGTGGTCATCGACGATTGGCACCGCGTGAGCAATGAGGACACACGGTCGGCGTTGGCATTCCTGCTCGAGCACGGTTGCCACCATCTACATTTGATCGTCACCAGCCGCACCCGGCTCGGTCTGCCGCTCAGTAGAATGAGTGTGCGCAACGAACTCGTCGAAATCGATTCCTCCGCTTTGCGTTTCGACGTCCGGGAGTCGACCCAGTTGTTGGTGGACCGCTCCGGCCTCCACCTGGACGCACCTGACATCGTCGAGCTCGAACAGTCGACGGACGGATGGGCAGCGGCACTGCAACTGGTTTCACTGGCCTTGCGTGATCACCCGGACCCACGGAGGCTGATCGACCACCTGTCCGGAGGGAATCGGGCCATCGGTGAGTATTTGGCCGAGAACGTCCTCGGCAATCTCGATCGAGGCACCCTCGATTTCCTCCTCGCGACCTCGATCACCGAGAAAATCTGCGGCAGCTTGGCACGCGCGCTCACCGACAGCAGGGAGGCCCAAGTGACGCTCGAGGACATCGAGTCCCGTGATCTGTTCCTGCGACGGCTCGACGAGGAAGGGCGATGGTTCCGCTACCACCATCTGTTCGCCGAGTTCCTGCAACACCGCCTCGAGCGTGACGATCCCGACCGAATTGTCGAGCTTCATCGTCGAGCAGGTCGGTGGTTCGCGGACCGGCACCTTCTCAGCCAGGCGGTCGACCACTACATCCTCGCGGGTGAGGAAGACGATGCTGTCACGCTCGTCGAGGACGCCGCGATGGATTTACTCGAGCAGTCGCAGATGGGAACGCTTCTCGGCCTCGCCGCGAAGCTGCCGGCGAAGGGAACTACCAACCGGCCCCGCCTCCAGGTTGCACTCGCGTGGGCGCACGCCCTGCTGCATCACCCTCGCGATGCCGAACAGTTTCTCTCCGTCGCGGAAGCAGCGTTGAGCGGTGGAGGTGACGACCGAGCCACCGCCGATTTGCGGGTCGAGGCAGCATTCATCCACTCCACGGTGACCGTGTTCAACGACGAGATCGACGGGCTAGACGAGGCCGTCGAGCGGTGCATGGCCCGGGCGGACACACTGCGACCATGGGTCATGTGCGGAACCGCCGACGTTGGGTCGTTCCGCGCCATCTACCGATTCGATTTCGATGACGCTCGCCGATGGCAGAAATGGGCGCTTCCCTTCCACCAGCGTTCCACCGGGCCGTTCAGTGTCATCTACGGATACTGCCTGGCCGGGATGGCGGCACGCGAACAACTCGATCTGCCGGCGGCGGAGGCCAGCTTCCGGCACGCTATGGCGCTGGCCACCGAGGCCGAAGAGGGTATCGGCTACGGCGGCCGGCTCACGGCGGCCTTACTCGGCGACCTGCTGTACGAACAGGGACACCTCGCCGATGCGGATCAACTCCTCGACCGCAGCCACACCTTGGGCGCCGAGGGTGGCACCGTCGACTTCATGCTGGCCACCTACGGAACGGGTGCCCGGCTGAAGCTCCTCCTCGGACAGAAGGATGCGGCGAAGGCGCGTCTCGACGAGGGCGCCCGGCTGGCCCAGCAATTGGGCTTGCCCCGTTTAGCAGCGCGAATCACCAACGAACGAGTCCGAACCGGAATCGGATACGCGACTTCCGGGCCCCCGGCTATCGATCTCGAGAGCCGACAACTGCCCGACCGGAACAACGGAATCGCCGTCGTCACCTATGAATTGGAGGAGGACTCGGCTATCCGAGCAGCACTGACCGCCCGCGACCAGGACCTCGAACCCGTCTACGAACGGGCACACGCCCTCGTCGAGTCGATCGATCGACGGGTCCGCCCCCGGGCATTCCTGCACGCCGCCTTGCTGGAGGTGGAGGTGTTGGCCACCATGGGACAGCACGATGCCGCACTGACGGGGCTGTTGCCCCTCGCCGAGCAGTGCGCTCGAGTCGGGCTGATACGACCGCTGCTGGATGCCGGACCCGCGGTGAGCAGGTTGGCACGACATCTCCGCACACATCTTCTCGAGCGCGCCGACGCTGCCGCGTCCACCGGCTTGAACCAGTACCTCGACGAGTTGGAGAAGCAACCGACGTGAGCGACTACGACGCTGGATCGCCCAAGTCGATGTAGGGGCGGCGACCCTCTCGCGTTCGTCGAGGTTCACGAGGCCGCCCGCGCCCAGGTTTCGGCGCGGGTGAGGGCAGTGGTCAGTCCCTGGTCGGCGGCGAGTGCGGTGAGACGTTCGCGGTCGCTGCGCCGGAAGAGCGAGGTGACGGCCGTAGGGACTTCGTTCTCGGTATCTCCGAGGGACGGCCACCTCGCCAGGTCGAGGACGGTCTGTTCCGGGGTCGTCACCAGGGCCGGCCCGAGGGGGGTGTCCGCCCGTTCGGCATCGAGTTTTCGGGTGTCGCGGCGGAGGAAGCGGATGGTCGCGGCCCGGTCGGTGAGGGTGATCGTCCGGTGTCGGCGGGGGACGGCAATGACTGCAGTGGCCAACGCCCGGGGAATTGCGTGGTGGAGGCGAGCGGCGCTGATGCCCATTACGATAGCGTCGTCGGGCCCATAGATCGCGGTCGCTATTCCGGCAGCGGTGGCTTCGAGATTTGGTATCCAAGGGCGCCCGGTCTGATCCGGAGGAACGACGATGAAGTAGCCGGGGGCGGCGCGGTGCAGGACACCGCGCTTAACCAGGCGGGCGAGTTCGGGCCGCGGGTGGGCGTAGACATCGGTGGCGTCCTGAGGACGGAAGGTACGCAACGGCAGGCGAGCCAATGGTGCCGGTACGGCGGTGCTATGCGCCAGAGCCATACTTACATCACCCCCTCTGAGCGCATTCCGTAGGGTTAAAGCCTACGAAATGCGCATCCGGAAGACAAGCCCGCGCATAGACACTGTGTGGTCGTAGCGACACCAGACGGAGAGAGACCGGGAAGGCGCGTGCGTCCTTGTGACAGGTGAGCGCGCGCCTGCCCGGCCGTCATTCTCTCGTGGTGAGGATATTTCAGCGGGGAACGACCGGGAGTACGAGGTGAGAGGGGTGGACTGCGTTGTGGTGAATGCTCTGGCGCGCGACCCGGAATTTGCTGGCGTCGTCGACTTCGGTGTCGGTGTTGGGGTTGCGGTCCCAGCGGGGAAAGTTGCTGGATGTGACGTGCACTCGGAGACGATGCCCGGCCTTGACGACAATGCTGGTCGACCATAGATCGATTTCGGCCTGGTCGATGCGGTCCGGCTCGGTGCCCACGCGGGTGATCCCGTCGACGATGTTGTAGGACACGCCGTTTTCATCGACATCACAGAGTCTGACTACCCAGTCGGTCGTCGGTCCGTCAGTGGCGGCGAACAGCTCGGCCGTCACCCTGCCGGTGATCTCGAGGTCTTCCGTCAGCACGGGAGTAGAGAACACCAACACATCGGGGCGACTTTCAACGGTTGCCTGGTCTTTCGGTCCGGCCGGGAACTGGGTGGACATGACGAGGTTGCCGCCGCAGGTCGGCACCGGGTCGGCGGGGTCATAGGTGAAGTCGCTGTGCGATTGCTCGTCGGTGGGCTGGTCGAAGGACAGGCTGCCGTCTGCGTGCAGGTACAAACGTGTGGCGACCGCCCGCTGGAGCGGCCATTCCTCCTCGTGGCGCCATTGGTTGATTCCCATGACGAACAGTTGCACTGGTGCACTCGAATCGGTGGTGTCCGACCCGTCACGAAGGTAGTTCTCGAACCAATCGAGTTGATAGTCGGTCATGGTCTTGGCTCCGGGGGCGACCTCCGACAGCAGCCCGAAATTGACGTCGCCGATCTGGCCGAAGCTGAAGGCACTCACATGCGGCCATGGGCCCACCACGAGACGGGTCGGCACCCCGCGTTCGCGCATCGCGATGTAGTTGTCGAGTGTTCCCTGTTGGAAGACGTCGTACCAACCGCCGATGTTCAGGCTCGGCACAGTTACCTGGTCGTGGTGGCCGGCGACCCGGCATTCCTCGGTGGTGTCGGGGCTCTGCAGACCGCGTTGAACACCGATGTCGGGCAGGCCGGCCCGGGTCAGAGCGGGGAGTGGCGCCGCCGGGAGCTCCCAGTAGCTCTTGGTGGCCAACGAGTCGTAATCCGCAATCGTTGTTGCCATCGCGCCCAGCAGCTCGTCGGGATCTTCGACGACCTTGGGCAACTGCGCCAAGGACTGGGCGAGCGTCCACCACGCGTTGAGACCCAGTTCAATTGCGCCGCCGCGGAACATGAGACCATCGGCTGGGTCACTCCAGGTGATCTGCGGTGCTATCGCGGCGAGACCTGGCGGTGCAGCGAGAGCTGCGGCCCATTGAGTCTGACCGGTATAGCTTCCACCGAACATGCCGACCTTGCCATTGCTGCCGGGAAGGCCGCTCGCCCAGAAGACGGTGTCGTACCCGTCCTGCTGCTCGTAAGCCCAGGGCAGCCACTCTCCGTCGGAATCAAACCTGCCACGGGTGTCCTGCTGCACGACGATGTAGCCACGCTTCACCGCGGCCAGGGTGTCGAAGATCAAAACGTTCAACGATGCCGTCCGGTCGTACGGAGTGCGCTGGATCAAAACCGGATACGACCCCGCAGCCGCCGGCCGATAGACATCGGCCCTCAAAATCGTGCCGTCGCGCATCGGCACCTCCACGTTGAGATCGATGCTGATCTGACTCATTTCGGGCTTCCTACCTTCGTTCGGATACCAACCTTGACGCGCACCCGTTGGTCGGTGTGCGACTCGCTGTGATTGCGGTCACCCATAGGGTACAAGAGTGGGTACCACTAGGCAAGCAAACGTACCCGGACTAGGGTCGAGCCAGAAATTCGAGCACCTCAGGAACGAATCGCTGGTGGTACTGGAAGACCCCGCCGTGTCCGGAGTTGGGATAGATCGTCAACTGCGAGTTCGGCAGTCGCCGCGCCAGGTCCTCCGAGTGCTCGCTCGCGACCATCAGGTCGTGGTCGCCATTTGCGACGAAGGTGGGATGGGTGACCACCGACAGGTCGTCCGGAGTCGCCTTTCCGCCTCGTACGATCGCTGCGATTTGCGCAAACCTGGCTTGGATGGAAATCGGCTTGTCGCGGCCGTCGGTTCGCTCGCCCAAACGCGCGAAGTAGTCGTTCGCTGCGCGTTTGCCTTCAGAGGTGCGGGGAAAGAAGAGGAAGTGCCGTGGGTCCTTCCGCGTGAGCGCTGCCTTCAGATACGCACTGGTGACGATTCGAGCCATCTTGTCGATACCGCTACCCCCACGCGGCCCGGTACCGGCGAGCACCATTCGTCGCACGAGCCGAGGTTCTCGCAGCGCGATGACTTGAGCCACCGCACCTCCGAGCGAAAAACCGAACAAGTCGACGGTGTTGTGACCGAGCGCGCGGATGAACGCGATTGCGTCGACGCCCATCTGCGTGAGGTCGGCGGGTACTCGTGAACCACTGGCACCCACGCCGCGATTGTCGAACGCGATCACATGGTGGTGCTGAGCGATGCCGTCGAGCACTCTTGGGTCCCAGTCATCCATGACGGCGGTGAAATGGTGGAGGAACACCACGGGCACTCCGCCCCGGGGCCCCAATTCGCGGTATGCGAACGGCACACCGTTGACGTCGATGACTTTCGTCGGCGCCTTCGCCCAAGCAATTGCGTCGCTCTCTTGCGCGTTGTGAAGTGACATTTCCACTACTCCTTGTAGTTCGACAGTGACCGCTCGCGGCCGACTTTGCGCCGATTGGCATACGATCATAATATTATGATCGTCAGGTTATCGCGTAGACTCGCTGCTGGCAAGGAAGACGCCGGAGTGACCTATCGAGGCAAGGTGGTGCAGAAATGGCGCGGTACGACGAAGCGCACAAGGCTCAGACGCGTCGTCGCATACTCGACACTGCGGGTCGGCGACTCAAGCGCAGCGGTATCGATGGTTCCGGCGTGAGTGCGCTCATGTCGGACGCAGGTCTGACCAATGGCGCTTTCTACGCGCATTTCGGTTCCAAAGACCAGCTCGTCGCCGTTACCGTCACGGATCAGTTGACAGCGCAGGAGGAAGCGCTGCGTTCGCTGCTCTCCGACGACGGTTCGCTCCAAACATTCGTCGAGGAGTACCTGTCGTGCGACCATCGCGATCATCCAGATCAGGGTTGTCCGTCGGCCGCCCTACTGGATGAGATCGGGCGCTCGAGCACCGAGATCCGCAGTGCATACACCGAAGGAATCGCGAGAATTATCGAGCTGGTGGCGAGCCACGCCGGCGGAGACGAATCAGCTTCCGCCAGAAGCACAGCCATTGGCCTCATTGCCGTACTTGTCGGGACGATGCAGCTCGCCCGAGCCGTAACCGATGAACAGCTGTCGGCGGAGATACTGGCGTCTGGAATCGCCAACGCGGGCCGGCTCCTGGAGCACGCCGAGCCGAACTCCCCGTGAGCACCGCCCCAGGTCGCCGGCCCGCCGGTTCACCTCGGCCGGCCTAGCCGCCGCGCTTGGGGCGAAAGGATGTCCGGCCGTTGCGACGCAACAGTGCGACCGTGGTGGCGAGCAGCCCCCGATTCAGATCGGGTTCGAGACCGGCGCTGATGCGGTGCAGCTGGTCGGTGTGCCAGCCGAGGTCGAGTAGCCCGTCCAGGGCTTTGACGTCGACCACCCTACCCAGGACACCCCGCATTCCGGATCGCGACTGATGAGTGGTGAGGGCGTCGGCGCGCCGGGCGAGGATGACGTCGGCAGCATCGGTGGTCGTCGCGGTGGGCCGTCCGATTCCGACGACATCGCACTCCCCGGCCCCGATTGCCCCCTCCATGGCGGTGCGGGAGCGGAAACCGCCGGTCACCGCCAGCGGAACATCTCCTGCCAGCGCGCGGACAGTGCGTGCGTAGTCGAGAAAGTATGCCTCACGAGCGCGGGTACTGGCCGCGGCACTGCCCATCATGGCGGGAGACTCGTAGCTTCCTCCGCTGACCTCGATCAAGTCGAGGCCTTCCTGGGCCAGCGCCGCGACCACCGCGCGGGACTCGTCCTCGGTGAATCCGCCGCGTTGGAAGTCGGCCGAGTTGAGTTTGATGCCGACCGCGAAGCCCGGTGACACCCGCGCGCGAATGCGACGCACGACCTCGAGGACGAAGCGCATCCGCCGCTGCGGGTCACCACCCCACTCGTCATCGCGCCGGTTCGCCAACGGTGAGAGGAACTGGGCGACTAGGTAGCCATGGGCACCATGAATCTGCAGGCCGTCGAAACCTGCTGTCTCACAGACGAGCGCGGCAGCGGCGAAACGCTCGATGATGCCCTCGATTTCACCGGAGGTCAGCTCCCGCGGGGTAGACGCGCCGGGAATATCGAGCGGCACCGGACTCGGAGCGACGGGAGTGTTTCCGAGGGCGAGCGGGTTTGCCTGGCGTCCGGGATGATTGAGTTGAACCCAGATCGGGACACCGGCATCTTTGGTCGTCTTCGCCCAACGGGTCAGCGCGTCGAGATCACGCTCGTCCTCGATGACGATATTGCCCGGCTCACCGAGCTGGGTGCGGTCGACCATGACGTTGCCGGTGACGAGCAGCCCGTAGCCGCCTCGGCTCCAGGTGGCGTAAAGCTGTTCGAGGCGGTGGTCAGGAGAATTCCGCCGATCACCGAGCGCTTCACTCAACGCAGACTTCATGATTCGGTTCGGAAGTATCTGACCGCAGGGCAACGGCAATGGATCGTGCAGGGAGGCCATGAAGCAGTACCTTTCGCAGGGATTGATTCTTACGACGTCGTGGGGGCATGTGCGGCCCGCAGTGCGTTCTTGTCGATCTTGCCGACCGCGTTCTTGGCGATGGCTTCGACGACGACGATCGACATCGGCCGCTTGTAGCGGCTGAGTTTCTGCGTGCACAGCGCGTGCAGGGCAGCCGGATCGACGGTCGATTCGGGTGCTGGTTGCACGTAGGCGACGACGACCTCGCCCCAAATGTGGTCGGGTACGCCGATCACGGCGGCCTCGAGCACGGACGGGTCGCCGGCGAGAACGTCCTCGATTTCCTTGGGGTAGATGTTCTCGCCGCCGCGGATGATCATGTCTTTCGATCGCCCGACCAGTGTCAGATAGCCTTCCGCATCGAGGTGGCCGATATCGCCGGTGTGCAGCCATCCGTCGACGAGGACCCGGGCGGTGTCGTCCGGGCGGCCGAGGTAGCCGCGCATGACATTGGGGCCGCGCACGACGACCTCTCCGTCCGCACCCACACCCATGTCGGTGCCGTTCGGGTCGACGATGCTAATTTCTTGACCTGGGAAGGCAATCCCGACCGTTCCGGCGCGCCGGGGCCCCGCAACAGGGTTGAGGGTCGACGCGCAGGTTCCTTCGGACAGCCCGTAGCCCTCGAGGAGGGGAAATCCGTATCGGTCCTCGAATCTGGTCAGTAACTCCGCTGAGGCGGGTGCGGCGCCGCAGATGCCGAAACGCAGTGAGGACGTGTCGGGCCGGACGTCGTCGGGGAGGGCCGCCAGGATGCTGTAGATCGTCGGCACCGCGCTGAAGAAGGTCGGGCGTTCTGATTCGACGAGATCGAAGAAGGTCCGGGGATCGAATCGGCCGGCGATGACGACGCTGGCACCGACGAGCAGCGGGGTGAGGACACTGACGACGATGCCGTTGACGTGGAACAGCGGCAGGATCAGCAGGCATCGGTCTGCCTCGCCCAGCTGCAGTGCCTGCGCGCCCATCTCGGCCATGGCGTCGATATTGGTGTGGTCGAGCATCACCCCCTTCGGCACTCCGGTGGTGCCGCTGGTGTAGATCAGGAGGGCGGGGGCCGACGTATCTGCGGGAGGTGCGGGGTCCGCCGCCACGGGCGCGTCGTACAGATCAGCGACGCGGAGAGTGACGACATCACCCGCCGGAGTCGGGGCGTCCTCGACGACGAGCAAGCGTGCGCCGGAGTCGGCGAGCTGCCGAGCCACCTCGACGTCGGTCAGGGCCGGGTTGATCGGGGTGACGGTGGCGCCGAGTCGCCAGGTCGCGAACAGCAGCACCACGAACTCTGTACGGTTGGTCAGCTTGACGGCAACGACGTCTCCCTGCCCGATTTTCAGCTGATGGAGGTGGCGGGTGGCCGCGCGTACTCGGTCGAGCAACTGCGCATTGGTGAGTGCGCTCCTGGCGTCGGATACCGCGGGTCCGTGCGGGTCGAGATCGGCGCGGCGGTCGGGCAGCGATGCGAACGTCATGTTGTCGTGTTCACCTTCGGTGTGATGCGGCCCGGCCCGGTGCGGGTGTGGCGGGCGCTGCATCGAGATGGCGGGTGAGGAACTCGGTCTGATCGCGGACCAGGTCTTCGAAGGGTTCGCCGAGGTAGAAGTCGAAGTGTCCGGCGTCGTAGGTCTTGATCTCTCCGTGCGGTGCGGTACGCGCGTATCGGAGGGTCTGAGCGGGTGGGGTGACGGTGTCGGTGTTGCTGATGCAGAACAGGATCGGGAAGTCGATGTTCTGTGCTGCGCGCCCCGGCCGGTAGGTGACCAGGCTGGGAATTACTCGGGCCGCTACCTCGTTTCGGAACGTCGCCCCGGTCGGCACGATAGCCCGGTAGCCGGGAAGTGCATCCGGGGCATTCATCAGGGCCAGTGAACCGGGTGCGCCGGCGAGCGGAATCATGACCGGCTGCCGTCGGCGAACCTTGGCCGCCAGATCCCGGGCGATCAGAGGCGAGGCTTTCACCGAGGCGGCCGGGCCGAGGGCGAGCGCGGAGGCCAGCCCGTCGGTGAACGGGCATTGGGCGACGGCGGCTCGCAGTTCCGGATGCCGTGACGCGACGGTGATGGCGTGTCCACCGCCGAAGGAACTGCCCCACACGGCAATGCGTGTGCTGTCGAGACCGTCACGAGCCTTGACCCACGCAATGGCGGAATCCCAGTCGGCAAGCTGCTTCTTGATCGACAGCAGCTGACGGGGATGGCCGCCGCTGTCGCCGAAGTGCCGGTAGGTGAACGCGAAGGCGGCGATGCCTGCCTTGGCGAAACGCTCGGCGAAGGCGTCCAGGCGCATGTCGCGGGTGGCTCCGAGGCCGTGCCCGAGGATGACGACGGGCGGCGACGCGACGCCGGTGGGCAGATACAGCCATGCCGCGCAGGAACTGTCACCGGAGGAGAAGAGGACGTCGTGACGGGTGTAGGGCTTCTTCGTGGCCATGGCTGGTCTCACTGTCCGTTCGTCGAGCGGGACCCGGGCACGCGCCCGGATTCGAGGGCCTGTTTGTAGATGTCCGGGTTGTAGAGTGGCAGCTCACCGGTGGAATCGGTGCTCTCGAGGTAGTCGAGCATCAACTGCTGGCCGTCGTCGGACCGATCGGTACCGAGGAACTCGGTGCGCTCGACATGCAATCCCTCCGCCAGCGACATCGAGCCGCCGAAATACACCGACCGCTTGACCGCCGCGACCGCTTCCCTCGGGCGAGCGCCGAAGTATTCGGCGAGCTCGGCCGCGCGGGAAACCACTTCGCCCGGCGCAACAACCTCGTCGACGGCTCCGTTGGCGAGGGCCTGCGCGGGCGTGAACGGTTTGCCTTCGAGGATGGCGACCAGGGACCGATGGGTGCCGATCAGTCGAGTCAGGCGCTGGGTACCGCCACCGCCGGGATTGATTCCCAGCAGTACCTCGGGCTGACCGATGAAGAAATCTCCGTCGGCCATGACCCGCAGGTCGCACGCCCAGGCGAACTCCGCACCCAGACCGAGCGCCGAACCGTTCAGCGCAGCAACGAAAATGACGCCGCTCGCGTTCATCCGCAGGAACGTCGCATGCAGACGGTCGAGCTGGACTGCTCCCCACAGCGGGGTTTTGCGCATCACGGGCTCGAGGGCACGGGCGCGATCCGCACCTCGGGCCACCCGCGCGATCGCGGAGGCACCGCGCCGGCCGAACGGCGGGACCGCCGCCCCCTCTTCCTGCAGCCACCGCACATCCGCATGGCTGACGAATCGGCCCGGACGTGTGCCGGTGAACACCACGGCGCGGATGCCCGGATCCCGGTCGGCCCGGTCTACCAACTCCTCGAGTTGGTTGGCGATATCGATTCCGAACAGACTGTGCGGGCCGCCGTCGACCCGCACGATCAACACCTCTCCGCGGTCCTCGACCTCGAGATGTCCCTTGGTTGTGTATGTCATGAGATTTCACCTTCGTGAATGGAGGAAGGGGGAAGCATGTCCGGCGTGCCGGAGTCGGTGCCGGCCGCCAGTAACTTCGTTATAGGAGTACTGTAACCTCGTTATTGGCTAGTGGCAACCGTCACTCAGATAGATGGATGCCCCAGCGGAGCGAAGTCAGGTGTAGATATGGGAGAGACGTCGTCGGTGCCGGTTCCGGGGAGTGTTCCGGAACGGTTGGTTCTGGCCACGGTCGGCCTGCTGGCCGAACAGGGCCCGTCCGCGATCAAGGCGCGAACCGTGGCGTCCTCGGCCGGTCTGTCGACCATGGTGGTCTACCACCACTTCGGCGGGATACCCGAGCTCGTCCGCGCGGTCGCAGACCATGGGTTCATCGAACTCGGCACCGCCTTTTCCCGGGTGCCGGAGACTGAGGATCCGGTCGTGGATCTGTTCGCACTGGCATTGACGTGTCGGCGTCTGGCGCGCGCGAACCCCCATCTATACGACCTGATGTTCGGACTGTCCACCCGCTCTACCTACCGGCCGCTGGAGTCGGACGTGCGATTGAGCGGACATTCCCTGGCGTTCCGCGAAGCCTACGCACGCGTTGTCCACGCATGTGCACGTCTCGAGAGCTCCGGCAGAATCGAGCCCCACGCCCCGGAGGTGGTCGCTGCACAGCTGTGGAGTTACGTCCACGGTTACATCACCCTGGAGCTGGGCGAGCATTTCGCCGAGTTCGACGACGCGGTGCTGCAGGTTATGTTGCCGATGGGAGTGAACTTTGCCGTCGGCCTCGGTGACACACGCGAACTCGCCCAGGCCTCACACGACAGGGCCATGCGCCTGTACGGGTCGGCCCAGCCGGCGGAAAGTTCGGCGGGGGAGTCGGAAGTGGCCTCGGGCGCGTAGCGAGCTCGCCGCAGTCAGTGGAAGATCCGGACCGTAGGACCATTGCGCTCGTCACATAACGAAGTTACAGTCGAGTCATGAAACGAGATCTGGTGGGACGGAAAGTGATTGTCACGGGGGCGGCACGCGGCATCGGCGAGCAGGTGGCGCGCCTGGCCGCGGCCCAGGGGGCCCGTGTCGCTCTGATCGGCCTCGAGCCCGACAGACTGCAAGCCCTCGCCGCGGAACTGGGGCCGTCGTCTCATTGGTGCGAGGCCGACGTGCGCGACAGCACGGCGTTGCAGTCCGCGATCGACGAGTGCGCCGGTGCCATGAACGGTGTGGACATGGTCGTCGCCAACGCCGGAGTGGCCGCCTACGGAACTGTGCGGCACGCGGACGAAGCGTCCTTCGAGCGAGTCGTGGACATCAACCTGAACGGCGTATTCCGCACACTCAAGCATGCGACACCCCATCTGCAACGCAGCGGAGGCCACGTGCTGATCGTGGCATCGGCGCTGTCCTTCACCTCGATAGGCGGCCTTGCCTCCTACGGTGCGAGCAAGGCCGGGGTCGAGGCGCTCGCGCTCGCCTACCGCGGCGAAGTGGCCCATCTCGGGATCACCGTCGGCCTGGTTCATCCGTCGTGGATCGACACCGACCTCGTGCGAGGCGCCGAGGTCGACATTCCCTCCTTCCAACAGATGCGCAACCGCCTGCCGTATCCGGGGAACGTCACGACCAGTGTCGATCGGGCGGCCTCGGCGATTGTGGACGGACTCGCCTACCGGCGCAGTCGCGTCTATGTGCCGCGGGCCGTCGTCGTCGCCAATTGGGCGAAAGCACTGTTGAACTCACCGCTGGTCTGGCCGTGGACGAGGCGGTTCTCTGCCCTGACAATCCCGTCGCTCGAGACCGAAGTTGCCGCCTTGGGCCGCAATGACCAACTCGTTCCCCGCTTCGAGTCGCCTGACCGAGAACGGTCGGACTCCCCGGTCCACGCCTGAGCGACCCCCACTCAAAGAAGAAGGAGAAGACGACGATGAAGGCATTCGTTCTCGATCGTTACGGCAGGAATGACGGCGTGCGGTTCGGCGACACTCCCGACCCGGAAGTCGCCCCCGGCGACGTCCTGGTTCAGATTCACGCCGCGAGTGTAAACCCGCTGGACTTGAAAATCCGAGGGGGAAAACTCAAACCCGTCCTGCCGTATCGCCTACCGATCGTGTTGGGCAATGACCTGGCCGGAGTGGTCGTCAAGGTTGGACAAGACGTGCGGAAATTCCAGGCAGGTGACGAGGTGTACGCGCGGCCGGACCAAGGCCGGATCGGCGCCTTCGCGGAACTCATCGCCATGAGTGAAGACGATGTGGCTTCCAAGCCGCGGGAGCTCAGCATGGAGGAGGCGGCTTCACTACCTCTGGTCGGGCTGACCGCGTGGCAAGCGTTGATCGAGAGGGCGAATCTGCAGGCCGGACAGAAGGTTCTCATCCATGCCGGTTCGGGTGGGGTGGGCACCTTCGCGATCCAATTGGCCAAGCACCTCGGTGCAACCGTGGCCACGACGACGAGTACCGCGAATGTCGATTGGGTGCAGCGTCTCGGTGCCGACATCGTCATCGACTACAAGAAGGAGGACTTCGCGGCGGTCCTGCGCGATTACGATCTCGTCCTCGATACCCTCGGTGGAGAAGCACTCGCGAACTCGCTGCGCGTTCTCAAACCGGGCGGCAAGGTCATCTCCGTTGCAGGTCCGCCGGATCACACTTTCGCGAAAGAAGCCGGCCTGAACTGGATCGTGCAACAGGTGATGCGCCTTCTGAGCTTTCGAATCCGAAGGAACGCCAAGCGTCACCACGTCACATACTCCTTCCTCTTCATGAAATCGAGTGGAGACCAGTTGCGCCAGCTCACGTCCATCATCGATTCCGGCGCCATACGTCCAGTGGTGGACCGAATCTTTCCGTTCGAACAGACCAAAGAGGCTCTGGCATACGTCGACCAGGGTCGCGCAAAGGGCAAGGTCGTCGTCAAGATCAGGTGAGATCTCCTCCAGGCGGTGCCTGCCCGCCAATCTCACGCCACGGTGTTGCCTCGGTTCACCCTGTACCAGCGCAGTGCGGTCTCGGTCGAGCTGTCCAGGGACTGTGCGGTCTGATCGTCGTTGCTCACAGCCGTCTGCAGTTCGAGAGCTTGACTCTTGCCGAGCTCGACTCCCCACTGGTCGAACGAATTGATATTGCAGAGAATGCCTTCGGTGAAGGTCTGGTGTTCATACAGTGCAATCAGCTGTCCGAGAATCGAGGGAGTGAGTTTCGGCGCCAGGATGGTTGTGGACGGCCGGTTTCCGGGCATCACCTTGTGGGGAATCAATGCGTCGGGAACACCGGCGCCTGCCAGTTCCTCCGCGGTCCGGCCGAATGCGAGGACACGTCGCTGCGCAAGAAGATTGCTTACGAGGATGTCGTGCATGCTTCCGTTGCCGCCGATGGTGGGAAGGTCCTCGGTGGGTTGGGCGAAGCCGAGGAAATCGACGGGTACGAGCCGGGTGCCCTGGTGGAGCAGCTGGTAGAACGCGTGCTGCCCGTTGGTGCCGGGCTCACCCCACCAGATGGTCCCGGTGGCGGTGTCGACCGGAGTTCCGTTCGTCTGCACCGCTTTACCGTTGGACTCCATGGTCAGCTGTTGCAGGTAAGCAGGAAACCGAGCGAGATCGTTGGAATACGGCAGCACGGCCCGGGTTTCGGCGTCGAAGAAGTTGGAGTACCAGAATCCGAGGAGCCCGAGCAGTACCGGGCCGTTCGCCTCCAGGGGCGCCTCGACGAAATGGCGGTCTATGGTGTGCATCCCGGCGAGGAATTGACCGAACGCGTCCCTACCGATCGCGGCCATCACCGACAGGCCGATCGCGGAGCCAACGGAGTAACGACCGCCGACCCAGTCCCAGAACTCGAACATGTTGTCGGGGTCGATACCGAACTCGGCAACTTTCGCGGCGTTGGTGGAGACGGCGACGAAGTGCCGGGCCACAGCATCATCACCGAGCGCGGTGGTCAGCCAGTTCCGCGCCGCGGCAGCATTGGTGAGGGTTTCGATCGTGGTGAACGTCTTCGACGACACGACGAACAGTGTGGTCGCCGGGTTCAGATCGGCGAGCACCGATACCAGATCAGTGGGATCGACGTTCGACACGAACCGGACCGCGATGCCGGCGTAGTGGCGCAGCGCCCCATACGCCATGCGCGGCCCCAGATCCGAGCCGCCGATACCGATGTTGACCACCGTGGTGATGCGCTCACCGGTGGCACCGCGCCAGTGGCCGCTGCGGATGCGGTCGGTGAAGTCGCCCATCCGGTCGAGCACCCGGTGCACGTCCGCGACGACGTCGTCGCCATCCACCCGTAGTGTCGACGAACGGGGTAGGCGCAGCGAGGTGTGCAGGACGGCCCGGTTCTCGGTGGCATTGACGCGTTCGCCACCCAGCATGCTGTCGCGGCGTTCTTCCAAGCCTGCCGCGCGGGCCAGGTCGGTCAGCAGATCGATCGTGTTCCGGTCGATCCGGTGCAAGCTGTAGTCGATGAAGAGGTCACCGGCAGTGACGGTCAGGTCACGGCCACGATTGGGGTCGGATTCGAAGAGTTCCCGAAGATGCAGCTTCGCCACCTCGGAGTGGTGAGCCTTTAGTTTCTGCCACGCAGGGGTACGGGTGATGTCCGGTTGGGTCGAGGTTGTCACGGTTCAGGCGATTCCGGCCGATGCGGCGGACCGGACGGCGTGCCCTCCAAATTGATTACGCAGTGCCGAAACCGCTTTCATGGCGGGGGAGTCGTCCTGGCGGGACGCGAACCGCGCGAACAAGGCTGCGGAGATCACCGGCGCGGGGACCGCGTGGGCGATGGCCTCTTCGACGGTCCACCGGCCTTCACCGGAATCCTCGGTGTAGCCGGAGATCGCGGCCAATTGGGGATCGTCGGACAGGGCTTGCACCAGGAGGTCGAGCAGCCAGGAACGGACTACCGTGCCCTTGGACCACGCGCGCAGCACGGCGGGCACATCGACGATAGATTCCTCCGCCGCGAGCAGTTCGTACCCCTCGGCGTAGGCCTGCATCAATCCGTATTCGATACCGTTGTGCACCATCTTCGCGTAGTGGCCGGCGCCAACAGGCCCGGCGTGCACGAATGAATCGTCCCGTTCACCGTCCGGGCGCAGCGCATCGAAGACCGGCATCAATTGGTCGATGTCGGCCGCCTCGCCGCCGGCCATCAGCGCGTACCCGTTCTCGCGTCCCCACACCCCGCCGGAGACGCCGCAGTCGAGGTAGTGGATGCCGTGTTCGGCGAGAATTTCCGCGTTGAGCTTGTCGTCGGTGAACCGTGAGTTGCCGCCGTCGACGACGAGGTCCCCGGGTGCCAGCAGGCGAGAAAGTTGCCCGATGACCTGACGGGTCGGCGCCCCAGCGGGCACCATCACCCACACCGCGCGGGGAGTGGGAAGTGACTCGACCAACGCTTCGAGGCTGTCCGCGTCACTGTCGGGGGCACTGGGGTCGTATCCGATCGCGTCTAATCCTCGGTCGCGCAGACGCTCCCGCATGTTCAGGCCCATTTTGCCCAGACCGACCAGTCCCAGTTTCATCGTCACCATTCCCGTTTCACATCGGCGATCTTGCCGAGATCTATGTCTACGGGGGAATCGGGACGACCTCACCTGCCCGGACGGGCAGCCCGCACTGGCCGCTCGGCCAAGTGCATCTTGGCGGCGCTACGCGAATCCTGAGGTAATCACAAGTACGGAGCCCGCACTCCTCCCCACGGCGCCGCGGTCATTCCGGGAACCGTGAGCAGGCGTCCTCGGGGTCGATGGCGGCAAGGACGCGTCTGTTGATCGCGGTCATCTGGCGAAGCTGCGCCTTGGTGAGGGGGTCGATAACCAGGCGCCGGACCTCGGCGACGTGTCCGGGGGCAGTGTCGACGACTTTGTCCCAACCCGCACCGGTCAAAATCGCCAACGTCGAGCGACCGTCGGCCGGGTCGGGTAGGCGGCGCACCCACTGCGCCTTCTCGAGCCGCCCGACTGCGTAAGACAACCGCGACAACGAGCCTTCGGCCAACTCCGCGAGTGCGCTCATCCGCAGGGTTCGTTCCGGCGATTCGGATAGCGCGGCCAGGATCTGATATTCGAAGTGCGACACGCCCGCGTCACGTTTGAGTTGAGCATCGAGAGCCGGTTGCAGCCGCATGAGGACGCTCGCCAGAGACAACCACGCCGCGCGCTCCTCCGCCTCCAGCCATCGGGTGTCCGGTTCCTCTGCGTCCGTGTTCACTTGGTCATCGTATCCGGATTGCTACGCCGTGAACTCACGAAGGATTTGTTTGACTGTTCAAACAAGACTTCGTAGTATTCACTTGAACATTTAAGTTAATGGCGAGGCTGAAGCAGACGCAGGACAGGTTCGCCGGAACCCCGGATGACGAAAGTAAGGGATACCGATGACCTCACACGCCCCCGACCCGTTCAACCCCGCGGTACCCGCCGGCGCCTACGACACCTTGCTCGCCCGCGTGCTGCCGCAGGCACGCGCACACAAGGCGTGGACCGCCGAGGACGGGCCGCTGCCGTCGTTGTTCGTCAGCCACGGCGCCCCACCTACCCTGGACGACCCGCAGTGGCTCGTCGATCTGTTCTCTTGGGCGCAGACCATGCCGAAGCCCCGCGGGATCGTCGTCGTCTCCGCGCACTGGGAGGACGCACCGGTCGCCATCACCGGTGCAGCAGCGGGTACACCGCTCTACTACGACTTCGGCGGCTTCCATCCGCGCTACTACACCCTGCAGTACGCCACGCCCGACGCCACCCGCCTGGCGCACCGGCTCACTGCCACCCTCCGTGACACCACCCCCGTGCATGAGTACACCGACCGCGGCCTCGACCACGGCGCCTTCATCCCGCTGATGGCGATGTACCCCGCCGCCGACGTACCGGTCGTGCAGCTCAGCATGCCCAGCCTCGACCCCGAGGCACTGCTGGACCTCGGCCGACGACTGCGCCACCTGCGCGAGGAGGGATTCCTCATCATGGGGTCGGGCTTCATGACGCACAGCTTCGCCGTCCTACGTGACCCCGGCCTCCGAGGACACATCAAAGCATTCGACGAGTGGGCCGCCGATGCGCTGAGCCGCGGCGACGTCGACACCCTGGTCGACTACCGCACCAAGGCGCCCGGTGCACACGTTGCGCACCCGACCGCCGACCATTTCGTGCCACTCTTACTCACCATGGGCGCCGCCACAGATCTCGGTGCCGCCGCGACCACCGCCATCGACCGAATCACCTTGGGAAACTCCATCCGGTCGATCCAGGTAACCTGATCCCACACAGGTACATTCATCGGATCAGCGTTTCGAGGGCGTAGGCCGCGATCTCGAGTAGGCAGTTCTTCACCGACGTCCGATCTCGTGCATCGACAGACAGGATCGGGACGTGCGCGGCGATTGCCAGTGCGGCCCGGATGTCGGTGATCGGATAGCGGGGCGCTCCGTCGAATTCGTTGACAGCGACGATGAAGGGGAGTCTGCGGGATTCGAAGTAGTCGACGGCGGCGAAGCTGTCGTCGAGACGACGGGTATCGATCAGGACGATCGCACCGACCGCCCCGCGCACGAGGTCGTCCCACATGAACCAGAACCGCTGCTGGCCGGGGGTGCCGAAGAGGTAGAGGATCAGATCGTCGGCCAGGGTCAGACGCCCGAAATCCATTGCCACCGTGGTCGACACCTTCTGCGGTGTCGCCATGAGGTGATCGACGCCGGTGCTGGTGTCGGTGACCATCGCCTCGGTCCGCAACGGAACGATCTCCGACACCGCCCCGACCAGGGTGGTCTTCCCGACACCGAAGCCGCCGGCGATCACGATCTTCGCCGACGCCGCCCGGTAGGCGGGCTCGACCGAGCCCCGGGCAGGGCCGGCGCCCGCGCGTGGGTGGGCTCCGATCACGGCCGCGCCGCGACGCGGGGGAGGGCGTCGATCTCGGCGCCGACGCGTTCGACGAGGACGGCCATTTCGTAGCCGACCTGCCCGATGTCGCATTCCGCCATGGTCAGGGCGGCCAGTTGGGAACCGTCCCCCACGCTCATCAGCAGCAGATATCCGTGGTGCATCTCGACGACCGATTGCAGTACCCGACCGCCCTCGAACAGGGTCGAGACACCGGTCGACAGACTGGCGAGCCCCGCGGTCACCGCGGCGAGTTGTTCGGCCCGATCGAGCGGAAGGTGGGTGCTCGCCGCCATCAGCAGACCATCCGCCGAGACCAGCACCGCGTGCGTGACCCGGGGAACGTCGGCGACGAAATTCGATACCAGCCAGTCGAGCGTCCGACGACTCGTCATTGTTCCTCCAGATTGTCGTGGTCGTGGTGATGGACCGATGATGTGTTCGACCCTTGGGTGCTCGCCCGGCCGGCCCGAATCCCGTTGTGGTGCCGAGTCAGGTTCGCGCGAATCATCTCGGGTGTCCGGTGGTGGGCGGCGGAGCGGTCGGTGTAGGTGACCGCACCCGGAACGAGGCGCCGGCCGGGGACCCGTTGCGGGAGCCCGCTCGGGGCGACGGCGTCCGCGCCCTCGCGCCTTGCCCGCTCCGCCGCCTCCCATCCCGGATCTGCCCGGGTCACCCACTGCGGCTCCGAGTTGTCGGGAGTCGTGGGATCGGTCAGCCACACCGGGGCGAGGCTGGCGAAGATCGGGGGTTGCGCGATCGGATTCTCGGAGTCCGTGCCGGGCCCCGGGCGTTGGAAGAAGGTCGCGGCCCGGGCCGGATCGAGGCGATGCCGAGGGGAGGTGTGCGCCGGCGATGGATCAGGAAGTGGTGCAGAGAGGGGCGGCACCGAATGGTCGACTGCCGACGCGGTCGCGATGGTCGAGGCACCGGGACGGCGCTGAGGCAGAACACCGGACATTCGGTGGCCCGTACCGCTGTGCTCGTGCGGCGGAGGGGTTTCGGGCGCAAAGGTTCGCACCGGAGCGGCCGGGAGCCTGGAGGCGGGTCCGTCCTCGGCCTCCTGCCGCGGGGTGGGCTCGCCGCGGCTGTGCCTCGTGTCCTGGTGGGGGCGGTCGCCGACGGGAGCGGTGAGGATGTTCGCGGGCAGGTGCACCGACGCGGTGATTCCCGCGTCCCGGGTGCGGTCGAGAGTGGGCGTGAGGGTCACGGAGATGTGGTGCCGGGCGGCGAGGTCGCTGACGACGAACAAGCCCATGTGGCGGGCGGTGTCCGGGGTGACCTCAGGGGTGGAGGCGATCCGGTGGTTGAGTTCGCCGAGATCCTGCGGTGAGATACCGATGCCGTGGTCGACGATGTCGATGACCAGGCCGCCGTCGATGGTGCGCGCGCAGTTCGTGGTGACCGCGGTATCGGGCGGTGAGAAGTGCAGCGCATTGTCGAACAGTTCGGCCAGGATGTGCACCAGGTCGTGCCCGGCCGGGCCGGTGAGGATGACCGGGGGAATCGCGCCGATCTCCACGCGCTGATAATTTTCGACCTCCGACATCGAGGCCCGAACGGCGTCACCGAGCAGGATCGGGGCCGGGCGGGTGCGCCGGGTGTCGGTGCCCGCCACGATCAGCAGGTTGTCGCCGGTGCGGCGCATCCGGGTGGCGAGGTGATCGAGCCGGAACAGGTTGTCGAGGCGTTTGGGGTCGCGTTCTTCGAATTCGAGTTGCTCGATCATCTCCAGTTGCAGGTCGATCAGCGACCGGCTGCGGCGGGCCAGCGCCTCGAACACATTGTTCATCTGTAACCGGAGCTGGGCCTGCTCACCGGCCAGCCGCAGCGCTTGGCTGTGCATGTCGTCGATCGCGCGGGCGAGCTGACCGATTTCCTCGTGGGTGTGGACATCGATGGGCTCGACCGCGGGAATGGCCGTCTCGGTCCCGGTCCGCAGGAGCTCGACGGCCCCGGGCAGGGTGGTGTGCGCCACCTCGAGGGCGCCGCGCCGTAGCCGGCGCAGCGGTGTCAGCAGCGACCTCGCCACGACCGCGGCCAGCGCAACCGCAGCGAGCAACAGTGCGCCGACGATCACCGAGTCCCGCCAGGCGTCGCCGCGGAGGATCTCCGATTTACGGGCCACCGCTCCCACCAAACCGGCCGACGTCTCAGCAATTGCCCGCGAGTACTCGTCGACGCTGACGAACAGCGAGTTCTTCAGCTCGGTCAACGCTTGCTCGGTGCTGTCGCGTAACGGTATCTCCCGCGCCAGCATCGTCCGCTCCGCCACACCCGCACGCAGCGCCGCCACCGTCGGGTCCCCGGATGGGTAGCGTTGTGCGAGTTGATCGATCAATGCTGACTCGGTCCGCAGATCGGCCAACAGTTCGGCGCTCTGCGCATCGAGCGTGCCACCGGACTCCCCTGAGAGGATCGCCGACGCAGCCACGACGAACAGCCCCTGAGCAGACAGTAATTTCTGGGCCGCCCACAAATCTTCGAGACGCCGGGTTTCGAGGGCGACATCCGGATCGACAATCGGCTGAGTAATTGCCGCCACCACACCGGAGAGGGCGGCGCGGATGGCGGCCAGTTGTTCGGTCAGCGCCACCGTCTGCGCCGGCCCCAGCTTTGCCGTTGCGCTCAACGCCCGTGCCTCGGCGAGAGCGGACGACAGCTGTGCAGTCTCGTCCCGATCGAGAGTCGCCGCCGGGCGCGTAACTTCAACGGCCTCGATAGATCGGTCCAAGCCGTCGATCATCGGGGCGCTGATCGATCCCTGCGCCAGCGTGCCCATCACGACAGCGGCATCACCATCGAGCTCGACCAACAGCGGAACCATCGTCAACCGATCCGCGATCTCGGCGAAGTCGGCTGCTGCACTGAGGTTCTCGTGCACACGCAGACCACCGAGAACGACCGCCACCATCAACGGGACGGTCAGCACGGTCGCCATCTTCCACCGCAGCGGCCACCCCTCCACTCCCCACCGGCGACGCACTCCATGCCTGCGCCGGAGACCGACCACCGCGGTGGGTGTGCTCATCATGGAATACCTCTCGAATCAACAAGGTCACGCGGGACGTCGACAGCCGCTACCAGGCGAGAGTTTCGATGCCACCGTCCGTCACGTGCGGTCACTTACCAATTGCACAATCCGTAAACGATCGGCTGCGTACGAAGATTCAGCCCCTGCTGCGGGCGGACAGGATGATTCGCGATCGGCCATCGATGTGCGTATCGATTCGGGCAGGCAGCGCCGGAGCGTGACAACCACGACTGCGATCAGAGCGTCGAGCATCAGAGTGGGCATAGTCGATCCAGATTCACTGTCGCGCCGGCGCCGCGGCGCCGCTCGGCTGGACCGACGACCCCGGGCTGCGCTGCGAAGGACTCTGCCCGACCAGTGGATAGGTCACTTCGAGATTTTCCCGGTCGTGCGCATCGATCTGCTTCGCCGCCGCTTGGGAAGTCAAGATCTGGTGAATGCGAATCCTGAACTGCGCCGGGGTCATCCCGAAGTTTACGAGAATGTCCTCGCGCCGGGCGCCGCCGTAGGGCACCCATCGGATCGCGAAATCGAGCAGGTCCTGATCTTCGCGCGTCATTGTTCCTCCGTGTGCAATCGCGGACGTGCCCGCACCGGCACCGGTGCACTGTCCTGCATGGTCCGATTGGTAGTCATCAGGAGTCGTGCGGGGCGTGGGTTCCGAACAGTCGTCCGTGGTAGACGAGGGGGCTGCCGTCGGTGAGTTCGGCGGCGTCGACGGTGCCGAGGGCGATGACGTGGTCACCACCGTCGACGAGGTCGGCGACGGTACACGCGATCCATCCCGGAGCACCCGGGATGCGGGGCAGGTCGTGGTCGAGGTCCCAGCGGGTGCCGTGGAACTTGCCGACCCCACCCTTCTTCGCGAACGACAGGGCGGTTGCGGCCTGGTGGGCGCCGAGGATGTTGAGCCCGAACCGGCCCGACTCGCGAATCAGCTCGAGCGTGTCCGATCCGCGGTCGAGGGAGACCAACACCATCGGCGGGTTCATCGACAGGGACGCGAACGCGCTGACCGTGGTGCCATACGGCAGACCCCCGGCGATGGCGGTGACAATGGAAACGGGTGTCGCGACGCTCGCCATCACCTCCTTGAACGAGGCCTGGACATCGTGTTCGATGGTGGTCATTGTGTGCTTCCTTGTTCGAGGTCGATCTCAGCCAGTGATGTCGCGGCCGAGCAGTTGGCGGGCGATGATCCATTTCTGCACTTCGTTGGCGCCCTCGTAGATTTCGCCGATCTTGCTGTCGCGGTAGATCGCCTCGACCGGGCCGGGGCTGCCGTCGGCGCCGAGTTCCCGGGTGAACCCGAGACCGCCGAACACCTGCACGGCGTCGCGGGCGATCGTGACGGACAGTTCGGTGCCGGCCAGTTTGGCCATCGCCGCTTCCGGTTCGGGGAACGGGTTCCCCTCGTCGAGGCGGATCGCGGCCTTGAGGTAGAGGCTGCGGGCGGATTCGAGGGCGAGCGCGTGATCGGCCATCAGGAACTGCCAGTGCTGCATCGACCCGAGCGGGCGGCCGAATGCCTGCCGGGTGGCAAGCCGGTCGGCCATGTGGTCGAACGCGGCCTGCGCCATTCCGACGCCGGCGGCCGCGATGCCGATCCGACCGTAGGTCAGGGTGGACAGGGCGATTTTCAGCCCACCACCTTCGGTGCCGAGGATCGCGTCCTCGGGCAGTTCGACACCGTCGAGGAGAACGTCGGCGGTGAGCTGGCCCTTGTTCCCGAGTTTGCGGTCGGCGCGGCCGACGGTGACGCCGGGGGTGGTGGTGGGGACGATGAACAGGGACAGCCGCTCGCCGGTGCGGGCCAGGATGACGATGACGTCGGCGACCGGGGAATTGGTGATCCACCGTTTGCGACCGTCCAGACGCCACCCGCCGGGGGTCCTGGTGGCCACGGTCTGCACCGCCTGCGGAGACAGGTCACTGGAGGCGCCGGGCTCGCTGGTGGCGAACGCGCCGATGATCTCGCCGCGGACCAGCGGGGTGAGCCAGCGGCTGCGCTGCGCGGGCGAGCCCTGGTTGAGGGCGTTGCCGGCGAGGATGCAGTGCACATCGAAGATCGCGGCGACGCTGTTGGAGTAGTAGGCCAGTTCTTCGACGACCGCCGCGGTCGCCGAGGCGGGCCGGGTCAATCCGGCGCCGTGCACGTCGGCGGGAAATGGGATCTCGAAAATCTTCTGGTTCGCCATGGAGCCGAACACGTCGAACGGGAAACCGTCGTCGACCTCGTCCCCGGCGGCGATCCGGGCCGCGGCGGGCGCGACGTACTTGGCCGCGAATTCCCGGGCCCGGGTACGAATCTCGCTCGTCTCGGCGCTCGACTGGGTGTCGTGGTACAACCGATCGGCCTGACGAACCGGCGGCGCCGGGGTGGTGGTCGTGTCCTGGGTCAAAGTCATAGCTTCTCCGGTGAAGTAATAACGGCGATGGACGGGCGGGAAGCGCCCGGTCGTGGGGTTGTGGTTAGTTGGGGCGGAAGCCGAAGTCGACACCGGTGACGGTTTCGTCCCAGCGGGCGGTGACGTACTTCGGTTGGGTGTAGAACCGCCAGGCGGCGTTGTTCAGGCCGGTGTCACCGAAGACCGAGTTCTTCCAGCCGGCCACCGAATACGGTGCGACCGGGACCGGGATCGGCACGTTGACCCCGACCATGCCCGCGGACGCTTCGCGCTGGAACTTGCGGGCCGCACCCCCGGAGGCGGTGAAGATCGACGCCCCGTTGCCGTACTCGTGATCATGGATCAGCGCCAACGCCTCGTCGAGGGTATCGACCCGGACCACCACCACGACCGGACCGAACACCTCGGCCTGATAAATCTCCGCGGTCGGATCGACCCGGTCGACGAGGGTGGGGCCGACGTAGAAACCGTCCTCGAAACCGGGCACCGCCTCGGTCGAGCGGTCCACCACCACGGTGGCGCCGGCCCGCTGTGCGGCCGCGACGATGCCCTGGATCCGCTGCTGGGCGGCGGCAGAGACGACCGGCCCGATTTCGGATTTGGGGTCGTTGCCCGGTCCGACGACGACCGCCTTCGCCCGCTCCGACAACGCAGCGACCAACTCGTCACCGACCCCGCCGACCGCCACAGCCACCGAGATCGCCATGCACCGCTGCCCGGCGGCACCGAACCCGGCCGAGGAAATCGCGTCCGCGGCCGCCGCGATCGGGGCGTCGGGCATCACGACGAGGTGGTTCTTCGCCCCACCGAACGCCTGGACCCGTTTGCCGGCGTTCGCGGCCCGTTTGTAGATGCTGTGCGCGATCGGGGTCGAGCCGACGAACGAGACCGCGGCAACCTCCGGGTGATCGATCAGCGATTCGACGACCTGCTGCCGGCCGTGGATCACCGTGAGCACACCGTCGGGCAGGCCGGCTTCCTGGGCGAGTTCGGCGATCCGCAGCGCCGGGCCCGGGTCCTGCTCGCTGGGCTTGAGGATGAAGGTGTTCCCGGCGGCGATCGCGACGGCGGCCATCATCAGCGGGATCATCACCGGGAAGTTGAACGGGGTGATTCCCAACACCACCCCGAGCGGGTGCAGGGTGGAGAAGGTGTCGATCCCGCGGCCGGTCTGCTCACTCATCTCCCCCTTGAGCAATCCCGGTACCCCGCAGGCGAGTTCGACCGAGTCCAGGCCCCGGGCCACCTCACCACGGGCGTCGTCGAGGGTCTTGCCGTGCTGGGCGGTGATCAACTCGGCCAGCTCGTCCTGATGGCGGCGGATCAGATCCCGGAAGGTGTAGAGCACCTGCGCGCGGCGGGCCGAGGGCAGATCACGCCAGGCCGGGAACGCGGCCACCGCCGACGCCACGGCCTGCTTGACGGTGTCCTCGTCCGCCAACGCGACCGCCGCCAACACGGCACCGGTCGCCGGATCGACCACCGGCAACCGATCACCCGCCGACACATGCGGCCGACCCTCGATCCAATGGGGAATAGTAGTGGTCACAACGACCCTTCCGTGGTAGTGAAAAGTTTGGGAATAGACAAGAATTGATGGTGATTGCGGTCAATCACCGCTGCGGTGCAACGCGGCAAGGTCGCGCTCACTCCATCGCGAGAGGTCTGTGTCGGTGACCAATCGAATCGACTGGACACCCGCCCTTCGCAGCACCCGGCGCACCGCACTGCGTGGGTCATGCACCCGGAGGTGCAGCGGCCGCGTGAGTAGATCCGCGGCAAACCCGGCACCGATTGCCAGGTGTATGCGGGGGACGGAAGCCGTCGTGGTGGGTTCCGTAAGTATCTGTTCGGCAGCCACCACATGTACGGGAACGTCGGACCGGTTGCGCACGTCGCCCACGATCGCACAAAGACATTCGAGGCCGTCGTCGAGAAAGGACATCAGGCGTGCATCGCCGTGAGGCAATGCGACAGTCTGGTCGAATGTGACAGAGACGGCGTGATCGATCGCCACGTCTCCCAACGTGACCAGCGGTAGACCGTGGTCGCTACCGAAGCGAACAAGTTCGGGTCCGGAGGCCATCGTCGTCGGATCGTCGATTCCGACGACCGCACCCAACACGGCGGCTCTCCCTGCCACCGCCCGATCGGTCAGGGCGATCGACGCTTCGGTGAAGCTGAACTCGGTTGCCGGCAGATCCATATCGGCCCGTAGCGGCACGACGTGCCCAGGCCGGGTGAACGAATCCGGGCTGGAATCACGAGAGGCAAGCAGCCGCACCGTGGCGGCGCGGTCCGTCGCAGAAATTCCGGTACCGATGCCCCCACGAGCATCGACAGTCACACACTGCTGCAGGCCCCCGCGATCCGCGCCCGCCTGAGGGCGAAGGTCCAACTCATCGCAGCGCGACGCTGGGAGCGCGACCTGTACGAACCCGGAACCATGGCGAATCGCAAAGGCCATGAGCGGAGCATCGGCGTCGGCTGCGGCGAAGAGGATCTCGCCGTGAGTGGGCCACGCGGCGTCGTCGCAGAGAAGAACCGCTCCTCCACCGGCCAACCGTGCCACGGCGGCACGAGCACGCGCCAGGGCAGCCCTCTCCTCGGAATTAGCAGCTAGATCGATTGTGCCGTCGACGGGCGAATGAAGCTCGTGTAACACGGTCATGGCGCTCTCCTTTCGCACGAACGGACATCGAACCGAGAGGCAACCGCCCGGACTCGCGGATTACTGATCTCGATGCAACCCATCATGTGTGATGGTGACCACAGCAGTCTTGGGCGCTCGGCACAAAACTCGGGACTCGCCTTGGTCCGGTGAGCGGCAGCCCTCCAATCGCTCGACGTGCATCAGGGTGACACCACTCACCTCGGTTGCCGGACAGGTGCCTTGACATACCGGACGCTCGGTCACAAGCTTGGCGAGCGCCAGCGCCGCGCTCCGCGGCTGAGATCGACACTCTAATATGCTGCAACGCAGAAGGAATCACCATGACCAGTAAGCACCCGGAATCTCCCCTCACAATCGCCGTGATCGGAGGGGGAGTTATCGGACGCACATTGGCGAGAGCATGGAGCGAAGCGGGCACGGCGTCACATTCGGTGTGCGTCGACCACAGGACGACGATCTCCTGCAGTTCGCCGCCGGAATCGGCGCGAATGTCGCCGCTATCGACACTGCCCTCGCAGAAGCAGACACCGTCCTGCTCGCCATCGCCGGTAACGCGATGCCCCAGGTCGTGCCTAAACTCGCGCCGAACCTTGCCGGCAAAACCGTCATCGATGCGACAAACAACGTCGGCTCACCGGTGCTGAACAGCATCGCAGACCTCAGCGCCCTCGCACCGACTGCGCACATCTACCGGGCATTCAACACCGTCGGATGGGAAAACTTCGCTGACCCTGTCTACGGTGACACCATCGGTGACCTGCTCTACAGCGGCCCCGACGGAACCGGCCGGCAGGCGGTCGAAAAACTGATCGGCGACACCGGGCTCCGACCGGTTCACCTGGGGGACAACGACAAAGCACACCTCGCCGACGCGCTGACTGCAGTGTGGTTCACGCTCGCTTTCGAACAGGGATACGGCCGGGGAGTCGGCTTCAAGGTGTTGACCCGCTGACCACCGACCGAAAGCTGGTGACTGACCACGCCGCGGTCAGCCACCAGCTGTTCTATCGGCTCACACTGTCGATGAATCGACCGTTGCGCGCTCGGACCGGGACGCAGGGAGTTGCTTGTTCCGGCGGAGCAAGCCCACCGCGATAAGAGCAATGCCGACCAGAGCCAGGACGATCGGCGTGACCACGCTGATCAGCGTCAACAGCCGCGACTGCGACGATGCGGCGTTCGCGGCATCGGCCACCGACTGGTCGGAGAGCTCCGTATCCAGAGCAAGGACAGGAATGAGGCTGATGTTCTTGCCCCCAACTTCCACGTTCGCGATCACCTGCTGATCGAGCGCACCGTCGATCGGGGTGCCCAAGACGCTGTCAGCAGAAAGTTCGAACTTCGATACCGCCGTGTAGTTGAACGGAACCGGGTCGGGCAGAGATCCGAGAGCCGGCGCAAGCTCTGCCTGCAGGTCGGCCGGGAGCAGCGGCGCAATACCCGCCAGTTGCGCCTTCGGCAGTGCGGGCGGCAGCGCCCCGAGGATCGCCGGATCCAGCAACGGACCCGTGGCCTCAGCGCGATAGTTCAACACATCACGACCCGACACGACGCTCGAATCGACATATGTCAGAGGAACTGTTGATCGTGTGGCGAAGTCGTAGAGGGAGTAGTCGGACGCATCGGGCGACAGGGGAAGTCCAATTGTCATTCCGGAATGCGGTTCGGCGTTCACTCCCTCGATGGAATCTGCAGCATCCATGGTCTTGCGATCGAGCACGTAGGTGTGATTGGTCGGTAGCGAGATACCTCCAGGCGCAGACACGGTGAAGTCGTCGTGCGCGACAGCCGAATCACCGTGTGTCTCAGAGACGTAAACATGCCGGTCGACGGTGACGGGAACACCGGACGCGATGACGTTCGTGTAATCTCCCGACTGCAGGGCGGCCGGATTCATGAGCGTTCCGGTGCCCACATACTGTGCCGTGACATCAACACTGTCGGGCAATTTCGAGAAAGCCGGCACTACGAAAAAACGCAGTACCGCGGCAAGGATGACAAGTACCAACCCGATGCCGATCAGAATTTTGGACGAGCGACGTAGAACCACGAATGGCCTCCTGGATTGTCGATAGAGCACCGATAGCCCGCAACCATGTCGGACCGAATGATGCGCGTCACGTGACTTCCGCTACTGTGACACGCATCACGAACCGCCGAATAGTGCTCCCGACCCAAACCTTCGCAGAAATTGTGACCGCCGGACACATGCGGTCGAGCGGCCAGCAGGATAAAGCTATTGCAACACAAGAATGGACTACGGATTCATTCCGTAGTCCATTTCCCGGTTTGCGTTCCCTACCGGAGCAGGAAATTCAGTTGCGCCGTGTGCTCGCGAACCGGCCGACTAGTTCGTGTCGGCGCCACGCCGGGCCAGAATCCTGCGAGTAGAGATGATCGGCTGCGATGCGCCGACCAGAGCGACGGCGACGACCAGGATCCCCGCCACCGTCGAATGACCGGCTGTCCAGCTGTCGAGCCCCGCGACGGCGTCCAGCGAATAGTCGCCGGGACCGGTGAAACCGATGACGACCGCGAGCGCCCCGAGCACGAGCGGGTATTCACCGCCACCTGAAGTGATCCAGACTTTCCCGGTGAGGGTGGTCAGAGCAGCGCCGGCCACCAGCATCGTCGCGGCTGCGATAGCAGCGGCGAGCGGTGTCGCGAGACCGAATACCAGAAGTGCGGCGGCGGACACCTCACAGGCGATGGCCAGTCGCACCTTCTGGCGCGGCGGTTGTTGCCCGATCTTCTCGAACATCGCAGCGGCGCCGCCGATTCCGGGACCCTCGAACCAGCCGCGCGCCTTCTGCATCCCGTGAACGAACAGTATCGCCCCGACAATTAGCCGCAGTATCAACAATCCGATATCCATTTTTCTTGCTTTCCTGTAGGTGTGTCGCAGAGGTAAGTCAGTCTCGATGCGGTCGCCGCGCCACAGACGGCGACCGCATCGACTGACTTCACTGGGGTGCGAGCATAGAGCCGACTACGCGTCGACCTCACGTACCCAGGGTGTCGAAGCCTCCGTCAGGGTGCGGGAATCGCATCAACGGGCGGGAATTCCTCGATGATCGCTGTATCGATGATGTCGTCGTGATCCACCTCGCTGCCACGAACACGCCACATCTCGTAGGCGATTTCGCGGGCGATTCTGCCGTCCCGCATCTCGAAGCAGTGAAGGAGCCGGACGCTGAGCTTCGTTCCGACAGGGAAGTTGTGGTTCGGCATCAGGTCCTCGACCTTGGTGACATAGGCGACCTGGTCGTCGATCACATACTTCTCGGTGGCGAAACGCCGCAGGTAGAAGACCTTCTCATAGATCACCGACTTGAAGATGTCGCGGTAGGCATCAAGTACTTCGGACGCGCTGCGGAGCAGGAGCCCGCGGGCAGGGATTTCCCAGACGATGTCGTCGGTGTAGACCGCGACCGCCTTCTCGACATGCTCGGGGTTTTCGTTGTGGAAGTGCACTTCCACGGCTGCGATGTTGCGCTCGACGATCTCCTCGCGCGTAAGTTCGGAGTCGGGACGACGATCATTCCAATCGAACGTGTATGCCATGATTCTTCCTTTCATTGAGCGCCGATTTCCGGGTCGCTGCATGATGATGTGGGTATGGGCTGATACCGCAGGTTTCATGGGGCTGCGGAAGTGGTATTGCGGCTCAACGCTTATTGCTTGGCCGGGTTGTTCTCACAGTCGTACAACGCTTTGGCGATGAGCAAGGCCGCCCACGTCTCGGCCGGCCGTTCGTCCAGACTGCGGCCGATCAGTTCTTCGGCCCGCTTGATTCGGTATATGACAGTGTTCTTGGCGACGAACAGCCTTTCGCCAGCTGCTCGGGGGCTGTGCCGACATTCGAAATACGCCAAAACCGTCTCGCGGAGATTGTCTACGTGCGACGACTTCTCCGCAAGCTCTCCCAGTTCACGGTCCGCGAAGTCGGCTGCCTGCTCGGGGTTTTCGAGAAGCAATCCGACCAAGCTGACCTGGTCGTAGGACACGATATTCGGGGGGAAGCAACGCAGCTTTCCCACGATGTTCGCCGTGCGAGCGGCCTCCTCGGTGGCCCGGCGGAAACCCTTGGCGCCGCGACCACCGAACCCGACTACGACGTTGACGCCGGGAATGGCTTTCCGTGGTAACTCGCCGTCCGCTGAGATCCTGTGGTCCGAACCACCCCATGCGCGTATCTCGCCTCCGGGATCTCCGACAACAAGAGCCGTAGTGGTGCCGAGCGATCGCAATAGCTCGGTTGCCGCCGCGTGCAGATCGGCAGGCCCCGCCGACTCCTCCTCGGTGGCGGCCTCGAGAAAAAGTGCGACATGGAACTGGCTGAGTGGGTATCTCAGGGTTTGAGAGACGGCGTTCTCGTCAATCTCGTCCCCTTCGAGGATCGATCGGAGTGCATCATCGCGAGCGAATTCAGCACTCGATATCCATGCCTCGTTCTCGACACGGTACAACTCGCCCAGCTCCGCGGCATAGGTGATGACCTGCTCGAACAGAATCTGTGATACTGATTCGAGTTCCTCGGCACGCTGGTCCCGGTCGACCAACGTTCGGCAGGCGGCCATGAATTCCTCCGTCAGCCAAGCGTGTCCGTATCGCATGCCGGCCCAGATACGGTCCATCGGAACCCGGCGGTGGACGTAGTCGTGAATCATCGAGATAGATTCCGCACTATTGGGTGTGTGAAACATGTGACCGGCGTCCAGGCTGCGCACCATGTAGATCGCGACTTGCTCGGTTCCCATGCGCAGCGTGGTCACACTCGCACGACCACCTCCGAACTCCGGTAACCGTCGGATGGTGCGATCTGCGATTCGCGCCCCCAACTCGACCGCCCACTGCACCGGGCCTGGTCCCACTTGCGCAACGGCCGAAGCGATCGTCTCGGGACTGCACACCGGCTCCACAGGCGATTCGGCGTCGGAGTGCAGCGCGCGTACCCAGTGATGCCCAGCATCGTCCTGGGATACTTCCGGTTGGGCGTCGGGCGCATTCCGCATCGTCGCGGTCCTTCACTATCGCTGGAGCACTGCAGTTTGCAAGGGGCCGATCGATCAGATCAGGGGAGTAACACCTCCCTCGACGCCGACGAGGGCCCGGCCGTAGACGAGTGCGCTGATCTGCGGGTCGGTGACGGCGTGCAGACTGGCGGCCTCGATATCGCGCATGATGCGCTGCAGCGGATTGACTTCGGCGAACGTCGACGCGCCGTGAGCGGCCGCGACGGTGCGGACTGCTTCCCGCGCCGCAGTAATCGCTGCTGCCACGTCCATCCGAGCGCGCGCCCGTGACTTGTAGTCCATCACCACACCGTGGTGTGCGGCCTCGTCGATATCCGCCGCCGCTCGATACGCGTGCAGGTGTGCTGTGTCCACCAGGGACGCCGCCTTGGCGAGCAGAAGCTGAACCGTGGGCGCCTCGACCTGGCTGCCGTACTCGGTGTAGGCCATGCGCCGCTTCGGTGCCTTCTCGATGGCCAGATCCAATGCCGCCTGCGCCATACCGAGCTGCGGTCCCACGACGAGCAGGAGTGCTACCGGAACGAAGGGTGACCGGTACAGCGCTTCATCGGTGAACGGTGTATCGAACTTGCCGCCCAGCGCCTTCGAGAGCGACAGCACCCGGTGGTCGGGTACGAAGACCTCTTCACAGCTCAACGTGTTGCTGCCGGTGCCACACATCCCCGCGACGAACCACGTCTCCTCGATGGAAAGGTCACTCATCGGAATGAGTGCCAGTCCCTGATCAACCGGTTCCCCCGCCTCGTTGACGATCGGGATGCCCAGGTGTGCCCACTGTGCGTGGTACGAGCCACTTGCGTACCCCCAACTACCGGTGACGACGAAGCCGCCGTCGACTCGCTTGGTGGTGGCCGAGGGAGCGAAGACGGAGCAGAGTCGATTCGATTGATCCTGTCCCCATACGTCCTGCTGTGCCTGCTCGCTGTAGTCGCCGGCGAGCCAGGCTGCACCGTTGAGAAGCGCCGTGACCCAGGCGGTGGAGCCGTCGCCACGCGCCAGCTCGCGGGACACCTCGATCTTCGTCCTGATATCGACCTGGAATCCCCCGAAGCGCCGCGGCCGGGTGATGGAGAACAGCCCGGCTTCTTCGATAGCATCGATGGATTCCTGGGATACGCGGCGATCGCGCTCGTTTTTTTCCGCATTGCCGGCGACGATTCCGCGCAGTTTCGCTGCCCGAGCGACCAAGTCTTCTCGAAGCGCTCGGTCGGCGTCGGTCGCACTGGGACGGTCTAGGCTATAGCTCATTGTCAGTCTCCTCTGGATGGCACTCACGGGCATCTCCCCGGGGCGGGCGGCTCTCCGCCTGGGGACCATCGTGCGTGACTGACATCACTGGGCGCTTGTCCTAGTTACTTCGACCTGAAAAATGAGGCGCCACGGTGAGCATGATTTGGCTGTTCTCGGCCGGTCAGGATTGGGTTGGCCGTAAGTCCCCCCGATCCGCTTCCTTCACGCTGCCAGAGTGCTGATCTTGACCAGGTTGTGCGCCAGGACCCCGTGGCCGATCCAGATCTTGGCGCCTTCGGTGCTGTCGATGCGGGTGCGGTCCCAGCCGTATCCGCGTTTGAGGGCGCTGATTCTGCCTTCGACGCCGGTGCGCCACTTGATTGTTCGTCGGAACGCTGGGCGGTGTTCCTCTGCTCGCCGGCCAGCCGAGGGTTTGCCCTTGCGGGGGATCGCCACGTTGCGCACGCCGAGGTCGCGGAGGTCGTCGTCGACGGCTTTCTCGCCGTAGCCGCGGTCGGCGGTGACCGTGCGTGGCGGGCGCCCGGCGCGTTTGCGGACCCGATCCACAGCCGGTGCCAGCTGGGGCGCGTCGGCCGGGTTGCCGCGTTCGACGTTGTGATCCACGATCACGCCGTCGTCGCCTTCGACGAGCTGGGCCTTGTGGCCGAACTCGATGGGCTTACCGAGTCGTCCCTTGGCGATGGGCCGGGCGTCGGCGTCGTGCAGGCTGACTCGCCGGGTGGCTCCGTCCGGGGTCCGACCGGCCAACCGTTGTCGGGTCTGCGCGGTGATCTGCCGGGTGGCGGTGACCAGGTCCTCGAGGTCGTCGATGGCGCGGGCCAGGCGTCCGCGCCGGCGTCCGGCGGCTGCGTCGTGCTCGCCCTGGGTCCTCTGGGCTGTGGCCTTGGCGCGTGCCCGGCGGAGCGCCTGTTTCGCGTTGGTAAGCAGCCGTTCGGCATCGGTGGCGGCGGTCTCGGCCAGATCGGCCAGCTCCCCGGTCGTGCGCCGGACCGCGGCCAGGGCCTCGTCGCGTCCGGCGGCGCTGCGCGATCGCAGCTTGAATCCGATCGCGTGCGCCCGCTTGCCCGCCGCACGGGACCGGTCCCGGACCGTGGTGCGGGTCGCTCCACCGGCGGCCTGGATCCGCTTGCCGGTGGCCGCGATCCGTCGGATTGCCTTGGCCAGCAAACCGGA